>JBAVJU010000146.1:0-4821 GCA_049687935.1 Desulfobacterales bacterium | reverse complement strand
GTTGACATCGTTGTCAATGCCACGTCCGTATCCAGCAGCGAAGAATCGCCGGAAATGGCCGAAGTGGTGCGGCATCTCGCGGTGGCCGACTGCCGGTTGGTTTTCGATCTCAATTACGGCCGCCGGGTCAATTTCTGGCAGGAAATGGCGGAGCGAAAGGGAATCCATTTTATAGACGGCCTGTCGGCCCTCGCTTTCCAGGCGCGCCGAACCTTTGCGCTGTGGACCGGACTGCAGGTGCCGCCGGAGGAATTCATAAAAGCTTTGGAGGAGAATTGAGGGCGCCATCTGATTGTAACCATTTATTTTTCGTAAGCAGGCACCAACCCTTTCATCATGGGGTAGTGCCTTATGTTAAGGGTCTTAAGCTCTGCTTTCTCGGCCTCGACCGAAGCAGCTATAATGGCATCTGCAAGGCCAACGCCATGTGATTTATGGTTATTGTCTGTCCCAACCGGCTCGGGCAGCCTCGAAGTCGGGAAGACCCTGGCGGTCCTTCCAAATTCCGGCAGTGTCTCGCAATACGGCGTCCCGTTGACGATTGCCCAATTGATCGATGAGGCGGTCGATGGCCTCACGGATAAGCTCGCTTTGTTTCTTCCCCATCTTTTTGGCCATAGCGGTCAATTCGTCACGCTGGCGCTCTGTTAAACAAATCTGAGTTCGTACCATGCCGCACCTCCATAATTGATCCTGGCCCAAACCCCGGCTCTCAAAAACGATCAGGGCATCGAACAGGCCAAGCGTTCCGAAGGTCTTGTGTTTCTGGGGTTTCAAGCCATGATGGATCCGCCACGCCCGAGTGCCGCCGAGGCCGTCCAGACCTGTCGCCGCGCCGGCATCGGGGTCAAGATGATCACCGGCGACCACGCCCTGACCGCGGAGGCCATTGCCAGGCAGATCCATATGTTGGACGACGGACTAACCGACGGCGACGCTGTCATCACCGGTCGAAGATCCACTGGCACCGGCATCCCCGTGACGGTGCGCTCGATGCTGAGCCTTCCGCATGGATGTTATTGGACGTCCAGCTACCTGGCTGCTGCTCCATCGGCTCATGGCCCTGTGCGGCCACGGCGAATTGTTAATGCTCTTCGGCATATTGATGACGGCGGGGGGATACAACAGCTTCGAGTTGGTTGGACTGAAGGGCGATTTGGGCGCCCTGGCGTTCGGCTGGCTACTGGCTGCTTACCCCAAGGCGTCGGAACTGACCGACCGCTTGAAGCATTTTGAAACGGCCACCCGGTTGCCGGGTGACGAGCCCATCGAGACCGGTGATGCATCGGTGGCCATTATCGGCCTCGGCGGCGTGGGCAGCAGTGCCTAAGACGAAATGACCCACCGATACGGCAAAGTGGTTATCGGTGTCGACTTCTGTGCCGAAACAGCCGTATACCACCAGGCAAAAGGGAGAAATGGGATGTAAGGGGATGCCGGTGACAGCGATTTCTGGCAGCGCTTCAAACCTTCCACCAGCCGCATCAATCTCGTTATGTTGACCCTGCCGGATCCAAAATCCAGATGGGAAAATCGACGTTAACTCTTGATCGACCGATCTTTGCAGTTATATTTATTTATTTATGTAGCCAGCGCAACCGACTACTCAGCTATCCGACTTTGAACTATTTAAGGAGAATAACGGCGATGATAAAGCGCATACTTGTCGGTATCGGCGGTACGAAATTTACGGACGTCGCCATAAATCGGGCCATTGAACTCGCTACCCTCCACGGTGCTTTTCTGACGGGGATTACAGTGGTCGACTTAAAACGCCTTAAGCATATCGGGCCGGTTCCTTTGGGTGCAGGTGCCTATGCAGAAAAGCTTCGGAAGAAGCGCACCACAATCACTGAAGAGCGGATCGAGATGGCTCTCGCAAAATTCGAAAAAAAGTGCAATGAAGCGAACATCGCCTTCAAGGTTAAACATGAGAGCGGAGATCCGTTTGAATTGATGATTTCCCATGCACGATATAACGATTTAATTATTTTCGGTCTGAGAAGCTTGTTCGATTACGGATTCACACCTGAACCGCAGGATATTTTGATGCGGCTGGTTTCACAGGGCGTTCGTCCTATCCTTGCGGTCTCACCCGCGTATCGTGAGATTCGCAAGGTGCTCATCGCCTACAGTGGTTCCATGGAATCCGCTAAAGCGATGCGCCGTTACGTGCAGTTGCGAGCCTGGCCGAACGTGAACTTGCGGATCGTCAGTTTTGAAGAAAACAATAAAAAGGCGCTCAAACGGCTGGAAGCTGCACGAGGGTACTGCCGCGCTCACGGATATGAAACCGAAATCGACGCGGTCGCAGGGTCGGCAAGAGACGGTTTAATCGAATACGCCCAACAGAATGAATTCGATCTCATCGTTATGGGCAACAGCATCCGCAGCTTACTGTTTCGGCAACTTCTCGGCGACACCGCCCTCACTACGATTCAACGGGCTGATCGCCCGCTCTTTTTGTCCCAATAGGACGATAGGCCCGACAAATGACCGCCGCTGACAGAGACGCATTCAAATCTCGGATCGGACTGGCAACCAGCTTGATCCCACTCAGCTTTTTCTGCATTTTTATCTATCTCATGCCGCGTGTGAATGCCGGCGAGGTTCTTTATTTTCACATAAACTGGATTCCCAGCCTGAACATTCAACTATCGGTCCTGATCGACGGGTTAAGCCTCCTGTTTGCCCTTGTCATTTGCTGCGTTGGTTTTTTTGTCGGGTTGTACGCCGCTGATTACCTGGGCCATCATTCCCGGTTGGGGCGGTTTTATTTGTATTTGAATGGCTTTATGCTCGCGATGCTCGGTCTGGTCCTGGTCGACAACCTGATGGCGCTGTTTGTTTTTTGGGAACTGACCACTCTTTTTTCATATTTGCTCATCGGTTTCGAACACGAATCGATCTCGGCGCGGGCCAATGCGAGACAGGCACTGCTGGTTACCGGTGCGGGCGGGCTGGCGCTTCTGATTGGTATTCTACTGCTGGGATCTGTCGGCGACACGTATTCTCTCCGCGGATTAACCCAATATGCCGTTCGCATAAAAGAGCACCCGCTGTACCTTCCCATATTAATGCTGGTTTTTGCCGGTGCCTTTACGAAATCAGCACAATTCCCCTTTCATTTCTGGCTGCCAAATGCCATGAGCGCCCCCACACCCATCAGTGCTTTCCTGCACTCGGCGACCATGGTCAAGGCGGGCATATACCTGCTGGCTCGTCTGCATCCTGTTTTGGGCGGTACGGCCCCATGGATGGGCACCTTGGTCATCATCGGGGGTGTCACCGCTTTGATCGGTTCAGTGCAGGCCATGACCCAGTCGGACTTGAAGCGGGTATTGGCGTTTACGACCATCATGGCGTTAGGCATTCTAACCATGTTCCTGGGCGGCAAAACGACCCCCGCACTGACCGCCGCCATGACCTTTTTCTTGGTTCATTCGCTCTATAAATCCTCTCTGTTTCTCGTCGTCGGCATTATCGATCATCAAACGGGCACCCGGCAGGTAGAGCACATCGGCGGGTTGCTCAAACCGCTTCCCTTTACGTTCTTGGCCGCGGCCGCGGCCGCGCTTTCGATGGCCGGGTTTCCGCTTTTTTTTGGATTCATCGGCAAGGAAATTATGTACAAAGGCGCCTTGACGGAGGACATGTTCCCTGAATTTGCCACAATAGCGGCGTTGCTGTCCAATTCCCTGATGACGGCGGTTGCCGGCATCATAGCCCTCAGACCTTTTCTGGGACCGTTGAAAAAGACGCCGCGCCTCCCCAAGGAAGCGCCGTTGACCATGTGGATCGGTCCGGTGTTATTGGGAAGCCTTGGTATCGTTTTTGGTATCATTCCCGGCTGGGTCTCTCGCTGGCTGATCGAACCGGCGGTAAGGGCTTTCCATTGGACCACGGAAGACATTCAGCTGAAGCTATACCACGGAATCAACGATCCATTGTTGTTGAGTATTATCACCCTCGGCCTCGGAACAACCGTATATTTTCTGCGCGGCAAAATTCGGCGGGTCTTTGCGGGGTTCCTCGACCGACTGCCCGTCAAGGCCGAAAACGCCTACACCATCGCCCTCGATGCCATCGCCTGGCTCGCCAAAACACTCACCCGCATGCTTCAGAACGGATCCTTGCATCGATATTTAGTTGTGGTCATCGGGTCCGTGACTCTCGGCGTCGGCATTCCGCTTATCAAACAGCCTCCTTCCTTTGCGGGGACCGGTTTTGCAGGTGTCGGTCAGCCGGGATGGCTCGTCGTTTTCATCATCGCGGCGGCCGTCGTTTTGGTGGTGTCGGCTAGTTCGCGGCTCCTGGCGATATGCGGATTAGGGGTTATCGGCGCTGGAATTGCCATGCTGTTTTTGATTTTCGGCGCCCCCGACGTGGCCTTGACCCAGCTGCTGGTCGAAACCTTGACGGTCATCATCGTCGCACTCGTCCTTCTGCGCCTGCCACGTCTGGATCACCAGAAACCCAAGTATGGAGCCGGCAAATTGCTGAATGGGGTCCTCGCCGCCGCAGTGGGCATGCTGATGACGGTCCTCATCCTGGCCGTAAACCAACACGAGCTGGATCGATTTGTGACCGATTTTTTCGAAGCCAACAGTTTCATCGCGGCCCATGGCCGCAACATCGTCAACGTAATTCTCGTCGATTTTCGAAGCCTGGATACCCTGGGTGAAATCACTGTCGTGGCCATTGCGGGTTTGGCCGGCTACGCCTTAATCCGAATCCAGAGGAAAGACTGATGCACTCGTTGATTTTGAAGGTGGCCACCCGCCTGTTGGTCGGACTCATTCTTGTCTTTGCGGTGTATCT
>JBAVJU010000145.1:0-1531 GCA_049687935.1 Desulfobacterales bacterium | reverse complement strand
GTCCTCTATCTGTTGAATCTAGCGACCGGGGAGACGGACACCCCCACCTTCATTCCCTTGAGAAGAAAAGACAGGTCCTTCGAGGTCACCTGGGGTTTGGGCTATGCGGTTTTCAAGAATCGAAGCGCTGCGGTCGAGCTGGAGCTGAGCCAGTTTGTTCTTCCCGGCCAGCCGGCAGAGATCCGGTTGCTCACCATCCGCAACCACACCAAAGAATCCCTCCATTACCGGGTGGTGCCGTATTGGCAGATCATGCTGGGTGAGACCCCGGTGGACACGTGCGGCAAAATCGTGGCGGATCATGACCGGAAACGCGCCGCCCTTTTCTTCTCCAATCCTCACAACGACTACCGGCGCGGCTGGGCCTTTGCCGCCACGAGTCTATCCGTGGAAACTGTCGAGACCGTGCGGTCGCGATTTCTCGGTGGCGCCCGCCGGGACCTCGCCAATCCCTTTATGCTGCAGAACGGCGCCTCCGATCCATGCCAACCGGATGACGGGTTGCGCTGTGCGGCTTTCGTCGGCGAGGTGCGGGTTCCCCCGGCAGGTGAGGCGACGGTGAGTCTGGTCTTCGGCCAGGCCCCAAACCGGGAACAAGCCGCAGAGATCATCTGCAAGTTTCAGGATGTCTCTGCGGCTCAACTGGCTTTTGCGGAAACCAAACAATGGTGGCGGGAATATCTCGCTGAGCTGCAGGTGCAAACCGGCGACGTCGCCTTCGACCGGATGGTCAATTTCTGGCTGCCATATCAGGTGCTGGTGGCCCGTCTGTGGGGCCGGCTCGGCCCTTACCAGCGCAGCGGGGCCTTCGGTTTCCGGGATCAACTTCAGGATGTCCTGCCCTTTCTGACGATCAAACCCGAGTTGGCCCGGTGCCAGATTCTGCTTCACTCCGCCCAACAGTTTCACAAAGGCGACGTCCTGCAGTGGTGGCACCAATCCTGGGAAGAAAAGACCGGCATCGGCGCCCACGGACGGGCTTCGGACCAGCACCTGTGGCTGCCCTACATGGTCTGCCAATATGTCAGGGCCACCGGCGACTGGGGAATATTGGATGAAAGGACGCCCCATTTGGAAGGCGAACCGCTGGCAAAAATGTCCGCAACCCAGGTGGCCGCTCAGCGGCCTTCACGCGATACGGTGAGCCTCTACGCGCATTGCCTGAAAGCGATCGGGCTGACCCTTCAAAAAATCGGGCTTCACGGTTTGCCGCTGCTGGGCGCCGGCGACTGGAACGACGGTCTCGATGCGGCCGGTATCAGAAACAAGGGCGAGAGCGTCTGGCTCGGGTTTTTCCTGCACGACATTTTGATCAACTTTTCCGACCTGGTAGCAAAAAAAGAGGGGGAAGACCGAAGAAAGGATTATCTGGCCCGAGCGGCCGAATTGAAAAACCGTCTCAACGCCACGTGGCTGGGGGACCGATACATCAACTATTACACCGATGACGGGCAGGTGATGGACCGGCCCAACGCTCTGGTGACCGCCTGGTCCATCATTTCCGGCGTCGCAGGCCCTGAAAGGGGACGTC
>JBAVJU010000144.1:0-4698 GCA_049687935.1 Desulfobacterales bacterium | reverse complement strand
GATCTGATTCACTGCAACGACTGGATGACCGGTCTGATTCCTGCCATGGCACGACAAATGCGGATCCCTTGCCTTTTTACGATCCACAACCTCTACACGGTCAAAGCGACTTTAGCACAGATCGAAGACAGGGGGATCGACGGTGCCTTCTTCTGGCAGAATCTCTTTTTTGAAGTCATGGCCACCCATTACGAAACGGCGCGGCAAACCAATCCGATCGATTTCCTCACCAGCGGCGTCTTTGCAGCCCATTTCATCAACACGGTGAGTCCCAATTTCCTCAAAGAGATCGTCAGCGGTCCACGGGATTTCATCCAACCGCACCTGCGACATGAAATCGTCAACAAGTGGAACTCGGATTGTGCAGCCGGTATCCTGAATGCTCCGGACCCCGCCTTCGATCCACAGACCGACAGGGACCTTAAGGTATCATTCGGCCCCGACACCCATGTGGAAGCTAAAAAGGAAAACAAACGCTTCCTGCAACGCAATCTCGGTCTCATTCAAGACCCACTGGCACCGCTGTTTTTTTGGCCTTCACGCCTCGATCCGGTTCAAAAAGGATGTCAACTGCTGGCGGAGATCTTTTACAAAATAATTTCCGGCTACTGGAAGCAGAACCTCGAGGTGGTGTTCGTGGCCGACGGCCCTTACCAGCATGTTTTTCAGGATATCGTCAGCCAGCATCAATTTAACAAAAGGGTGGCGATCTACGACTTCAACGAACAGTTGGAGCACCTGGCTTATGCCGCTTCCGATTTCATCCTCATGCCGTCTCTCTATGAACCCTGCGGTCTTCCCCAGATGATCGCGCCGATTTACGGTTCACTGCCGGTAGCCCACGACACGGGCGGTATCCATGACACGATTTTTCACATGGACGTCGACCGCAACACCGGCAACGGATTTCTGTTCGATGTGTTCGATGCCCCCGGCTTGCTGTGGGCTATCGAGCAGGCCATGAATTTTTACGCTCTGCCTTCAGAAACCAAGGCTCGACAGATCGCGCGCGTGATGAAGACGAGCGCCGCTGAATTCACTCACGATCGGACTGCGCGCGCCTACACGGAACTGTATGAAAAAATGCTCAAGCGTCCACTGATCCCTAAATCGGATTCCGTGCCGGTTGAGGCTTGAATCGCCGACGGAATCTCTCGCTGCAAACCCTGGTCTCGAGAGACCATGCTTAGATGATAGTCAAGGTCTGATACCGCCGTGAAGTCAATTGATAACCGCCTGCGCTCGCTTCTCGAAAACGATCCGTTTCTGAAACCATACACCGCTATCATTCAGCACCGGTTGACACGTCTGGAAAATATGCAGAACCGCCTCACCGGCGGTAAAACCACTCTGGCCGACTTTGCAAGCGGGCACGAATTTTTTGGTCTTCACTTCCGTGATAACGTCTGGATATTTCGCGACTGGGCACCAAACGCTGAGGCTGTGTACCTGATCGGAGACACGACCGACTGGACGGAAAAGAAAGCATTTGCCCTCGAAAAAACCGGAACCGACGGGGTTTGGGAGATTGCCCTGCCGTCTGAAAAACTGGATCACCTCAATCTCTACCGGTTGCGGATCCACTGGCCGGGGGGCATGGGCGACCGGATTCCGGCTTATGCCCGCAGGGTGGTTCAAGACCCAGACACCCTTATATTCAATGCCCAGGTCTGGCGACCGCCGGAACCGTATCGGTGGAAAAACAGCAACTTCATTAACATGAGCGAGCCGCCTCTGATCTACGAAACCCACGTGGGCATGGCCCAGGATGAAGAAAAAATCGGCAACTTCAGAGAGTTCACTCTCGGCATTCTGCCGCGCGTCGTGGCCGCCGGTTACAACACGCTGCAGTTGATGGCCGTCATGGAGCACCCGTTTTATGGCTCGTTCGGTTATCAGGTGTCGAATTTCTTTGCCTCCTCATCCCGTTTTGGAACGCCGGAAGACCTGAAGGCCCTGGTCGACACCGCCCACGGCTGCGGCTTAAGAGTCCTTATGGACCTGGTACACTCGCATGCCGTATCCAACGAAGTAGAGGGTCTCAGCCGTTTTGACGGTACCCCCTACCAATACTTTCACGAGGGGCCCCGCGGCCACCATGTGGCCTGGGATTCACGACTTTTCGATTATGGAAAACACCAGGTCCTGCACTTTCTGCTCTCAAATTGCCGCTATTGGCTCGATGAATTTCAGTTCGACGGCTTCCGCTTCGACGGCATCACCAGTATGCTCTATCTGCACCATGGCCTCGGAACGGCCTTCACATCCTACCAAGATTACTTCGATGAAAACGTGGACGAAGACGCCTTGGTCTACCTGGGTCTGGCCAACCGGTTGATTCACGCGATTCGACCCCAGGCGATCACGATCGCCGAAGACATCAGCGGCATGCCGGGTCTCGCAGTTCGGGACGCCAGTGGCGGATACGGTTTCGATTATCGCTTTTCCATGGGCGTTCCGGATCTTTGGATCCGCCTGATCAAAGAGACACGGGACGAGGATTGGCCGTTGGACCATCTCTGGTTCGAATTGAACAACCGGCGGTCCGATGAAAAAACCATCAGCTATGCCGAATCCCACGACCAGGCCCTGGTGGGAGACCAATCGCTCATTTTCAGGTTGATCGGGGCCGATATGTACGAACACATGCAGGTAGCCGATGACAACCTGCGGGTCGCGCGCGGCATGGCCCTTCACAAGATCATCCGGTTGATCACAATAGCCACTGCCGATGCAGGTTATCTCAATTTCATGGGCAACGAATTCGGTCACCCCGAATGGATCGATTTTCCACGACCGGGCAATAACTGGTCGTATCGTTATGCCCGCCGGCAGTGGCACCTGATGGATGACATCAATCTCAAATACCACTTGCTGGCGCGGTTCGACAGGCAGATGATCGCGCTGGTCAAAACCTTCATGTTCTTGGATACACCCGGTCCCCGTATTTTTCACGAACACTCGGAAAATAAAATCATCGCATGCGAACGCGCCGGCCTTGTGTTTGTTTTCAACTTTCATCCCCACCACTCTTACAGCGATTATCGGATCGTTACGCCACCCGGAAAGTACCGCATGATCTTGGACAGCGATCGTGTTGAATTCGGTGGACACGGGCGTTTGACGCAGGATCAGGAGCATTTTACCAACGGCGATATCGTGCCCGGCCGACATCTCCTCAGTCTCTATTTGCCTAACCGGACCGCAATTGTGCTAAGAGCTGTTGATTGACTGAAATTGCGGGAACCCGGGGGTCGAGGATTTGGCGCCGAAGGAAAACGGTCAAAAGCAGATTAGTACTGATAGGAAGAGTAGAATTTTAAAACGCGCTCGATGTAGTTTTCTGTCTCTTTGTAGGGCGGAATCTGATTATTGTAGCGCTCAACCGCTGTCGGACCGGCGTTATAAGCCGCCAGCGACAGGGGCAGATGGCCTTCGAAACGGTCGAGCATTTCCCGAAAATAGCGGGCACCGCCAAGGATGTTCTCCAAGGGATCGAACGGATTGCTGATGTTCATGGCCTTGATGTTCTCGGGCATGATCTGCATAAGTCCCATGGCGCCTTTTTTTGACACCGCCCTTGGGTTGAAATCTGATTCGGCTTTAATAATGGCTTTGAGCAAGGGGTAAGAAATGCCATAGCGATTAGAAGCCTGCCGTATGTAGTCTTCGAAGCTTTTGGGGGAATAGATTTGAGAGGAATAGATTTTTTTTTCTTTAACGTAGACGCGATAATCGTTTTCGGAGGCCGTCGGGGCGTTTGTGAAATGGACCACCCCATCGCGGTCGACATACATGTATATATCGGCCCGAAGGGGTGCTGATGACAATAAGACCATCATCATCGCCACCAACAGACCTAAAAAAGAGTTAAGATACCTGAGGTTGCTGCCCGCCAACATGTGTCGCGTGTTTCCTCGCTCCGCACCCTTCCGATAAAAGCGCCCCTTTCGGGTTCGTCATTAAAAAAGCCTTCTGCCCCATCGGTACGATCGGTATGGCCTCAAACTCATTAAGCTATAATGATACACAATTTATTTTCCGGGCTCAAGTAAAATTACGGGGATTCCTTTGAGATAGGCCGCTGAGATAGACTGCAATGGGCAACTGCTCAAAATCAAATTTTTTTGAAGCTGCGCGCGAAAACCGGGCATGGATATGAAAATCGGCGGAAAAATTCATTGGCATCTCTTATCCACGAGCAATAAATATCTTGTCTTAAAGTGACAAACACGCTATATATATTTGTTTTTCGGTAATTGACCACAATTTGTTGGTGTTACGCTTCAAACTGATTCTTTCCAGGATACTGCTTTCATGGGTTTGCTGTCACAGAGTGTATCGATCACGCGCTACCGCATACAAGGACAATTGGAAGAACCCGTCCTTGATACAATTGCCCTTGCCCTTAAACGGCATGCCGTTTTGGACATTGACAACGATGCCGTTGAAAAATCTTGCGGTTGGACCTCTTTTGAAAATCCGTTTGCACCAGACTTTGAGGGATCAAACCATCTCTTTGGTTCATATCTGGTGTTTTCGCTGCGTGTCGACAAAAAAAGTATTCCATCTAAAATATTAAAAAAACATGTTACCATCGAAGAAACAAAAAGATTGGCTGCAAGCGGGCGCCGTTTTTTTTCTCGAAACGAAAAAAAACTGGTTAAGGAGGAGGTTCTTCACGGCCTGAGCCTGCGT
>JBAVJU010000143.1:0-4507 GCA_049687935.1 Desulfobacterales bacterium | reverse complement strand
AGAAAACCGATCAGGGTCCGCAAACCAGTTCCCTTTCCATTTCGAATTGATCACATATTTATCATCTTTCATTATTTTTGTCCGGTTAGGCAAAAGTAATGGTTGGGGATGTGTCGTCAATTCTGCCTTTCCTCGATCCAGTGCACCATAAGATTGTAGCCTACTGAAAGAACGATGGCCCCGGTGAAAAGCCCGATCAAACCGGAGAATATAAATCCGCCGATGGCGCCAAGGAAAATGACCAGCATCGGCACGCTGGACCCTTTTCCCATCAGCAGCGGCTTCAGGACATTGTCGGAAAGGCCGATGACCAGCAGCGCGATCGTCCACAGGATAGCCGGCAGCGGCTCACTTACCGAGAAGAGGTAAATGATGACCGGTAGCATCACAATGGCCGCAGGCAATTGAAGAATGGCGAAAACCAGTACAGCAAAGGCCCAAAGCCCCGGAAGAGGCACATTCGCCAGCACGAACACCGTGCCGGCTGTAAGAAACTGAAAGAATGCAACCCCGAGAATGCCTTTGGCGACATTCTTAACCGTTACTCCTACGACAGGGATCACCTCTTCGCTGCGTTCTCCGGCCAGGCGATGGATCAGCCGCCGCACAAAAGCGGCCGAAGACTCCGCCTTTATAAGGAATACGCCGGCGATGATCACCGAGACGACAAACATGATGACACCCTTGCCAAAACCGCCCAACGGCCCGATAAGTGTCATACCTAGTTTCGACAGGGGTTCCCTGTAAGTCGTGATGGCCGATTCCAGGCTCTGGGAGGCCAGCAGCCAAATTTCCGAAAGAGGTTTCCCGATCAGGGGCCATCCCGCCACAGACGGGTCGGGGGGCGGAATCACCAATGTCTGGTCCCTGAGCTGGGTGGTGAGGCTCTGTATCCCTTCGACCAGCGATTTGACAAGTAAGGCGGTCGGCAGCAGCAGGACGACAAGCATCAGCAGGGTCACCAGGACCGCTGCCAGCAAATTTCTGTTTCCCACCCGCCGTTTTACCGCCGCAAAGAAGGGGTGCAGCGCAATGGCAATGATGGCACCCCAGATCACGGGCTCGAGGAAGGGAAGAATGATCCCGATGCACCAAGCGATGAGCAGGAAAAGGACAACGATCCTGATGATGGTGTCGAATAAAGGAAATTTGGCGGTTTGGTTCATACCTTTACTTCAACTCCGAGGTGGTTTCGCTCGCATTGCCCGCAGCAAGCAACGGGGAATGCGCTCGCTCAATTGCTTCACCCCGCTCACCGGGATGAAAGCACTCCTTGCAGGAAGGGCTGAAACAATGGCCCCAAGCGGCAACGGGTTCCCTGGGAAGGCGGCCTACTGCCGGGGTGGCGCCGTCTCTTCGATTGGCTTCGTTTGACAACCGGGGATTCCCGGCCTCGTTCAGGCGCTCCACGCCGTTAGCGGCCGATACCTCTCCTGTTTATGTTGCCCGCTGCACCGGGTTGATTGATTCCGGGGTCCCGCCCGACGTTGCCCGCCGCACCGGGTTGGTTGATTCCGGGATCCACCCCGACCCCGGTCCCGACGTTGCCCGCTGCCCCAGACTGGTCGCATTACACCAAAAGGTTAAATGAGATGGCCGCCAAGAAACCGGCCAGGGTACTGAGGCCCACCGCGCTCGCCTTTCCCATGTGGACGGCTTCCGGTACGGCCTGCTCGTGGCGGGCAGCGACATACTTCTCCAGTTCCGCCAGGCGCACTCTGGTCAGGTCCCGGCATGCCTTATCAAAAGCGGGTGAGATGTTTCGGAGGCGATCGAAATCCTCTTTGGAAAGGGCAAGCATATTCACTGGGGTCTTGGCATTCGCGGTACCTGGATTGGGGGCCTGAGTCAGAATTGGAATAATCCCGATGACATCGCCTGTGCCGAAATCCCCATAATATCAAGCAGGTGCTCGAGCAGAACTCTTCTTCTTTCCAAAGGATACTGCTCGAGCATCCTGAGCCTTCCAAACGCGATGTTTACTTGGCGGCTTTGGCCACTGTACTGCGGAGTGCAGCCGATCCGGGATTGCTGACCGAATGCTTCACCAGGATGTCCACCGGCGATGCCGGCTTGCCATAATACGCCGCGTTCCATTCATCCCGCGTGGCAACTACCGACCCATCCAGGGCCAGTCCCGCGAAGGCGCCTTTTGAGCGCGAAAAGGAAAAAATATCGGCCACGACATTGGATTTGACACCTCCGCCCACCGGCCCGACGGCGATCGATGTATCACCCCCGAGCTTGGCAGAGCTGGTGAGCAGCGCATCCACAGCCTTTTGGGTTCTTAACATCATGATCACCTCCGCTGCCTCGCCGCCGATCTGCAGTCCGAAACTGACCGAGCCGATGGTGTAAAAGGCCGGCTGGCTCCATTGCCCCTTTTTCGCGTCATTGACAATCAGCACACCGCTGCTGCCGGAACCGCCGAATACAAAACCGGCCTTGAGCAAACTCGGAACGATCAAAATGCCCTTGGCCTCTCTCAAGTGTTCCTTTAGATAGTTCATGTTCGGATCGGCGATGAAGCTCTCAAAGGTAATGCGGGCCTTGTCCACGAGCAGCTGCTCCTCAGTGGCTTCGGCTGCCAGGGCCGGCGTGAGCAAACCGGCAACAAACGTGCTGACGAGAATTGCGCAAAAAATTGTAACGAATTTGTGACGTGTCTTTTTCATTTTGGGTCTCTTTTTTAATGGACTTAAATGTCCGTTTCAAAAAACGTTGAACCGCGACCCGGTTCTTCAGGCCCTTACCCCTGGACAGTCCTTTTTATCTTCTGGTTTTCACGCAGCCAATGGGCAAAGGCCACCGCAACGGCGCAAGAGGCCAGCCGGGCTTCGGCCGAATCCGCCCGGCTGGTCAGAATAATAGGGACCCGCGTGCCCAGGACAATGCCGGCTAAATCGGCTCTGCCCAGATAGGCCAGCTGTTTGGCCAGCATGTTTCCGGCCTCCAGGTCGGGCACCAGGAGAATGTCCGCTTCACCGGCCACCGCTGATTGGATGCCTTTGATCAGGGCGGCCTCTTTGCTGATGGCATTGTCGAAGGCCAGGGGGCCGTCGATAAGGGCCCCGTTAATTTGCCCGCGATCGGCCATTTTACACAAGGCGGCGGCGTCGATGGTGGCGGGGATCTTCGGGTTCACCGTTTCCACCGCCGAAAGAATGGCCACCTTGGGCTGCGGAATGTTCAGCGCGTGGGCCAATTGAATGGCATTCTTCAGTATATCGACTTTGTCTTCCAGGGTCGGATAGATGTTGATGGCCGCATCGGTGATGAAGAGCGGCCGCGGATAGGTGGGCACGTCCATGACGAAAACGTGGCTGATCCGCCGTTCGGTGCGCAGCCCTGTGGCCGACGGCACCACCGCGCCCATCAGTTCATCGGTGTGCAGGCTGCCTTTCATGAGCGCTTCGGCCTCGCCCGAGCGGCATAAGGCCACGGCCTTTACCGCTGCGTCATGGCTGTGGAGCGCGTCCATCAAACGATAGGGGCCGATATCCAGGTTCAGGCTCTCGGACAGGGCGCGGATTTTGGCTTCCGGACCTATCAGGATCGGATCAATCAGGTTGGCCCTGGCAGAATCGATGGCACCCTCCAGGGCCTCTTTGCTGCAGGGATGGCACACGGCGACAGGGATCGGCTCCCAGTCATCGACGTAGTCGATCAGCTTTTTAAAAGCGGTTTTGCGGTGCAGATGCAGGGTGGCGTAAGGCGAGCCGGCATCGGTCGGCTTTCGGGTGGGCGCCTTGACCCTGGCGACACCGGTGATGATATCCTCACCGCGTTGATTGACCGCCCGGCAGTCGAGCACCACACTGCCGTCCGCGGCATTCTTGGACGTTGCGGTCACGGTGATGGTGAGCGTGTCGTCCAGCTCCACCGCATGGTGGAACTCGAAATGTTGCGACTGGTAGACCGTGCCGGGTCCCGGCAGGTCGTTGCCCAGCAGGCTCGAGATCAGGGCCCCGCCCCACATGCTGTGGCCGACCAGCTTGTGGCGCTCCAGCAGCATCAGCGCGTACTCGTCGCTGAAATGGGTCGGGTTCATGTCGCCCGACAAAAGCCCGAACAAATCGATATCCTGCTTGGTCAACATCCGCTCCATTCGGGCGCTGTCACCGATGTGAATTTCATCGAAAGTTTTGTTGGTGATCATTTTGTCACCACCTCTTTCTTGGGAGATCTTGAAGGCTTGCGCCCCGATTGTTTGACTGCGGGAGGGGAGGGGAACAGCCGCTCCAACTCCGCCAACCGCCGCTTTCCTTCCTCTCCCAGCGGCCCGCCGGCGGTGGCGACCTTGCGGATATATTCCAACAGCTTCGGCCACTCTTCTTCATGACCTTTGAGCAACTCGGGAATCAGCGCCACCGCCCCTATTTCATCAAGCCGGAGCATGAAATACTGTTCGCGAAGATCCTGTTTGAATTCGGCCAGGTTTTTTTCCGCACCGTGTTCGACCCTGATCCGGCGGAGCATCTCGAAGGCCCGTTCGTCGACTGCCTTC
>JBAVJU010000142.1:0-14020 GCA_049687935.1 Desulfobacterales bacterium | reverse complement strand
ACATATTCCAACCCATGTTCGACGCCATCGCCCCCTATGACCCGGCCGGTGTCTTGCAACACGAGTTCTTGAACTCGAGGGGTGCCATCGCACGCTTCGACAGGGGCGCCATTGAAGTCCGGGTTCTCGATGTACAGGAATGTCCGCAGGCCGATACGGCTATAGCGGCGCTAATGGCGGCCGTCCTCAAAAAGCTGTGCCGGGAGCGCTGGGGCCCTGCCGAAAAGATAAAAAACATCGACACCGGCCCACTGGCCGACCTTTTTCTGGCGGTCATCAAAGATGCCGATGCGACGATCATCGACAACCGAGAGTTTCTTGAAATCGTCGGCCTGGCCGGTCGGGGGCCGCAGACCGCCCGGCAAATCTGGCGGCATCTCTTGGAGAGCTGCCTGACCGATGGCGATATCGACGCCGAGACAGCCAAGCCGGTTGAAACCATATTGGAAAAGGGGTGTCTGGCCCGACGGATCCTTACGGCGTTGGGGAAGGAAGCACGGCGGGAAAAGCTCCACCGGGTCTACGCCGATCTTTGCGACTGTCTGGCCGATGGGCGTATGTACTTGGTTTAACTGCTACTTTTCCCTTTCCACCAATCCCTTGACAAACCAGCGCTGCATGCTCAGTACGACCAGGATGGGTGGCAGCATCACCAGCAGGGCACCGGCCAAGGCCACATTCCACTTGGGAACATCGTCGATTTGCGGAATCAGTTCCTGCAGACCGATGACCGCGGTGGTCATGTCCGGATCGGTGGTGATCAGCAGCGGCCAGAGGTACTGGTTCCAACCGTATACGAATTCGATCACCACCAAGGCGGCGATATTGGTCTTGGAGAGGGGCAGAAGAATTTTGCGGAAAAACATCATGGCCGAGGCACCGTCCAGCTTGGCCGCCTCGCACAATTCTTCCGGTATGGTCAAGAAAAACTGGCGAAACAAAAAGGTGCAGGTCGCCGAGGCCACCAAAGGGAGAATCAGGCCGGTGTAACTGTCCAGCAGGCTCCATTCCAGCTGGATCTCGACGTCGTTGCCCACCCACCACTGGAGGAGTGTGTTGAGGTGCAGCGCGTCCACCAGCCACTGCAGAGGGCCGAAAAGGTTGGCGGCGATCTCATAGGTGGGCAGGATGCGCACCTCGACGGGGAGCATCAGGGTGCAGAAGACGGCGGCAAAGGCGATTTTGCGAAAGCGATAGTCGAAGTAGACGATGGAAAAGGCGCCCAGCATCGAAACCACGATCTTTCCGACCGTTATCCCCGAAGCCATGATGAAGGAGTTGAACAACTGGCGGCCCAGGTTGCCTTGCGCCCAGGCTGCTTTGACGTTGACCCAGAACTGGTCGCCGGGAATCAGCGGCATCGGTATCTTGGACACTTCGTCCAAGGGCAGGGTGGCCGCCACGACGGTGTAGAAAATCGGAAAGCCCACGATGCAGATCCCCAGCATCAGAAATCCATAGGTCAACGTGTCGAGAATCGGGGTGCGCTCAACCATGGGGTTACACCTACACTGTGTACTGAACCTTGCGCTCCACGTATTTGAACTGCAGCACCGTGATGGTGACAATCAGCGCCATCAACACCACCGACTGGGCCGCGGAAGATCCCAGGTTCAGCCCGATGAAGCCATCCTGGTAGACTTTGTACACCAGCGTGGTGGTGGCGCCGCCGGGTCCACCCTGGGTTACCGTGTGGATCACACCAAAGGTTTCGAAAAAAGCGTAAATCACATTCATGACCATGAGAAAGAACAAAGTCGGTGAGAGCAACGGCAGGGTGATCGCCCAGAAGCGCCGGAAAGGCCCGGCGCCGTCCATGGCTGCGGCTTCGATCAGGGAGTGGGGAACCGCCTGCAGACCGGCCATGAAGAAGACGAAGTTGTAGCTGATTTGCTTCCAGGCGCTGGCCAGCACCACCAGGATGAAGGCATCGGTGCCGTTCAGCACCGGATTCCAGTCGATGCCGAGGCGGCGCTTGATGAAAATGGCGATCACACCGAAGGAGGGGTGCAGCAAAAACAACCACAGGATGCCCGAAATCGCCGGGGCCACGGCATAGGGCCAGATCAGCAGCGTGCGGATCGGCGTCTTGGCGATCAGCGCCCGATTGGCCATGGTGGCGATCAGAAGCCCGGTCAGGATGGCGAGGACCGCGACGGCGAAGCTGAAGACCAGGGTGATCCCGACCGACTTCAAATAGAGCGCATCGGTGAAAATGCCGATGAAATTATCGAGCCAGACGAATTGGTTACGCTGGCCGAAAGGGTCACTGAGCATCACCGATTGGAGCAGGCCCTGGGCGGCCGGCCAGTAAAAAAACGTCAGTGTCACCAGGATCTGGGGCGTGATCAGCAGATAGGCCAGGAATCTGGACGTGAAATGGGATCGCTTGATCATATGCGCCTGGAAGAGAGGTGAATACGAAAATAGAATCAGACCCGCAAATAGAAACTCGAAACTCAGAACCCGGAACCAGTGGTAGCTTAAGGGCCAATAGCGTTTAACTGACAAAACTGACCTAACCGACTCAACTGACACAACTGCTTTAGTTTGAGAACGCAGGCCGGGTTCAGGACAGCTGGCAGTCCGAACAGACGCGACGGCCTCCGACACGGGTTGTGTTGTGGGACCACCCGTGTCGGAAAAGCGGCCGATCGTCATTCCCCTGCCAGCGGGCTTTTGCTATTTCTTATACGTTTTTTCGAATTTTCGCAATTCTTCGTTGCTGCGTTGGGCGGCTGTGTCCAGGGCCTGCTGGGGCGTCTTGCTGCCGTTCCAGACCAGTTCGAGTTCCTCGTTGATGATGTTGCGGATCTGGATGAAGTATCCCAACCGCAAGCCCCGGGAATTCTTGGTGGGATTCCGGCGCGTCATCTGCTGGATGCCCACTTCCTGGTAGGGGTATTCCTTGTAGAACCCCTTGGCCTTGAGAGATTCATAGGCCGAAACGGTGATGGGCAGGTAGCCGGTTTCGATGTGCCACAGCTCCTGCATGTCGTTTTGGGCCAGGAAGTGGAGAAACGCGGCCACGCCCTTGTAATCCTTCTTGGGCAGGCCCTTCATCACCCACAGGGAGGCTCCGCCGATGATGCTGTTCTGGGGGTTCTTCATGGAGGCCTCCACCGGCAGCGGTGCCGCATCCCAATCGAATTTGGCGTTCTGCTTGATGGCGCCGATGGCGCTGATGGAATCCATCAGGATGGCGGCATCCTGTGAAAAGAAAGCCGCCTCGGGTCCCTGGTATTTCTGACCTTCGTAAGAGAACCGGTTGTCGGCCATCCAGGATTTCAGCAGGGCGATGTGCTTCACCACTTGGGGATTGTTGATGGTCAGCTCGCAGTCGAGACCCTCGTAACCGTTGGCCTTGGTGGCGAAGGGCAGGTTATGAATGGCGCTGTAGTTTTCGATCTGCACCCAGGACGGCCACGCGGTGACCATCCCCTTTTTGACGCCTGAGGCGACCAGTTTGGCCGTCAGATCACCCAATTGATCCCAGCTGATCGGCTCGGTTTTGGAAAGCGGCGCGATGCCGGCTTGCTTGAACTGGTCCTTGTTGTAATACATCACCGGGGTGGAGGAGTTGAAGGGCATCGACAGCAGGTTGCCCTTGTCGTCCACGTAGTATGAGAGCACGGGTTGAAGGTAGAGTTTCCAGTCGATCTTGTATCCCTGATCCGCCATCAGCTTGTAGACCGGGTAGATGGCACCGGACAACATCATGGTTTGGGTGCCGACCTCGAAGGATTGGAGAATGTGGGGTTGTTTCTTGGCGCGGTAGGCCGCGACACCGGCGTTGACGGTTTCGTCGTAATTGCCCTTGTTGGTCTCGATGACGACGAAATCCTTCTGTGACGCGTTGAAGGCGTCCACGATTTTCTTGACCGTTTCACCCCTGGCGCCGCGCATGGCGTGCCACCAGTGGATTTCGATTGGCTGGGCCATCACCTGGCCCGTCAGAAAAACGGTCAGGGTAACCGCCACAATCATGATGATCGCTTTGCGCCTGTTCATAACCTGTCCTCCTCTCCGATTGAGTGTTGGTAAAAGGCTATAGGCCCGCCGGCACAGACCGCCGCAGCGAGCAGAAATTCGGCCACAATCGCCCCTTCCCCGAATTGTGGGGTGTCAATCATGCCTTCGGCGTAACCGTGAGCGTGACCGCGGAAGCGGCAGATATGCGACATCACTTGCACCGCCTTCCGAATCGCCCCGTCGCGAGATGGCTTGATTTTTTTGACCATGCCGAAAAACGGCTGTCGTCGAGTCCGTAACCTATTGGTGCTGCCGGTGATGGTGTGGGTGGACGCGAGCAAATGCTCACAATAAGAGATTTACAGAAAACCGTACGACCGAGTCAAGAAATAAATGGTTTCCGGCCTCGGGACCGGCTTTCATGACGGCCCTCTTTAGTCCTTGACTTGAGCCGGTTGATCTGCTGAATTGTCGGAGGCTTGCAACGGGTTCACGCAATCAGGCGCCGGTCCGGTGCAGTGCCGCTGTCGCAACCGGCGTTTCGGGAGAGAGGATAACCGGGCTGATGGCATCTGTGGTCTTGAAAAATGTGGTCAAACGCTTCGGAAAGGTGGAGGTCGTTCACGGCATCTCCCTGGACATCGACGACCGGCAGTTCGTGGTGCTGGTGGGTCCGTCGGGTTGCGGCAAATCGACCGTGCTGCGCATGGTCGCCGGCCTGGAGGTGATCAGCTCCGGCGACATCATGATCGGCGATCGCCTGGTCAACGGGATCGCGCCCAAAGATCGGGGGGTGGCCATGGTGTTTCAGAACTACGCACTCTACCCCCACATGAGCGTCTTCGAAAACATGTCCTTCGGATTGAAGTTGCGCAAAGTCCCTAAAAAAGATATCGACGAACGGGTGCAAGCGGCCGCCCGGATCTTAGGCCTGCAGGACTTTTTGGCGCGCCGTCCCCACGAGCTTTCCGGCGGCCAGCGCCAACGGGTCGCCATGGGGCGGGCCATCGTCCGAAATCCCAAGGTTTTTCTCTTCGACGAACCCTTGTCTAACCTGGACGCCAAACTGCGCACCCAGATGCGCATAGAAATCAAACGGCTTCACCAGAAAGTCAAGTCGACCATTATCTACGTTACCCACGATCAGGTGGAGGCCATGACCCTGGCCGACCGTATTGTCGTCATGCGCGACGGCTACCTCGAACAGGTGGGTGCCCCCCTGGAAGTCTTCCGTAAGCCCAGCAACACTTTTGTGGCCGGCTTCATCGGCAGCCCGCCCATGAATCTGGTGCCGGCCAGGGTATCCGCCGGATTGACGATGGTGTTCGAAGGGGGCTTGAGGCTGCCGCTGCCGGATAGAGCCGGCATGCAGGTCCGACCGGACATGGACGTGATCATGGGCCTGCGCACCGAAGACATCACCGTTGTCAATGGCCACGAAGAGTTCCCGACCGAATGGGAGGCTTTAGGCATCGTGGAAGTGGTGGAGCCGCTTGGCAGCGAAACCAATTTGCACTTGGATCTATCCGGCACCAAAATGGTCGCACGCTGTGAGGGTGGTCGCACCATAAAGGCCGGCGATCGCGTACCTTTGGCATTAAATCTCAATCACCTGCACATTTTCGATGCCGCCAGCAAACGGTCGATCTACTGACCGCATCGACACAGCTTTTTTTCGAGCCCCTGAGGCACCAATCGACGGCACTTACCTCCGAACAACGGGTCCGTATACCTCAGAGTTTGGGTAATTTGACCCGATTTCGCTGAGCTATTTTACTCACGCATCCGTTTTACTCGCACCGTCACTGCACCGATATATCTTTATATCTATATGATATTATTAATTTATTGTATATTTTCAGAGTTTGGTACGGCTCTTGAATGAGTGCTTGAAGACCATATCGGCCGTTTATGGATCCCGGCCGACACTGCAGCGAGGATCTGAGATTCACCATTCGGGGGGAGAATGACGTGAAAAACGATTTGAAAAAAGTGTTGATCCGAAAAATCGAAGAGATGAGCTGCCTCGACCGCATGGAGCTTCTCAACAAATATACCGCATTTACCGAAGACACGTACTGCCATTTCTCACAAGACAAGATCAACGCCGTGATCAGCAAGATTGTTCTTTATAAATTCGACCGGGAGGCCTTGATCGGTGGTTTGAAGAAAGGGGAGCCGATCGTCGACTCCCCCGGCTATCGGTTGGCCGACTTTTTGATAGCCGAGTTGGATTGGATTTAAATGGACAGCAGAATGGGAAATCCCTTATTTTCAGCGGGACTCCCCATCCCGATTATAGTCTTGAGACAGCATCAAGTGCCTTGCCTCAACTGACAAAACTGACCTAACCGACTCAACTGACACAACTGCTTTAGTAATATTCCTCGTACGCCAGTTCTTTAACGGTAATCTTGTTTTTGAACAGGTTGTAAGCCCAGAACTGATAGAGTAGAACGATCGGCACGAAGATCAGAGCAACCACCAGCATGATTTTCAGCGTCAGCGGGCTGGAGGAGGCGTTGAAGGCCGTCAGGCTGTAAGCCGGGTCGATTGTGGACGGAAACATGTTGGGAAACAGCCCGATGACGCCGTAGAATGTGGCCCCGACAATGGTCAACGCCGAGGAGAACCAGGCCTTGAAATACGCCCGGCGGGCCAAATAGACCCGGATGGCCAGGAGGGCCGCGACCGTTACCAGGATGACGACGAAGAGCAGTGGATGGGCCAGGTAATTGGCGTACAGGCTGGTGGAAACCGCACTGTTCACCAGGAAGATCACCGCCACGATCAACAGCACCGGCCAGAGCAGCTTGCCGGTGGCGACGGCGCGGTCGTGCAGGGCACCGTCGGATTTGATCGACAGCCAGATGGCGCCGTGGATCAGAAAAAGCAGGACAAACAGGATTCCGCCAAGGAGCCCGTAAGGGTTGAGCAGGGTCAGCAGCGTGCCCTGGTAGATGCCGTCGGCATCGATCGGCAGGCCGCGGAATATGTTGGCAAAGGCGACCCCGAAGAGCAGCGCCGGCAGGAAGCTGCCCAGGAAAATGCAGACGTCCCAGAGCCGACGTCCGCCGGTCGTGGTCATTTTCTTGCGAAACTCGAAGGCCACGCCGCGAATGATCAGGGCAAAAAGGATGAGCATCAGGGCCGAATAGAGCGAGGAGAACATCACGGCATAGAGGGTGGGAAATGCCGCAAAGGTGACACCGCCTGCGGTCAGCAGCCAGACCTGGTTGCCGTCCCACAGCGGACCCATGGCGTTGATCATCACGCGTTTGTCGTTTTCGGATTTACCCAGAAACGGATAGAGCGTGCCGATTCCCAGATCGAAGCCGTCGGTGATGAAGAAGACGGCCCACAGAAGCCCCCAGATGAAAAACCAGGTCGATTGAAGCGCCATTTTAACCTCCAGAATGTGACGTTATTTTTGAGTGAACCCTCAGTCCGATCGATCGTGGATGGACACGCATTCAGGCTGCTGCCCCTTGCAGCGCTGCCCCGGCGGTTGCATCGGATTCCTCCACCGGGCCCTTTTTGGCATTCTGGGCCAGCAGGAAGAAGTCGACGGCACCCAGCAGCCCG
Organism: Desulfobacterales bacterium; assembly: GCA_049687935.1. Lineage (GTDB taxonomy): Bacteria > Desulfobacterota > Desulfobacteria > Desulfobacterales > SG8-13 > JARFQH01. The sequence continues at coordinate 6,463 of JBAVJU010000142.1, read as the reverse complement.
TAGACCAGGGTGAAACCCAGCAGGGTCACCATCACCTGGGAGGCTGCAATGGGCGACACCGCATCGGCCGTGCCCATCACGTGGTAGACGATCCAGGGCTGGCGGCCTATTTCCGTTACGATCCAACCCAGTTGGATCGCCAGGTAGGGCAGGGGAATCGACCAGAGCATCAGTTTCAGGTAACCGGGGCTCTCCAGCAGCCGGTTGCGCTTGAACAGGCCGATCACGGTCATGAGGATGAAATACATGCCGAGGGCCACCATGAGCCGGAAGGAGAGAAAAACCGGCAGCACCGGGGGACGCTCGCTTTTAGGAAAATCTTTGAGGCCTTTGACCTCGGCGTTGACATCATGATAGCCGAGGAAGCTCAGGACGCCCGGAATCGATCCAAACTGGAAGACGTTGCGTTCGTTTTCCGGATCCGGAATGGCGAATAGGTGGATCGGGGCCCGGGTGGTGGTTTCCCAGTGAGATTCCATGGCGGCCAGCTTTTCCGGCTGCATTCGGGTCACTTCGACGGCGTGTTTGTCGCCTTCCACGGCGATAAAAATCGAGAACACGAAGGCGAATACCAGGCCGATCTTAAAAGAGCGCGTGAAAAAATCGATATGCTGTTTCTTGAGCAGGTGATAGGCACTGATGCCCATCACGAAGAAACCGGCTAAAATGTAAGCGGCCGGCAGGGTGTGCAGAATCGTGAGGATGCCGAAGGAATTGAAGACCACTGCCGCAAAATCGGTCAGTTCTGCGCGGCCGTTGCGGATGGCGTATCCCACCGGGTGCTGCATCCAACCGTTGGCGGTCAGAATCCAGATGGCCGAGAGATTGGTGGCAAACGCCACCAACCACATGACCGTTGCATGGGCGCGCTTTGACAGTTTGCGCCAACCGAAGATCCAGACGCCTACCAGCGTCGACTCAAGAAAAAAGGCCGCCGTGGCTTCGATTGCCAGCAGGGATCCGAAAATATCACCGACATAGGCGGAGTAGCGCGACCAGTTGGTGCCGAATTGAAACTCGAGCGTGATGCCGGTCACGACCCCCAGGGCAAAGTTGATCAAAAACAGTTTGCCCCAGAATTTCGTCATCGACAGGTAGGTTTCATCGCCGGTGCGAACGTAGCGGGTTTCCATGTACGCCACCAGAATCGATAGGCCCAGTGTCAGCGGGACAAAGAGGAAGTGAAACATCGTGGTCGCGGCAAACTGCAGTCTGGATAAGAACAAAACGTCCATCTCGCCTTCTCCTTTCGCCTGACGTCGATTGTGGCGACGTCGATTCAATGTGTCCTGTTCTGAAATTTGAAACGCTTAATTTATGTCATTTTTGCCCGCGGAATCAGTCCGGATGAGCGCTTCCGCCTGGCAGCTGTCGCGCAGCAGCCCGGCAAAAGTGGCTTCCTTGAGGGTAGCCCTGAGCTGCGAGCGGGCCTTTTCCCAGACCAGATGCACGGCGCAGGCGTTCGAGCGGTTGCACGAGTCCGGTCTCATAACGCAGTCGTTCAAAAAGATCTCGCCGACCACGGCCTCGACCACATCGAGCAGCGTCAGCTTCTGAGGCGGCACCACCAGGCGATATCCGCCTTTTGCCCCCTGAACGATGTCGATAAAACCGGCCCGACTCAGCTGTTGGGCGATCTTGCCGAGAAACTGTTCGGGGATGTCCATGGCCCGGGCAATTTCCTTGCGCATGGCCAGCTCTCCGGTTCCCAGGGATGCCAGATAGAGCATACAACGCACCGCATATTCGCCCGCCCGGGTCAATCGCATGAACATTTTCTCGGTAAAAACAGATTAATAAGATGTTTTTTATCCGATATTATATCTTAAATTTCTTGTCAATGTTATTTTTATGAATAGAGAAGGTTTTCTCTGTTTTGCACCGTGAAGCGACGCGGCGGTGCAACCAACAAAACCGGCGGGTCGAAAAAAGGTTTTGCCGCGTGATGTTTTTTCCCTGCCGGCTAGCAGGTGTCCATCATCCCCCAAAAGGGGTACAGGTCTTCGAAATCGCTTCAGGAAAACGTTTGACCGCTTGCGCAAAACGGCTGAAGATGCGGAAGACCTTGCAGGGTTATAGTTTGCGCAACGATGGGGGGGTAACTTTTTAAAAACCATCTTCCGCATGTGTAAGATACCGAATGGCTGCCAAAGCACCTCGATGATTTTACAGACTTTTGTTACATAGCAGGTATCGCAGTTTCGGAAGGGTCATGGATTAGTTTGGGATATGAAAGGCTATTCTTACCGGAGGGTGCGTAGCGGCAGCGAAGCATCATTAAAGTTGGACAATACTTCGCCTGAGCAATTGGGAACGACTTGAAGGCGTGTACGGCCAACACGGTTGCCGTCCTTTTCAACGGCAGTGATGACAATGCTCTTGCCGTTGGCTCCACGGCCGCGTTTGCCGGGCTGCTCACCGCCGATGTAGAATTAATTCATCGACCTCGACGCGACCGGATAATCGTCCACGACCTTGGCGGATGGTACACCGACGCAGCTTGTGGAGCCAGATCCAGGCCGTCTGATAGCTGCCCAGGCCTAGTAGATCCTTCAGGTTTACGGCATTCACGCCGGATTTGAGGGTGGTGAACCACCACATGGCCTTGAACCAATACGTCAGATGTTTTTGGGTGGCAGGCATCACGGTGCCCGCCGTTAGCGAGTGCGGCACTTCACAGCACGTGCAGATATAAAGATGTTCTAATTCAGCGCTGCCGCCTCGAACCGTGCGCCAACAGTCCCTGTCGCATCTAGAAGCTCGAGGTGGCTGCCGCGGATGCGGTAGCGCTCCACATGCTCCAGTGCCTCAAGGAATCGCTTCTCCTGGTCCATGCCATCGGGACAGGACACCCGGTTCGACGCCATGCGGCCGAAACGCAGCTGATCGCCGTCGAGCTCGAAGCTTCCCTTCATGCGGTTGCAGCAGCCGCTCCCGGTGACACGCACCTCATCGACGGCAAACACCAGCTGCTTTTCGCGCTGCTGCACGGCTGCAGCCACGGGCGTGCCGCCCAGGCGAACGAGGTTCCAATAGGTGCCACGAAGCGGGCTGTCATCCAACGTATTGCCGCAACTTCCGCGAGGCCAGACAGCGATGAATTTTTCAACCACCAGTGTGGTCTGCGGTGGGTGGCCTTCCTCCATCGACTGACGCTGCGTGATCAGACCCTCCAGGCTGGTCAACAACGGTTGACCCGGTTGCGGTCTGGCTTCAAGATACGCGGACTCGAGCGCCTTGTAGTCGCCTTCCATCGCCACGGGCAGCCGCTGGCCGTCGACGCAGGGGGTGATGGCGGCGGCGTCGGCCACGTAGTTGAACATGCCACGTAGAAACAGCTGCGGCTCGATGTACTCGGGTTCGGGCAGTCGCAACAATCGATCGTTATGGCCGGATTCGATGGTCGTGCCGAGGAGGTCGAGCTTGCGCAGGGCCGCGCCGCCTTCTACCGGCATCAGGAAGAGCGGCGCCTCGCGGCCACCGTGCAGCACGATGGGTCCCGATTCGTCGCGCGTCAAGCGACCGATGTCGTCAAAACGATTCGGCTCCGGCTGGCCGAGGTGGGTCGTGCGCAGTCGATAGCGCCCTTCGGGAAGCAGGTCCACGTGCCACACGATGGGATTCCCGGCACCGGGTAGTTCCCCTTCAAAGGAGGCTGGCAAAGCGCCGATGCCGTCAACCGTCGATCCCTTCTGGAGCCCACCTCGGACGGACACCAGCAGCATGTGCAGCAGCGGGTGTGCCGATCACGATCTCACTCACCACCTCGCCTTCACTACTTTGCGCCGGTTCATTTGACCTGATCGCTCGGGCCAAGTCGCAACTCGGCAGAACTGTTCTTAAGAAGAAGTACGTGCGCGCCCATGAACGAGGTTTCGACAACCTCTGCCCCGTTGGTGAAGAGGTTTGCCATCTGATTGATCACAGCTCGTGCGGTCTCGTTGGGACATGCCTTGCGTGTTCCGGCGACGTTGGCCTTCAGTTGCCCACCGACAAAGGAATAGTTTCCTTTGAAGTTGTTGCAACCATCAAATCCGGAGACAGACTTGTCGCTGGTGTTGAAAATGATTGATGGCTTCGGGTCGACACCTTTCAGCTCTGCTCCACCGCTCCAGAGTACTGTCCAGCTTCCGTCGATCTTACCGGCTGTCTTGCCATCACCTTGAATCTTGGTGAACGGGGTACAAGCGGCAACGCCTATCGCGACGCAAGATGCCAAGATAAAGAGTTACACAGAATAACCTATCCTCATGATGATCTCCATTCATTTAGTTTTGGTGGCCTTAAGGGAAATCTTCAGCGTATGATGAACGGCGCAGTTTTACCGCGTCGGAGATTGAGCGCTATGATTTGAATTGGTTATTCTAGTTTTTCTTGGCTGCCGATAAAGCGGTAGATGGTCGCACCAAGCAACCCGCCCACAATCGGTGCTACCCAGAACAGCCAAAGCTGCGAGATTGCCCAATCACCCACAAATACCGCAACCCCGGTGCTGCGAGCCGGATTGACCGAGGTGTTGGTGACCGGTATGCTGATCAGGTGGATCAGGGTCAGACACAGGCCGATGGCAATGGGGGCGAAGCCTTGAGGCGCCCTTTTGTCGGTGGCTCCATGGATGACCAGAAGGAACATGGCGGTCATGACGACCTCGGTCACAAGAGCGGCGCCGAGAGAATAGCCCCCCGGCGAATGTGCACCGTATCCGTTCGATGCGAATCCTGCGGACACGTCGAACCCAGCTTTTCCACTGGCAACGATATACAAAACCGCTCCGGCACAAATACCACCAAGCACCTGAACCACGATGTACGGCAAGAGCTCCTTGGATGAAAAGCGCCCGCCCGCCCACAGGCCGATGGATACGGCCGGGTTGAGATGACAGCCGGAAATGTGCCCTATGGCGAAAGCCATTGTCAGAACAGTCAGACCGAAGGCCAGAGAAACACCCAAGAGCCCGATACCGATATCCGGAAAACTAGCTGCCAGCACTGCACTGCCGCAGCCCCCTAAGACAAGCCAAAAAGTCCCAAAGAATTCAGCTCCCATCTTTTTTATCATCGAGTGACCTCCCCCATTTGGCTTCATGTTTTCGTTATAGCCGATTTAGAGCTATGATAAAGCAGGTCGGCAGAGGCACAATAAGAGTTGAATTATTAAAAAATGATAGAAAAAAACTATCATTATGCACTAATCTCCTGAAGGCGAAGCGGTGATTACTTGCCACAAGCCAAAATATCTGAATTTAAATCATTTATCTTTTATTTCGCTCTTTGAAAAACAGAATTTGATAAATTTTAAAAGTGCGCCTGCTGACCGTTCATTTTGAGAGTTACTATGAACTATCAAAGAGATACGCGTAGGAATAGCAGTCACTGGGCACATCGAGAATTTTCAGGATATCGCTCTAAAGCTCGGTTAGTTCGGATACAAAACCGTAATCGTTCCCGTCGGCAAGCCGCAACGTCCCGCTGACAACATGCTCAAACTTTTGCAGCAGATATTCGGCTTTCGGCGTCCGGTAATCTTTGCGGTTGGGCATGAAGTCATCCAGGCCTTTGTCCCGCGCCTGGATGTTTTTACGGGCCACCCGTTCGATCAAGACGACAACTTGCAGCGCGATCTTGAAAAGGAACAGGTACGCTTCGATTCTCTCGGGCGTATGCAGGTAGATCGGCTCAAGCCGGTAGCCGCTTTTAGAGCGGCGATAGGTGTGCTCCACCTTATACTGATTCTTATGGGCCATCATCACATCTGCCACCGACAGTTGGAATGCGGGTTTGTTGGTGATCAACGGATAATACCCCGCCCGACTAATGGCCTGGTCATAGGCGCTTTGACTAAAACGCAGATCAATCCGGAACTGGTCTGTTTCAACCGGCACTTTCGCCACCGGCCCGGTAGCCGACGGTCGGCCGCGTTTGCTGTTTTTATAGGTCACCAGCGGATCGTTGTGGAGGGTGTACTCGAAAAGCTCGCCGGTCTTATATTTTTCTGCATTTTGTCTAAGACAATCCTTGCGGTTTTGGGTGACGATAGGACACATTGATTCCGGGTTTAGGTTTCTGACGATTTTATGAATCAACGACGATTAAATGATGGCGATTTCATTTGATGCATTCCCTGTCTTTTTCAGACTCAGAGACTCAGTTACGGCGACAGAGGTTAGATGGTATCGTGTTTTATGGGACATCAGCATAATGGTGGCAAGGTGTGCATGAGATCGTGGGGGTCACCCACCCTAAGGCCAGCGGCCTTTCAACCCTTTGAATCAGATACTGAGACTTTTGCTAACGCTTTAGTTGGCGATAAGTAACCAACGCTATTCAATGGGGTCAGTTTCTGGTGGTTAGGTTGGGAGAATTTTGATTTCCTATAATTCTGGTGCAAATAGATATCAGATAAAAAGTAAAAAGCGCAGGATGAAAAAACCCACGCTTTTTTTGCCGAACGAACAACCATTCAG
>JBAVJU010000141.1:0-2825 GCA_049687935.1 Desulfobacterales bacterium | reverse complement strand
CCGCAGATCCGCATAGAAAACCGGCGTGGAAAGTGTCGATCGTCTACGGCATGCCCTGCGCCATCTACCACCAGCTGCCGGCCGCCTACTACCTGTCGGCCCGGTTTCGCACCGATTTCGAATCGGCCGTTCTCCACGCCGTCAACGGCGGGGGGCAAAACCAGGCGCGGGCCATTCTCACCGGCGCCCTCACGGGTGCGCAAACCGGTCTTTCGGGCATCCCCCGGCGCTTCATCGTCGGCCTTGAAAAAGCGGACGATCTCGGCAAGTTGGCCGCGGACCTGACTGCAAAGTCCGGGGATCCTTGAGATACGCAGGGTGACCAAACGGCGCTTGGTGTTAACCAGACACATCGAATTGCCCACTGATCGTGGACGGGCGAGCGACGGTCTTGCATTAGGAGGGGGAGATGCCGATCCATATCGTCCGTCTTGGAGGGCCGCGCGTGGAAGGGGAGGGGTTGCGTATCGGGACGGTGAGGCGCCCGCCGCGCGGGGTTCCGAAGGTTGAATTGGCCGCAAGGAACTTCTACGACGTCTGGCTTCCCGATCTCGCGCCCAGCGAGGAGTTGCTCAAATTCGGGCGAGCGGTCGATGAGGAAAGGGAAGATTTCAGGCTCTCGGTCGCCAAAAAAGCGAGGTCTTATCCTTTCATCATGGCAGGGATCTCGGGGTCAATGCTGGGTTCGGCCGAGCCGATGCTTGATGAAAGCCCGCCCTAAAAACCTCAAAATTATTATCGACATGCTTTTCAGCTCCATCATTTTTCTGTTTCAGTTTCTGCCCCTTTGCCTCCTCCTGTATTTTCTGGCCGGCAAGCGGCTTCGCAACCTGCTTCTTCTGATTGCCAGTCTGGTATTTTACGCCTGGGGCGAGAGCTATTACGTTCTGTTGATGCTGGTGTCAATCCTCGTCAACTACCTCTGCGGTTTAATGATCGATCGGTACCGGGGCCGGCAAGCGGCCCGCGGCTTTTTTATTGCGGCCATTGCCTTCAATGTCCTGTCCATCTCCGTTTTCAAATACGCAAATTTCCTGGTCGACAATCTGAACACCTTGCTGTCTCAGGTCGGTGTCGGGCCCATCGAACTGGCACCGATTCATTTACCCATCGGGATCTCTTTTTTCACTTTTCAGGCCATGTCCTACGCCGTGGACGTTTACCGCCGGGATGCGTCGGTCCAACGCAGCCCCCTGAACATCGGGCTGTATATCGCTCTTTTCCCCCAACTGATTGCCGGTCCCATCATCCGCTATCACGACATCGCCGCCCAGCTCATACGCCGCCGCGTTCGACTTGACGACTTCAGCTACGGCATCGAACGATTTGTCGTCGGACTCGGGAAAAAGGTGCTCATTGCCAACCAAGTGGCCATCATTGCCGACCAGATATTTTCTATGCCATATGAAACGCTGACGCCCGGTGTCGCCTGGCTGGGCGTGCTGTGCTACACGCTGCAAATCTATTTCGATTTTTCCGGATATTCAGACATGGCCATTGGACTCGGACGCATGTTTGGATTCCATTTTCTCGAAAATTTCAATTATCCGTATTTTTCCAGATCGATCCGAGAATTCTGGAGACGTTGGCATATCTCCCTATCCAGCTGGTTCAGGGATTATCTCTACATCCCGCTGGGCGGCAACCATGCAGGGCCACTGCGAACCTACCTCAACCTGCTCATTGTTTTTTTCCTATGCGGTCTCTGGCACGGCGCCAGTTGGAACTTTGTCATTTGGGGGCTTCTGCACGGCTTGTTCCTGGTTATCGAGCGCCTGGGTTTTGAGAAGATATTAAACCGCTGCTGGTCACCGTTGAGACACCTCTACGTAATGCTGGTGGTCTGCACCGGTTGGGTGTTTTTTCGAACTGAAAATCTTTCGGCGGCGATACACTATTTAGCGGCCATGGCGGGCTTGAATCCGTCACTGGACTTGCAGCAACAACCGTTTGTCCAGGTAGATTTCTATATTCGCCTGGCCATTGCGGCCGGCATTCTCTTTTCCACTCCGGTGCTTAGACCGCTAAGGGGATCGATTGAGGGAATCATCGGTATTGGGCGCCCGAAGGCAGCCGACGTATTGTCCGGTTCGATCGGCATCCTGAATACACTGGCGCTGGCGGTGCTTTTCTACGCCTCTGTGCTGTTTCTCGCCGCCGGTGCCTACAACCCGTTCATTTACTTTCGATTCTGACCTGCTTTTTTATTAAAGCCTGTAGAAGCGTCAAAAAATTGATGTTTGCCATTACGATTTCACCGGTACAACCGACGGTGGATGAGAAGTGGAATCTAAACCGGCAAAAAATAAATGCGACAATTAAAACTAGTAAATATATCAAAAATATTGCTCGTCGGCATCTTTTTGCTGTTTCTATTTGCCCCGCCGATCAAAACGCTGCTGACCCCGCATTCGAAATGGTCCTACCAGGAAAAACGATTGCTGGCCGAATTGCCGGATTTGCGGTTCAAATGGGAGATCATAACCGAGTATCCAAAGCAGTACGAGGCCTATTACAACGACCATTTCGGTTTTCGGCAATGGCTCATCCAGCGCTACAATCGTTACATGAAAAGAATTTTCGGGGGAAGGTACATAAACCCCAAAGTGTTGAGCGGCGATGACGGTTGGATGTACTTCACTGTAAATGGGTTGATGGATAGCTATCTGGGACAGAACCGGCTCACCGAAGAAGAGCTTGAAATTCTCCGATCCAATCTGGAGAAAAAGACTGATTGGCTGGCCCGAAAGGGCATTCGCTATCTTTTCGTCGTTGCCCCTGACAAGCAGTCGATCTATCCGGAATACCTACCGCAGGACATTCAA
>JBAVJU010000140.1:0-3875 GCA_049687935.1 Desulfobacterales bacterium | reverse complement strand
CAGGTGATTGCAGTTCCCCATGCCGATTTTGATCATTTCCAGCTCCAGTCGCTCCGGCTGCCCCAGAAAATAGCCGTAGAGTTCGATCAAGATTTTTTTGGCCTTCACGAACTCGTTGTGCACTTTCGGTGAGCGGTAAACATTTTCGTACAGAAATTCGCGCAGACTGGTCATGGCGGCTGAGACCCGGTCGCTCATCCGCAGCACGAAACGGTCGTCATCGACGCTGCTGTTGTAGACCAGGTCCCTGATCATGGTCGTGGCCCTTTCGGGATGGGTGCGGCCGATGACCTGCCCGCATTCCTGCGGCACCTGCTCTTCCAGAATGACGCCACTGCGGATGGCGTCCTCCAGGTCGTGGTTCAAATAGGCCATGATATCGGCGATTCTCACAATGCGCCCCTCGACGGTTACCGCCAGCTCGCCTGGATCATCCGGAATGATCTTGCCGTATCCCTTGGAGTGTTTGAGAATGCCGTCGCGCACTTCATATGTGAGGTTCAGTCCGTCACCGTTGCGCTCCAGCACGTCAACCACCCGCAGGCTCTGGGCTTTATGCGTAAAATGATCGGAATAGACTTCTTTCAGCGCCGTTTCACCGCCGTGCCCGAAGGGGGTGTGACCCAGATCGTGTCCAAGGGCTATGGCTTCGGCCAGATCCTCGTTGAGTCTGAGGGCCCGCGCAATGTTGCGCGCCATCTGCGCTACCTCGAGCGTGTGGGTCAGCCGGGTCCGATACTGATCGCCCAGCGGGGCGAGAAACACCTGGGTTTTGTGTTTCAACCGTCTGAATGCATTGGAGAACACGATCCGATCACGGTCCACCTGGAAGGCGGTACGTATCGGACAGGGCTTCTCAGGACGCCGACGCCCGCGCGACGCCGCGCTCAGGCAGCCAAAGGGCGACATGAAGCTGCGCTCCCTATTTTCAAAATCCTCTCGAATCGACAGCATGCGGCACTTCGAACCCTTGCAAATTACAAAATAATCCGCCTAACAATTCCAATGATCTGCATAAAAGGGCTTCCGTCAGTTTCAATCCTGCCCGGAGTAAAAAATATGATGTATCCCACAATCCAGAGTCATGTAAAGCCTAAACCGAGATCAGAGGTCTATTTTCCAATGAAACCGGCGGGGTTGACACCCCCATAATATTGGAGTAGCCACTGCCTGTCGCCCCTCTGATCAGCGCACCTCACCCATTGGGGGGCTCCATGTCCAAAATGGGCGGAGCAACCCGGTCACCTCACGAAACCATGCTGCGGTCGTGATGGCTGCCGGCTGTGCTCCGGCTTTTCTAAGAGAACGATTTTAATGAACGGTCATCATCTGATCCTCGGCGAACTGACCGACACCATTACGGGTGAAACCCTGGCCGACACTCATGACGAACGCCATCGCCAGAAACTGGCCCGACTGCTGGTTGAAAAAAAGGGATATCGGCGGCGTGACATTCACCCCCGCCAATCCCTGATAGCCCGGGCCGGCTCACATCAGGCCATGGTCAAAATCGATTTTGTGGTGACGCTTCAGGGTCGGCTCTCCATGATTGTCAAATACGGCCCCGGCTCGATCGTCACCCGCCACCGCTCTGCGCTGGCGGCCTCCCGCCTGCTGGCGCCCTATCAGATTCCCGTGGTCGTGGCAACCAACGGGGAGGATGCCGATGTACTGGACGGATCCACCGGTCGCGTCATCGGCCGCGGCCTGGAGGCGCTGCCGAATAGAGAGCGGCTGCTGGCGATGATGGCAGCCGCTGCATTTGAACCTATTTCTCCGCACCGGGCCCAGATGGAGTCGCGGCTTTTTTATGCCTACGAGGTCAATGGCGCTTGTCCATGTGACGATACGATCTGTCGCCTTTAGAGGTACGAAAATATGGACTATGCACATTTCATGACAGCGGCCCTTGAGCAAGCCGAACTTGCCTACCATGCCGGAGAGTTTCCGGTCGGGTGCATTTTGGTTCACAAAGACCGGATCCTGGCGTCGGGTCGGCGGACTGGGACCACCGCCGAAGCGGTCAATGAAGTCGACCATGCCGAAATGGTCGCCTTGAGACGCCTGGTGCTGGTCGGCAGGGGTGTCGCACCGGCCGAAATTGTGCTCTTCAGCACGCTCGAACCGTGCCTGATGTGCTACGGCGCTGTCATTTTGAGCGGTATCAGAACCATTGTCTACGCTTTCGAAGACGTAATGGGTGGCGGAACGGGGTGCGATCTGACGCAGCTCAGCCCGCTTTACCGCAACGCAGGCATATCGATCATACCGCACGTGCGGCGTGCAGAAAGCGTCCAACTGCTGAAAGCCTTCTTTGCCAATCCGCAAAACCTCTACTGGAAAGACAGTCTACTGGCCCACTACACCCTCAAACAATAGTTCGCTGCCGGATGTCAGCCTCCGGCTCCCTTGGTCATCACTTGCTGAGGGTCGAATTACAGACCGCCGATGATTATTTTTTAGGCTTGAATTTTTTTCTTGCATTCCCTATTGTTATTGGTTAACTCACTACACTAATAAGTGATGACCGGCGTGTTTTGTGGAGCTGCATTAGCCGGTAGCGGCCACAGACGCCGAAGCGGCATTTACCTTTAGATGGTGGAGGTGCAGGGATAGCCTTAAAAGGACGAATATTCAAATCAAAACCGGTTGATCGGACCAACATCAATCAGTTCATCCGAGCCAAAGAGGTTCGGGTTATCGACCCGGAGGGAAAACAGGTCGGTGTCGTATCGATCACCGAGGCGCTTAAAAGCGCAGCAGAATTCGGACTCGATCTTGTAGAAATTTCGCCCAACGCGAATCCTCCTGTCTGTAAAATAATGGATTACGGCCGCTACAAGTATGAGCAGACCAAGAAAAAGCAGGAGGCCAAAAAGAAACAGACCACCTTCCAGCTCAAGGAAATAAAGGTTCGCCCCAATACGGACGACCACGACTTGCAGGTCAAGATCGGTTACATAAAAAAATTTATCGACAAAAAGGATAAAGTTAAGGTGACCGTCATGTTCAGGGGCCGGGAAATCACGCTTTCCCAGCTCGGCCGCGACATGCTGGCGAAGATTGCGGAAGAAACAGCCGATGTGGCCGTGGTAGAGCAGTACCCGAAATTTGAAGGTCGAACACTGATGATGGTGCTGTCCCCCCGATAGCCCCGGACAACCCGCACCGGTTGTGAAAACAGATGTGGAAAGCAACCATCGGGTGTGGGAAAAATTTGCCGAAGTATCAACACGATGGTGGCGTGTGGCGATGTTGAATCCTTTCCCGCGCCATCAATTATTTTGAGCCGGACCCGGATGTTTCGATACGGCAAAAGCGATAAATCGCTGCTAATACCAACAGAGGAGTCAGTAATGCCGAAAATAAAGACCAATCGTTCAGCCGCCAAGCGGTTCAAAAAAACCGGTACCGGCAAATTTGTGTATACCAAATCGCACAAGAGCCATATACTAACCAAGAAAACGACCAAACGAAAGCGACAGTTGCGTCAATCCCAGATGATTAAAAAGTCCGATCTCAGGGAACTGCGACTGCTACTGCCCAACGGATAGCGGCGGTTCCGACAACTTACCGGGGTGACCGGACCTGACGGCAGTCTGCACCGCAAGACGATCTCGGGCTGCCGCCAATTGACATGCGGACGGTTTCCATTGGTCGCCGCTAAAGACGCCCGCAGGCTCCGGGTTCGCCAGGTCGCCTCCGCACGGAGAATACGTTCAGGAGAACCATCATGCGAATAAAACGAGGATTCAAAGCGAGAAGACGTCGTCAAAAAGTATTGAAGCTGGCCAAAGGATTTCGCGGCGGCCGCAGTAAACTGTTTCGCACCGCAGCCGATTCTGTCGATAAAGCGCTCATGTATGCCTATCGCG
>JBAVJU010000139.1:0-22621 GCA_049687935.1 Desulfobacterales bacterium | reverse complement strand
TCCGAAGGCCAAGCGGATCGAATTCAGAACCCCGGATCCCTCCTGCAACGGCTACTTGGCGTTTTCGGCCATCCTGATGGCGGCCATCGACGGCATTCAAAACCGGATCGATCCGGGCGATCCCCTTGACAAGAACATCTACAACCTGCCGCCCGAAGAGCTGGCCAAGGTCCCATCGGCGCCGGGCTCGCTCGAGGAGGCACTCGAAGCCTTGAAAGCCGACTCTGAATTTCTGCTCAAGGGCGAGGTGTTCACGCAGGACGCCCTCGACATGTGGACCGAGTATAAAATTGAGAACGAAATCAACCCGGTCAAACTGCGGCCGCATCCCCACGAATTCTTCCTCTACTTCGACATCTAACCCTCCCCCTCCTGGAGAACGGCATGCGCCCGAAGTTTACGCGGGCGCATGCCGATTTTTCTTTGGTTTCAAGCTTAGGAGGGGTATTGAAGGCCACGCCGAGAACCGACAGGAAGCGAGAACGCGGCCGGGGACCGAAAGATGGCTTTTGTGGTGGGACCCTATCGGTAATGACGAAAGTCGACGCCGTATCTGTTCGCCTTGTAGGCAAACTTGCGGACCGTTGTTTGGAGGATTTCGGCCGCCCGAGTGATGTTGCCGCGGGTGTTTTTCAGGGCATCGATAATCATTTCCCGTTCGAGATTGGCGACGGCATCTTCCATCGAAAGGGTCGGCAGGGTATCGGATTCAACGCCGGTTTGAAGGGTCGGCGGCAGGTGATAGCTGTGGATCACTCCTTCCTCGCAGAGCAGCACCGCCCGCTCGATGCAGTTTTCCAGTTCACGGACGTTTCCGGGCCAGTGATAATTCATGAGCATGTCAATGGCGGGCGTGGAAAACCGGCGGATATCCTTACCGTTCTCTTGGGCGTATTTTTCGAGGAAATGATCCGCCAGCAGCAGCATATCGGTCTTGCGCTCCCTTAAGGGGGGCATGTAGATCGGAAACACGTTGAGCCGATAATACAGATCGCCGCGAAAAGAGCCGTCTTCGACGGCCTCCTCCAGATTCTTATTGGTGGCCGCGATGACCCGCACGTCGGTCTTGATGGTCTTGTGCCCGCCGACCCGCTCGAATTCCTTCTCCTGCAGCACCCGCAGCAGGCTCGCCTGGACATCCAGACCGATGGCACCGATTTCATCCAGAAAAATGGTTCCTTTGTTGGCCAGTTCGAACTTGCCCTGTTTTTGTTTGATGGCGCCGGTAAAAGCCCCCATTTCATGGCCGAAAAGTTCGCTCTCGATCAGGTTGGACGGCAGGGCCGCGCAGTTGACTTTGACAAAGGCGGTTTTGGCGCGGTGGCTGTTGTAATGAATCGAGTTGGCGACCAACTCCTTTCCGGTGCCGCTTTCGCCGCGAATGAGAACCGTGGCATTGCTTTTCGACACCTGAAAGATCATCTGGAAGACCTCGCGCATCTTGTTGCTGTTGCCGATGATGTTGGTAATGCGGTACTTGTTTTCCAGCTCCTTCCTGAGCCTGCGGTTCTCATCCCGCAGCTGATCCTTTTCGCGCTGAATGGTTTCCAGGTTGATCACGTGCTGAGCCACCATGGTGGCGACTACGGAAAGCAGTTTTTTACCTTCGGCCAGGTTGTAACCTTCATCATAGAGACGGTCGACGCTCAGAGCCCCCACCACTTGGTTGCCTTTCTTGATGGGCGTGCAGAAAAATGACAATTCACGGAAATCTCTGGACCTGCGTGAGGCCGTGCGATCGAGAAAATGGGGTTCCTCACTGATTTTGGGGATGACGATCATTTTTCCGGATTGAATGACACGGCCGGTAATGCCTTCACCGAGTTGGTATTTGACCCGTGAAACCGCACTCTTGGATATGCCGTGGGCGACCTCGATGTGGATCTCGTTGCGCAGCGGATCGAGGATCGTAATCGTGCCGCGCTCCATTTTCATAGACGAAGACAGAATGTCCAAAACTTTGTATAAGGACTTTTTGAGATCCAGATGCTCGTTGAGTGCCTTGCTGATTTCATACAGCAGCGTTGTCTCTTCGAACCGTTTGATGTCGTCCATGGCACGGGTATGCTTTCCAAAAAAATGAATTTTATATTTGAGGCCAACCAATTAATTTAATACATATTTGTAATTTTTCAACCCTTTCTGCAGAAAATTGAATCAGAGCAGATAATGGAAACGGCTCTGAAGAATGCCAAGGATCCGCTGCGCTACTTTGTTGGGATTCAGATCACTGCAGTCGATGCTGACATCGGCATATTTCAGGTACAACCGGCGGCGCTCGGCATAAAGCACCGCGAGGCTCTGGCCCGGTGCCATGGCAATCCCCCGACTGTCCATGTTGTCGATTCGGGCTTGCAGGCATTGAGGATCGGCATCCAAATGACAGACCACAGCACCGGATTGGAGGTGCCGCATGGCTTTCTCGCTGTAAACCACGCTGCCCCCCGTGGCGATCACATGCGCCTCGACTGACACCGTCAGAACAGCGCGCTCTTCGATCCGGCCGAAAACCGCCAGTCCGTCGGTCTCGATGATTTCTTGGAGGCGGCGGCCTTCACGCGTCTGAATCGTGATGTCGGTGTCCAGGAAAGCATAGCCGAGACGCTCCGCCAAGAGCATGCCGACGGTCGTCTTGCCGACACCCGGCATCCCGATCAATACGACGTTTCTGGTGTCCGACATTCTCCCTGTCTTTTTCAGACAGTTCTCGCAGACCCCATCCACCCGGATTTCAACGTTTTGGATCACACCCGCATAGGTTCGTTCAAGCGGCCTCGTATCCACCGACAGGCTAGCCGGATTCAGGCATTCCATGTTTCCGCAGTATCGGCAATAAAAATGCGGGTGCGGTCGGTGATGTTCATTGGGAGCCAACCCGTAATAATACGATCGCCCGCCGCCGCTGAGCCGTTCGAGGAGGCCGCTTTCCACCAGAAGATCGATAATCCGGTAAACCGTGACCCTGTTGATATTCATTTTGCGATTGAGGGTATCGAAAATCTCCTGCACGTTGAGCGGACTGGAATTGTTCCCAATGACCTCCAGGACCGACAGACGGTTGGGGGTCTTCTTCAATCCGGCGGCTTCCAGCAGTCGGGTATAATCACAGCGATAGCACATATTTTAAGAGTTCGTCGGGAGTCGAGCGTCATCCGGCTGAGGCCGCGGCGGGAGAACGTCGCCCGGCTGCCAGTCGCTCGATCAGGAACGACATGAGAAATCCAGCACCGGCTACCAGGATAATGGCGGCGCCGGAGGTCAAATTGAACCGGTATGCCAGATAGAGACCGGTGACGGTAAATATGATGCTCAACACGCTCGAATAGACCATCATAGCGGTCAGCGATCGGGCATATTTTTCACTGATGAAAGGCGGAATCGTCAGTAGGGCGATAACCAGGATCAACCCCACGACCTGTATGATCATCACGATCGATACCGCCACGAGCCCGATCAGCAGAAAATAGAGTCGGCGCACCGCTACCCCCCTGATTTGAGCAAATTCTTCATCGTAGGACATCGACAGATAGTCGTTGTAGAAATAAGTCACCACACCGATGTTCACCATCGCCACAGCCAGCATGACCCAGAGATCCGACACCGGAACGGTCAGGATGCTGCCGAAAAGATAGCTCATCAAATCGACATTGTATCCCGGTGTCAGGTCCATCAGGATGACCCCCAGCGCCATCCCCACCGCCCATAGGACGCCGATAATGGTGTCCGAACGATGCTTGGCCTTCACGGTTACGGCCGCCATGGTCATGGCAACCGCAAGCGAAAAGCCGGTCGTACCGGCCATATACGGCAGCCCGTAGAAAAAAGCGATCCCGATTCCACCATAGGCGGCGTGGGCAATCCCGCCCGCGAGAAAGACAATCCGGTTGACGACCACCAGCGTACCGATCACGCCGCAGATCACGCTTGTCAACAACCCGGCCGCCAAGGCGGTGCGCATGAATTCATAATGGAGCGCTTCAATCATGTTTACCACCCACCACTTGAAGCGGTTAAGCACGAAGACTATCAATCTTCAGGGATATTTTGTGAATTTTTGAGTGATCCCTTAGTGCTCCCTCAGCACCCGATGGGGTATTCCGTGCGCAATCAGTTCCACCGGACAGTTTTCATCCAACGAACAACGATACATCGATGCGATCATCTCTTTGGTTATTTCACCCTGGTCATGGTAATGCAAGGTCCGGTTGATGCAGGCCACGGATTTAACGTAGCGTGAGAGCGCCATCAGATCATGGCTGGCTAAAACGATCGTCATCTCTCGGCTGAGCTCGTTCAGCATTTCATAAAAAGCGTGCTGGCCTGTGGCATCGATGCTGGCCGTGGGTTCATCCAGCAAAAGAATTTCCGGGTTGGTCACGAGCGCCCGCGCAATGAAAACCCGCTGCCGCTGCCCGCCCGAAAGTTCACCGATGCGACGATCGCCGTAACCCCTCATCTGCATGGCTTCCAGCGCTCTATTCGCGGCCAGCCGGTCCTGGCGTGAATGCCGCGCCCATCTCTTGCCGGGATTGAGCAACCCCATGAGAACCACATCCAGGGCTGAAATCGGAAACCGCTGGTTGATGTGAATGTTCTGAGGAACGTAACCGATACGATGCGACACCCTGCGCGGGGGTCGGCCGAGAACCTGAATTTTGCCCTTGTCCGGCGTATACAATCCCAACAGAATCTTCAGCAGCGTGGTTTTGCCGCCCCCGTTGGGTCCGATCATGGCCATAAAATCACCGGCCTTGATCTCGAGGTTGATATCCCGGAGAACCGGTTGGCCTTTAAAGGAAAAATCGAGATCGTGGATTTCGACGACGGGTTCGCTCATGGGTATCTTTACCGCTGGACTTCCTCGAACGGCGGAGCCACTTTATGCAGGTTCGTCTCTCGGTCGCAGGCCGACGGGTCAACGACCGGAATCCGGATGCAATTAATTTGCACAATAATGCGGATGTCAATCGAATGTCCACATTTTTCTTCGAAGTGCCCGACGGATAACGCGAATCCGGTCTATATGCCGTGTCGAATAAATGATCATATTCTATTTTGTAAGGATACAGCATGGTGTCGAGGATTTGCGGGTCTGTCCGCCGCCCGGTGCCCGCCAGGATGAGCCATTTTTGATTTTACCGGCAAGCTGTGTTACAAATGAGCCATATTTGCGGTTTCGGCTTACCCCGAATCGCGCGAAGCCAATGGGCACGAAACTTGGTTATGAAGGACCACAGGAGCATGGACTCGATTTTGATTGTCAACGCCCGGATCGTCAACGAAGGAGAGATTCGACCCGGCGATGTCTTCATCGCCAACGGTCGAATCGCGCAAGTGGGACCGAATCTGTCATCGCAGCCGGCGGCCAGGGTCATCGATGCCGGCGGGCGAATACTGCTCCCCGGCATGATAGACGACCAGGTCCATTTCCGTGAACCGGGCCTGACCCACAAGGGTGATATCTTCAGCGAGTCAAGAGCCGCCGTCGCCGGCGGCATCACCAGTTACATGGACATGCCGAACACGCAGCCGTCGACCACCACGCAGTTGTTGCTGGAAGACAAATTCTCGCTGGCCGTCGGGCGATCCTTCGCCAACTATTCGTTTTATCTGGGCGGCACCAACGACAACATCGATGAAATCATGGCCCTCGACCCGCGCGCTGCCTGCGGCGTTAAGGTTTTCATGGGTGCCTCAACCGGCAATCTGCTGGTGGACGATCCGAAAGCGCTTGAGAGAATTTTTTCCCAAACACCCACTCTGGTGGCCACTCACTGTGAAGATACCCCGACCATCAAAGCCAATGAAGCTAAGATGCGCGCCAGGTATGGCCAAGACATCCCCATGACGGCTCACCCGTACATCCGAAGTGAAGAGGCGTGCTTCCTCTCCTCGGCTCTGGCGGTCGATCTGGCCCGCCGCTTCAACACACAACTGCATCTGCTGCACTTGACCACGGCCCGGGAGACGACCTTGCTGTCGGAGGGCGCTGTGGATAACAAACGGATCAGCGCCGAGGTATGCGTGCACCACCTCTTTTTCGACGACGGTGATTATGCGACCCGGGGCACCCGCATCAAGTGCAATCCCGCCATTAAAACCGCCGCCGACAGGCAGGCACTGGTCGACGCGGTGAAGAACAACCGGATCGACGTGATCGCCACCGATCACGCCCCACACACTCTCCCCGAAAAGCAGAATTTGTATTTCAAGGCCCCGGCCGGTCTGCCTTTGGTGCAGCACGCCTTGGTCTGCGTGTTGGAACTTCATCACGACGGGCTTTTTTCACTGCCTCTGATCGCCGAAAAAACCGCGCATGCCCCGGCACGGCTGTTCCAGTTGAAGGACCGCGGATTCATTCGTGAAGGCTATTGGGCCGATCTGACCCTGGTCGACTTGAACCGGCCGCAACCGGTCGACGAGCAGTCGATCCTGTACCGCTGCGGCTGGTCTCCCTTCGACGGACTGACGTTTCGCTCATCGGTAGCCGCCACCATCGTTTCCGGACATCTGGCATTCTATCAGGGTCATATCGACCCCCATCCCGCCGGCAAACGTCTGCAGATCGACCGCTGACCCCCTTTGTGGAGCTGAAGCTGCATGTCGAACGTGATCGAAGTTCAAGACCTGCTGAAGCGCTTTGACGGGGTTGCGGCTGTCAACGGCATCTCGTTCTCCGTGGCAAAAGGCGAATTTTTCGGTCTGCTGGGCCCCAACGGCGCCGGTAAGACCACGACGATCCGGATGCTCTATGGTTTTTCACCGCCCACCGGCGGCAGTCTGAAGGTATTCGGCCTCGACATCAAAACCCACTGGCGCCCCATCAAATCCCGCATCGGCGTCTGCCATCAGGAGAACACCCTCGACCCGGACCTGACGGTTGAGCAGAACCTGCATGTCTATGCCCGCTATTTCTCGATCCCGAAAAAGGAAGCCGCCGAACACGCGCGTGAACTGCTCGACTTCTTCGCCCTGACCCATAAGAAAGGCGCCAAGGTCATGGAGCTCTCGGGCGGAATGGCACGACGGCTGATTTTAGCCCGGGCACTGATCAATCGGCCCGACCTGTTGATTTTAGACGAGCCGACCACCGGGCTCGATCCTCAATCCCGCCACCAGGTGTGGGACAAGTTGGCGGCACTGAAAGCCTCCGGCCTGACGATTCTGATGACCACCCATTACATGGAGGAGGCCTCGCGGCTCTGCGATCGTCTGGTGATCATCGATCATGGCCGCATCCTGGTCGACGGCAACCCGGCGGAGTTGATTGCCCGCCATGCCGGCAGCAGTGCGGTTGAAATCGAGGGCCCCGAACAAGCGTTGAGGGATTATGTGAAGGAAAACCGCATCGAACACGACGACCTGGGACATCGCCTGATCTTGTACGTACCGGAGGGGATTGAACTGCACAACACGATTCGCGATCGTTTTTGTTCCGAAAAGTGCATTTTCCGAAACAGTACCCTGGAGGATGTGTTTCTGCGCATGACGGGAAGGGAGCTCAGGGAATGATCGACTGGTCGGTTTATTCGTGGCGTTTTTTAAGGGTATGGGAGCGAAACCTGGTGGTCTATCAGAAAATTTGGAAGGTCAATTTCATCACGCCACTGCTCGAACCGCTGTTCTACATAATGGCCTTTGGTCTGGGGTTCAGCGGCCTGATCGGCACCGTTCGCTATGCCGGCCTTGCGTTGTCTTACACGGCATTCATCGCACCGGCGTTGATCGCAACAGCCGTGATGTGGAACGCGTTCTTCGAAACCACCTATGGGTCTTTCGTCCGCATGTACTACCAAAAAACCTTCGACGGCATGCTGTCCACGCCGCTGTCGCTGGAGGAGATCATCATCGCCGAAATTGTGTGGAGCGCCACCAAGGCGGTGGGTGCCGCCGCTGTCATGCTGCTGGTTTTAGGAGTGCTGGGGTATGTCCGCTTTCCTCTCGGCCTGCTGCTGATTCCCGTGGCCCTGCTGGGGGGCCTGGCTTTCGGTGCCGTCGGCATGTTTTTCACCGGCATCGTGCCCACGATCGACATGTTCAATCTGCCGATCTTTTTGTTCGTCACCCCGATGTTTCTCTTCAGCGGAACGTTTTTCCCGGTGTCCAACCTGCCTTTATGGGCCCAGCCGGTGGCGCTGGTTTTTCCCCTCTACCACCTCACGGAACTGGCGCGCTGCTTCAGTCTCGGGGCCCGCGAGACACCGCCGGTGCTCAGCATTCTTTACCTGCTGCTCTTTTTTGTGATTTTCGCCCTTCTGGCCCTGAGGGCCATGCGCCGGCGGTTGATCAAGTAAGATATGTCGGATTATGATTGCCTGAAGACCTTCATTCCGTCCTTGGCGTCCTGCACGGTGTAGCCGAGCGCCTGGATGTCATCCCGCAACCGGTCGGAGGCTTTCCAGTCCTTCTCAGCCCGTGCCTTTCGGCGAGCCTCAATCAGCTTCAATACCTCCGCCGGCAGACGCCCTTCTCGGCCCACCTGGTCGAGGTCCAGCGCGAGCACCCGGTCAAAATCCAACACCGTTGCCAACCGGTCCGCTTCTTCGAGATCCGCTTTCAACGTCTCCTGCACAACGGCCATGGCCCGCGGCATGTTCAAATCGTCATTTATGGCCTCTATAAACCGGCGCCTGAAATCCGGAAGGATTTTTCCCTCACCCTTCTGCAGGTCCATGAGGCTGCGGACCTGGTTCTGCAGATGGGCCAGACCGTTGCGCGCCGCCTCCAGAGATTCATCGCTGAACTCCATCGGCTTGCGGTAGTGGGTGAGAAATGCGGCAAAACGATAGACGAGCGGGCTGATGCCATTTCGGGTGAACGTGGCGTCGAGGGTCAAAAAATTATCGGCGCTCTTGGCCATCTTCTTGCCGCCGGCGATGTTCAGAAACGCCCCGTGCATCCAGAAATTGAAAAACTTCTTACCGGTGGCTGCCTCCGACTGGGCAATCTCGTTGGTGTGATGCACGTCGATGTGATCGGTCCCGCCGCAGTGGATATCGAGATGGTCACCCAAAAACTTCATGCTCATGGCCGAACATTCGATGTGCCAACCCGGAAAACCCTTGCCCCACGGAGAATCCCATTCCATTTGGCGTTTGGCGTCTTCGGGTGAAAATTTCCACAGCGCAAAATCGGTTGGGTTCCGCTTCGCGGGATTCTTTTCCACCCGGGCCCCCTCCTGGAGCGCATCGAGGTTCTGGTTGGACAATTTGGCGTAATTCTCGACCCGGGAAGTATCGAAATAGATCCCGTCCCCGGTCTGGTAAGTATATCCCTTTTCCTCCAGCGTCCGAATCAGTGCGACCTGATCGGGTATCGTGTCGGTAGCCTTGCACCAGACGTCCGGCGGCAGGATGTTCAATTGATCCATGTCTTTTTGGAACGCCCGGGTGTAAAACTCGGCGATATCCCAGGCTGTTTTGCCCTCACGTGCGGCACCTTTTTCCATTTTGTCTTCGCCCATGTCCCGGTCGCCGGCCAGGTGGCCGACATCGGTGATGTTCATCACATGCTTCAACCGAAAATCGTTGTAGAGCAACACGCGCTTGAGAATATCTTCAAAGATATAGGTTCGCAGGTTGCCGATATGGGCATAGTTGTAAACCGTGGGCCCGCAGGTGTACAGACCGACATAATCTTCGTGCAGCGGCCGAAAAGGCTCTTTGCTGCGGGACAGTGTGTTGTAGAGAATCAATGTCGACATGATGATATAAATCAGCTTCCTACCGGTATTGTAACAATGCCCGCGTCAGCACGAGTTTATGATCATCCTCTGCCGACGCTGAAGATAGACCAGCAAAGAGGCTCCGCAACCGATCATCAACAGGCACAGTATCTGCCCCATTGAAAATGAAAAGAGAACAAATCCAAGGTGGGCGTCGGGTTGTCGGAAGTATTCGATAAAAAACCGCACCGAACCGTATCCGATCAGGTAAAGCGCCAGCATAGCCCCCGGTATGCGGACCCTTTGTCTCAAGCTCCACAAAATCACGAAAAGAAATACCCCCTCCAACAGGGCTTCGTAGAGCTGCGACGGGTGCCTCAGCTGGCTGCCGGGCGCCAGAGGAAACAACATGCCGACGGGAGCCGAAGTGACCCGGCCATAGAGTTCACCATTGATGAAATTGCCGATTCGGCCGAAGGTGTAACCCAACGGAATGGCGGGAATAAAAAGGTCGGCCACCTCGAGCAGACTGAGGCCGTTCTTACGGCAGTAGAGCCAGGTGAAAAGGGTGACACAGATCAGACCGCCGTGAAAAGACATTCCGGTAATACCGGTAAACTTGAATCCGTTCGAAAGGTCGAAGGGCAGAATGATTTCCAGCGGATGCTTGAGGTAATAGGGCAGGTTGTAAAAGAGCACGTATCCAAGACGACCGCCGACGATGACCCCCAGCATCATGGCGGTGATGAGCGCCTGGACCTGGTCGGGGGTCAACTGAAACCGCTCTTCGTGTTTAAGCCGGTAGGTGACCAGCAGGTACGTCACGACAAAAGCGACGACATACATCAGCCCGTAATATTGCAGCTTGAATCCGCCGATATCGAAGATAACCGGGTCAAGGTGTTGAGGAATGTGCTGCCACCAATGCCAGAAGTCGTTCATCACCTAACGGTCCGACCGAATCGGTCAACGGAAGCTGACGTGCAGAAGAGTGTCAAATCCACGGGCAACTGGTTAAAATAGATTGACATCACAAACGTAAAGAAATCTTTTGTCGGTCTTGTGTCCGTCATGCCGACGATCATCGATCCGTCACTCCGGCTTCCCGGTCGTATCAAGCAGCCTTATCTTCCATCGCCTTGTTGTATTTGCCGTAACGCGCAGCGCCGTTGCAACTGGCCCGATGGTGGAACACTCTCTGGGCGGCGGTAACTGCATCGGCCCGCCCCTGCCAGGCTTTGAGGGCATCCTCCTGCAAGGCCCGACCGTAAGAAAAGCTGAGTTCCCAGGGAGGCTTTCCGAGTGCGTTCATCGCATTCAGATGCTCGGTCGCCAACACGGAACTCTGACCGCCTGAAAGAAACACGATCCCGGGCACGGCCGCCGGCACGACTTGCCGGAACGTGCGCACTGTCCTTTCGGCCACTTCCTCGACACCGGCCTGTTTCGGACACTCTGTTCCGGATAGAATCATGTTCGGCTTGAGTAACATACCTTCCAGCAGGACGCAATGTTCAAAAAGCGCGGTGAAAACACCTTTCAGGGTGGCGGCCGTCACGTCCTGACACCGCTGTATGTCATGTGGTCCGTCCATGAGCACCTCGGGTTCGACGATCGGCACCAGGCCGGCTTCCTGGCACAGCGCAGCATAGCGTGCCAGTGCGTGAGCGTTGGCATCGATACAAAACTGACTCGGTATGTCTTTATTGATGGTAATCACCGCACGCCACTTGGCGAACGTCGCCCCGAGATCCCTGTAGGCGGCCAGGCGTTCGCGCAGACCATCCAGACCCTCGGTGATTTTTTCACCACTGAACCCGGCCAGAGACTTGGCGCCTTTATCAACCTTGATCCCGGGCAGAATCCCCTTGCCGCTCAACAGCTGCGGAAACGCGACGCCGTCTAAAGATTTCTGCCGCAGGGTTTCCTCGAACAAAATCACCCCGCTGATGTATTTTTCGGCATTCGGTGTCGTAAAAAGCAAATTCCGGTAGGCGCGACGGTTTTCTTCGGTCGATTCGACCGCGATGCTGTCGAAACGTTTCTTGATTGTGGGCTGGCTCTCATCGGCCGCCAGGATTCCCTTTCCGTCGGCAACAAGCTGCCGTGCTACAGATTCAAGCTTTACGCGGTCCATACATCACCCTCCTTTCGGTTATACCATTATGAGCGACAGGCCGTTAATTGTCCTAAGATAGTAATCCTGATTGACCGGATTTCAAGACCGCTTCCCGATTTACAAAATTCACCCGCCATGTTAAACAGAGCCGAAATTGCGAACTTTTTTTCGTGAATCCCAGGATGAAGGAGTCGAGCAATGAGTGTCGAACGGGAATCCATTGATTTCGACGTCGTGTTTGTCGGCGGTGGCCCCGCCAGTCTGGCAGGCGCCGTCCGATTGATGCAGTTGGCACAGGAAAAAAACATGAACATCGAGGTGGCCTTGATCGAAAAAGGTGCCGACATCGGCGCACACTCGGTTAGCGGGGCCATTCTCAATCCAAGGGCCCTGCATGAACTCATGCCGGATCACATTGAAAGGGGATGCCCCGTTGAGGCCGTCGTTCAGGGCGATGCCTTCTATTAACTGACCCGAAACCGTGCTTTCCGGGCCTTCCTGGTGCCGCGCTATCTCCATAACAAGGGGTTCTACGTCATCAGTTTGTCAAAATTCTGCCGCTGGCTGGGTGGAATAGCCGAGGAAATGGGGATCAATATCTTCCCGGGATTTGCCGGCAACGAGGTGCTGTACGACGAAACAGGGCAAACGGTGACCGGGGTTCGCACCGGCGACAAGGGGCTTGGTAAAGACGGCGAACACAAAGCCAACTTCGAACCCGGAATCGACCTTAAGGCCAAGGTGACGGTTTTCGGCGAGGGCGCCCGGGGCAGCCTTTACAAACAAATCGAAAAAAAAATGAACATCGCCGCCGACCGGATGCCCCAGGTATATGAAACCGGGGTCAAGGAGGTGATTCAGCTGCCGGACAACCATTACTTTAAGACCGGCAAGAGCAACGACATCCACTTCCTTGGCTACCCGCTCGGCATGAAAACACCCGGAGGCGGTTTTATTTATGAGATGCAGGACAACAAGATCGCCATCGGATACCTTACCGGTCTGGGATATGAAGATGCTCTGATCGACCCCTACGATATGTTCATCCGTTTCAAACGCCACCCGTTCGTGTCCGCTATCATCCGGGGCGGCAAGGTCATCGAACAGGGCGCCCGGACGGTTTCAACAGGCGGTTATTTCAGCATCCCCAAGCTGTCGACCAACGGTGGCGTCTTCGTCGGCGGCAGTGCGGCAATGCACAACTCGCCGGCCCTAAAGGGAATTCATGTTTCCATGAAATCCGGCATGCTGGCCGCCGAAGCCATTATCGCGGCCATCGCCCGAAACAGCTTCACTGAAGAATCCCTAAACGCCTACCAGACCCTCTTTGACGCCGGCTGGCTGAAAAAAGAAATCTACGAGGGCAGAAATTTCGCCCAGGCGCTTGCCAAAAAGGGAGTGGTCAAATTCATTCATCTGGGGGCCCAATACGTCAGCAAGGGTCGCGGATTGATTGAACGGATGCCCCTTGAGGAAGACTGCACGATTCTCGAGCCCGTCAAAGCCGACCCTATTACCGGCAATGAAGGTCCAGACAAATCCGCCTATGACGATAGCCTGTATGTCGACAAACTGACTGGCGTGTATCTTTCAAAAACCAAACACCGCGAGGATCAACCGTCGCATCTGATTGTACACGACACCCATTTGTGCGTCACCCGGTGCTTCGACACCTATCGCAGCCCCTGCACGCGCTTTTGTCCCGGCAATGTTTACGAAATCGAAACCGATGCAGGAACCGGCAAGAGACGGCTCAAACTCAACCCTTCCAACTGTTTTCACTGCAAGACGTGTGATATCAAGGACCCCTATCGCAACATCACCTGGACCTGCCCTGAAGGCGGCGAAGGCCCAGGGTACACCGTGGTTTAGGAGAAGCCTGACTGCCCGGCAATAAGAATGACGGTCACCCCACGGTGCACACTGCGGAAAATGTCCCACCGAATAATTGGCCGCGTATCAGTTTGTAACGGGCTCAACCGGCCAACGAAATCTCTAAAGCCTTCCCTTGCGCAGTATCGCCACCAGCAGCCAGATACCCATCAGGGCGGCGGCGGTGAAGCCGATGATGCCGATCAACGATATTCCGTAAAACAGGGGAGGGATCTCGGATATAACGATCAACGCCGAACCAATGATCAGGGCGGCGATGATGATCGAAAAAGAGAGGCGGTTGCTGATTTGGTCATGGGTGGAAAGGGTGCGCTCGAGCCCCCGGTCTTCTAATTTGAGGCAGAGCTGCTGCCGGCGAGCCAGACGTGCGATGTCGAGTAAATCCTGAGGGAACCGCCGGGTGAACTTTATCAGATCTGCAGTCATCTGAAACGCATCGGTCGACAGGCGCTGCGGTGAATACCGCTCCAGGAGAACGCTCCTGATAAAAGGTGCGGCCCGGCTGAAGAGGTCAAATTCCGGGTCGAGCATACGCGCCACGCCTTCAACGGTGGTCATGGATTTCATCATCAGGAAGATATTCGGGGGAATCCGGAGCCGGTGGCGCGATGCGAGCTCCAGCAGATGATGGAGCAGTTTGCCGATACGAACGTCTTTCAGGGGTCTGAAGAGATGATAGGCCATGAAATCGGTGACGTCGATTTCGAAGGCGCGACTGTCCGGTTCTTCCTCCCAGTCCGTGAGCTGCAGCAGGACATTGGCGACTTTCGACGCGTCCTTTTTGAGGATTCCGTCGAGAAGATCGACAAAGGTCTCGCGGGTTTGTCGGTCGACGGAACCCACCATCCCGAAATCGATCAGACAAATGACGTTGTCCGGCAAGACGAAGATATTGCCGGGGTGGGGATCGGCCTGGAAGAAACCGTGTTCAAAGATCATGCGCAGCAAAATGTCGGCCCCGCGCGAGGTGATCAATTTGCGATCGAGTCCTGCAACATCGAGCTGCTCGATGTTCGAAACCTTGATCCCCTTGACACACTCGGTAGTGAGGACCCTTGTTGTTGACAACTCGCGGAAGACGGCCGGAATACAAGTTGAGGGGTCGTCACTGAAATTGAGCGCCGCTCGTTCCATGTTAGCGGCCTCGAGGAGGTAATCGAGCTCTTTTTCCAGCGTCCGGGCAAATTCTTCGACAATTTTTATCGGGCGGTGAAAGGCCAGTTCCTCGATGTGGTGTTCCATCAAGGTCGCCAGATGGAGCATGATTTCGAGATCGACCTCGATGACTTTCTGGATGCCGGGCCGCTGGACCTTGAGCGCGACCTCCCGACCGTCTTGCAACTGGGCCCGGTGCACCTGGCCGATGGAGGCCGATGCCAGCGGTGTGTCGTCGAATTGGGCAAACAGATTTTCGAGTATAACCCCCAGCTCGGTCTCGATGATCTGACGGGCGGCGTGGGCGGGAAACGGAGGCACCTTGTCTTGAAGCTTGGAGAGTTCCTGCAGAAAGTCGACCGGGATCAGGTCCGGACGGGTGGATAGAATCTGTCCGAGCTTGATGTAAGTCGGACCAAGCTCTTCGAGGGCCATCCGCAATCCCTGCGGCCGGGTGAGCCTTTCGACCTTGAGCGGCTGTTTTTTGGATATCAGCTGCAATCCGGCGGCAACGTACTGGTCGAGCTTCAGCAGTTCCAGCAAATCGCCGAAGCCGTATTTGAACAACACGGCCAGAATCTGCCGGTAGCGGTTCAAATTGCGATACGTCCGGCCGATGACGCCGATTTTTCGGATGCTCAGCATGTAAGGTCTCGCCTGCTGTATCAATCCCGCAGGCACACAGGTTCACGCAAAACGAGGCCGCCAGATAGGCCGTTGCGGCGCCCGGTCGCCAAAGCGCGAAAACGATTTAATATCATTATATTAAAAGGTTTCGCACCGCAGCCGGGCGGGATACATCGACGTCCACTATGTGGCATTATTTTTAAGTGAACCCTGATAGGGACAATGGCTTTTTAACGGATGATCAAGCGGTCTCGGCGTCCTTGTTGATCGCCTTCTTCAATTCCCTGATCTCCTTTTTGATGGCTTTCAGCTCCTCGCCGGTGACGACATCCATCTTTTTAAGGATGTCTTTGACCGATTTCTCCACCCGTTTTTCCAGGTTGCCCTGTACATCTTCATATCTTTTTTGCAGTTCGTTCAGAAATTTCTTGCCGTCCTGCTCGGTCATCTTCCCTTTTTCGACGACCTCGCGCGCCAGCTCTTCCATCTCATCCTTGGCCAGCAGAGCCATCCCGATCCCGGTCAGCATGGCTTTCTTGACGATATCCAGCATGGCTTTCCTCCTCTCGCTGAAAAGTGTGTCGCAGTGCCCTTTCGAAGAAAAAATTATTAAAAATTGTCTTAGACAATTTCTCAGTGTCCATTCAGAAATGGTAGATTTCGGCCCCGGCCAAGGCCGCAGCGATTTTGCAACCGCAGGCGTAGCAAAGCTACGTTGAGGATTGCAAAGCGCGAGAACGCCGGCCCGGGCCGAAAGATGCCGTTTATGGATGTGCACTGTTTACTTCAGATTGCCCAGCAATGCACCGGCAATCGTGTTTTTCTGGATCTCCTTTGTGCCTTCGTAAATCTCGGTAATCTTGGCATCCCGATAGAACCGTTCGACTTCATACTCGGTTATGTAGCCGTAACCGCCCAGCAGCTGGATCGCCTCGTCGGCCACCTCGACCGCCGTTCGGGCCGCATACATCTTCGCCATTGAAGTCAGCTTGGGATCGATGCGGCCCTGGTCAAAATTCCAAGCCGCCTTGTAGGTCATCAGCCGTGCCAGCTCAATTTTTGTGGCCATGTCCGCCAGTTTGTGCTGGGTCACTTGATACTGGGCGATTTTTTTGCCGAACTGCTCCCTCTTCTTTACATAATCGAGCGCCCGGTCGAAGGCGCCCTGGGCGATTCCCAGCGCCTGGGCCGCAACCTGTATCCGGCTTTCGTCGAAAAAATGCAGCACATGATAAAAGCCCTTGTTTTCCTCGCCGATCAAGTTGGCCGCTGGTACCCGCACGTCTTTGAAGTTCACTTCCGTCGTGGCCATCATATGGATGCCCATTTTCTGCCCCACGTCCGCGGTCGACACCCCCGTGCGATCGGCCTCAACCAGTATCAAACTGATCCCGCGATAGGTGGGACGCGCCTCTGGGTCGCTCTGGCACATGACCGAATAAAACCCGGCCAGCCCACCGTTGGTGATGAAAGTCTTGGTCCCGTTGATGACCCACTCGCCACCGTCTCTGACGGCGGTGGTGTCCATTCTGGTGATGTCGGACCCGTGGTCCGGTTCGGTGAAGGCCCCGGCCGAGAGCATGCGGCCTTCGGCCACGGCTGGCAGATATTTTTGCTTCATTTCGGCGCTGCCCCAATGCAGAACGATTTCCGAAGCAAAACTCGAGAGGGCAACCGCGCTGCCCATGGTCGAATCGCCACGGCACAACTCCTCGACCACCAGAATGTCCTCGAGGCATCCGAGCCCCTGCCCGGAATATTCTTCGGGGAAATGAACGCCGACCAGGCCGAGATCACAGGCCTTGCGCCAGATTTTTTCGGGGAATTCGTGTTTTCTCTCCAGCTCCAGCACCAGATCTTTATCGAACTCTCCCCGGGTGAATTCCCTGACCGCCTTCTGGATATCCTTCTGCGTCTTGTTCAGCTCGAAGTCCATTGTGCCTCTCCTCTATCGGTTAAGTGGTGGGTCCCCGCAGACTGAAGCGGCTCGCAATCGGCGGTCATTACGATCACCCCGGAGCAACCGGCTTGAGTTTTCACTGCCGGGATATTTTTTAAGAATCCGTAATTATTGAATTTAAAATAATGTACCATTAGCATATGATCTGCGCCTTTTGCAAGGGATTTGAGGACCCTTCTCCGGCATGCCTTTTCTGAATCATGGCGCAATTGAACACACCATTACCGCATTGGAAATCACCTCATGCGCGATCTCCTCAACGATCCCCCTTGACTGTTTGACCCAACTGGCCTAAACAATTTCAAAACAGTCGAAATCTGTGTTAACATCAAAACCTAAGGAGAATTAACCCAATGACGTATACGGTTGCTCTGGCCGGTAAGGGCGGTACTGGCAAAACGACCCTTGCGGGTCTGTTGATCAAATATATGGTCAAAAATGGCAAGACCCCTATTCTGGCCGTGGACGCCGATTGCAACGCCAACTTGAACGAAGTGCTGGGAGTGAACGTCGCGTGCACCGTCGGGGGCGCCCGCGAAGACATGAAGAAAGGGAGCGTTCCCAGCGGGATGACCAAGGATATTTTCATGGAAATGAGGCTGGAAGAGGCCATCGTCGAAAGTAACGGGTTCGACCTGATCGTCATGGGCCAACCGGAGGGGGCCGGATGCTACTGCGCGGCCAACAGTCTTCTGACCAATTTTCTCGATCGCATCCAAAACAACTACCCCTACGTCGTGATGGACAACGAGGCCGGTATGGAGCACATCAGTCGCCTGACCACCAAAAACGTGGATGTGCTCCTGGTGGTTTCCGATACGTCGCGCCGCAGCATCCAGGCCGCTGTCCGCATCAACAAACTGGCCAGCGAACTCAACATCGTCGTCGGCAAGAGCTGCGCCGTGGTCAATCAGGCCAAGGAGCCGCCTTCCGCAACGGTGCTCGACATATTAAAAAAAGGCGGACTCGAACTGGCGGGGACTGTTCCCGCCGATGATGCGATTTATGAATTCGATCTCAACGGCCGTCCCACGATTGAGCTGCCGGAAGACAATCGCTCCGTTCAGGCCGCTTTCCAGATCTTTCAAAAGATCGTCAAATAGGTTCACCCATTGAATCTCGGATGGTTATATGAGAAAAACAGGCTTCCTGTATGACGAAAGGTTTCTACTCCACGAAACCGGCCCGTACCACCCTGAAATACCGGAACGGCTCACGGCCATCTACCAAGGTATCGAAGAAGGCGGGCTGCTGCCCAAACTGGTCCGCATCAAAGCCAACCCCGCACAGCGACGATGGATCGAGACCGTCCACGACAGTGCCTACATCGACAGCTTCGGCGACACCTGTTTCTCTGGGAAAAGGGTCTTCGAACATCCGGACAACCAAATGTGCGCCGACACCTATGATGCGGCATTTCTGGCCGTGGGCGGCATCCTGAAGACCATCGACATGGTGATGGAAGGCGAAATCGACAATGCGTTTTGTGCCGTGCGTCCACCCGGCCATCACGCCGAGCGGGACCACGCCTTGGGCTTCTGCTACTTCAACAACGTGGCCATTGCCGCACGCTATCTGCAGCAAAAGTGGGAAATCGAAAAAATCGGTATCATCGACTTCGACGTCCATCACGGTAACGGCACCCAGCACATCTTCGAGCAGGATCCGACCGTGTTTTACTACTCCATCCATGAGCACCCCACCTTCGCCTTTCCAGGCACCGGCAGAGAGTTCGAATTCGGCTCCGGCCCCGGTTACGGGTACACTAAAAACAATCCGGTTCTGCCGGGCCAGGGCGATGCGGAGTACACGGCCCTGGTGGAGGAAACCCTGGCCCAAGACGTCGAGCGGTTTCATCCCGGTTTCCTGCTTGTTTCAGCCGGTTTTGACGGACACAAGGACGACGACATGTCGGACATGAACCTGACCACGGAGTGGTATTCTTGGGTCATGAAGCGGATATTGGAAATCGCCGCCCGCCACTGCAACGGTCGGATCGTCTCGGTGCTCGAAGGCGGATACTGCCTGCGGCGTTTGCCGGAACTCGCCTGCAACCACGTCGCCGCCCTGCTGGGAGAATAAATGGCCGTGCTGAAGCCACGTGATCATTTCCCGTCATTTTCGCAATTCTTGGAAGGAACCACACACTGGAGGTAGATAATGTTTGTCAGCCGATCGATGACCCAAAAGGTAATCACAACCGGTCCGGAGGCGGATGTTTTTGACGCCTACGAGAAAATGACGCAAAACCGGATCCGCCACCTGCCGGTGATCGATGCCAACGGCCGGCTGATCGGCATCGTGACCGATCGTGATATCCGCAGCGCCCTGCCGTACAGCATGATTAAAGACCCGATTCGCACGGCGGACGCGGAAAAAGTCAAAAATCTCAAGGTGATGGATATCATGACGGCCGACCCGAAAACGCTCGGCCCGCACCACACCATTCAGGATGCGCTGGTGCTCATCCAGGATCTGAGGGTCGGCGCCCTGCCGGTCGTCGACAAGGAGGGCAAACTCAAGGGCATCCTCTCCGTGCGTGACCTGCTGCGCGCTTTTATCAACGTGCTGGGCTTCGGCCAGCCGGGTACCCTTCTATGCATCCTGGTGGAAGAAAAGGTCGGCCAGATGAAGAAGATCGTCGATGCCATCACCGAGGAAGGCATTTCTTTCGGCAGCGTTCTGGTGGCGCGTTACTTCGAAAAAGACAAGCGCGCGGTCTTCCCTTATCTGCTGACCCAGAACGTGGCCCGTGTCAAGCGCAAGCTCAAGGAAATGGGGTATACGCTGGTTGACCCGATGGAATGGTACCTGGACGAATTGCCGAAATATGAAAAGGAGTGACCGACCGGAGGCGATTGTCGCCGGCCCCGATGAAGAACTTTACATCTACTATCTGAAGGGCCGTGTGGCACCAGGCATGGACCTTTCGGCCCCCGGCTTCATCGGTAACTGGGAAGAAGACGGGTTTTCCTTTCTCTTCTACACCCGGGTGTGCCGGAAGAGAATCACTGCGCTCCTGGCGGCCCAGCCCCAGTTGGAAATGATCGACGCCTATCGGATGACATACGCCGAGTGGCTCGGAGAATGCCCGGTCTCCTATTCCGTCGGACGGTTTGATATCGTGCCGGTCTGGGAAACCGAACGACGAGAACGCGACGCCGAAGGAGGCCTAAACCGACTCGTTTTGGACCCCGGAGTGGTTTTCGGAAGCGGCACGCATGCGACGACGCGTGCCTGTCTGTGCGCCCTTGAAACCGTTTATGCCGAGGAGCGGCCGCAAGCCGCCATCGACCTTGGTACAGGAACCGGGGTTCTGGCCCTTGCCGCCACAGCACTGGGAAGCCGGTTGACTCTGGCAGTGGATAGCAACCTGCTGGCCGTGCGCACCGCCGCAAGAAACTTCCGGATGAACGGCATGGCCGATCGCATTCTGGCGGTGCAGGGCCGGGCGGAAGCGTTTATCGAAAATCCGGCTGACCTTCTGGTGGCCAACATTCACTACGATGTCATGCGCCTGCTGGTGATGTCCACCGGGT
This sequence comes from Desulfobacterales bacterium, assembly GCA_049687935.1. Taxonomy (GTDB): domain Bacteria; phylum Desulfobacterota; class Desulfobacteria; order Desulfobacterales; family SG8-13; genus JARFQH01. The sequence continues at coordinate 1,664 of JBAVJU010000139.1, read as the reverse complement.
TTTTGCAAAAAAAATGGTTTATACTGTCAGGGCTGATGCGCAGTGAGGCCAGCGCAATTACAGAGCAGTTGCACCGAGTCGGATCCATCGTGCGGCAGCAATGGATCGGCGCAGGTCTCTGGCATACCTTTTTGGGAATGAATCCGCAGTGAGGGTGCCCGTTTGGAATGTGAAGAAATTATTCAAGTCTGTTGAGGCCGAGCGATGATCATTAAATGCTGGGGATCCCGCGGATCGATACCCGTTTCCGGAAAAACCTACCTCAAGTACGGCGGAGACACCACCTGCATCGAAATTCGAACCCAGAGCGGCGACATCATCATCATCGATGCCGGAACGGGCATCCGCCGTCTCGGCAATCAGCTCATAAAAGAAAAACGCCGGCAGTTCCACTTCATCTTCACCCATGCCCACTGGGATCACGTCATGGGATTTCCTTACTTCAAGCCACTCTATTCAAAAGACTCCGAATTTCGGATGCATCGCTGCCCCTTTCACAGTAAGTTTGTGGAAACAATACTGTCCAAGGTCATGGCGCCGCCTAATTTTCCCGTAAAATACTCGGATATCAAGGCCCGGATGATATACGAAGAAGCATGCCCGACCGATTTTGAAATCGGATCGGTGAAAGTGCTCCCTATTCCACTCAGTCATCCCAACGGCGGCAGTGGATACAAGTTTATCGAAAAAGACAAGACCTTTGTCTTTTTGACCGACAATGAACTGGGATATCTTCACCGTGGTGGTCGAGCATATCGAGACTACGTCGAGTTTTCAAAGGAGGCCGACCTCTTGTTCCACGACGCCGAATACACCCCGACGGAGTATGCAACCTACGTCGAGTGGGGTCACTCGGTGGTCACCGACGTTCTCCGGTTGGCCGCTGAAGCCGGCGTCAAGCAGCTCGGTCTGTTCCACCTCAACCAGGACCGCACCGATCGGGCCATGGACAAAATTGTCGCCGACTGCCGCAAAAGGATTGCGGCGGCGGGCCACCGCCTGAAGTGTTTCGGGGTGCGGTGCAACACAAAATTCGAACTCTGATCCAAGCGCAAGCAAATGAGGGGCTCATCCAAAAATAACATCCCGTTGCATGACTTGATCAAAAAAGCGGCCGGCGACCTGACGACGGCAAAATGTGGGATCGCCTTGACCGGGGCGGGCATTTCGGTGGAAAGCGGGATCCCCCCCTTCAGAGGCAAAGGCGGCGTGTGGGAAAAAATCGACCCGATGGAATATGCCCATATCGATGCCTTCATGAGCGACCCGGCCAAGGTCTGGGATGTTCTCATCCGAGGCATGAAAGACGTGGTCGATCAGGCACTGCCAAACAATGCCCACAAGGGTCTCGCGCGCCTGGAAGAACTGGGGATCATCAAAACGATCATCACCCAGAATGTCGACGGTCTGCACCAGGCAGCGGGTAGCACCGATGTCATCGAGTTTCACGGCAATTTCGCCTGGCAGTCTTGCCTCGACTGCGGCCGGCGCTGCCCAACCCGCACGGTCGAGATGGACCGACTCCCCCCGCGGTGTACCTGCGGCGGCATCCTGCGGCCCGAATGTGTTTTTTTCGGCGAACAGATCCCGCCCCGGCATCTCGACCGCTCCCAGCTCCTCGCACTGCAATGCGACGTCATGTTGGTCATCGGCACCTCGGCAAC
>JBAVJU010000138.1:0-1539 GCA_049687935.1 Desulfobacterales bacterium | reverse complement strand
CGGTTCAGAATGTCTTTGAGCGGGTCCCCTTCATCCAGATATTCCAGCTTCGGCACCAGCTTTTCCGACGAAGCGGCCATGTCGTCCAGCAGAGGCTGGATCGACTTCAGGGAAGCTTGCGGATCTGCGAGTTTGAGCCGGTAGTTCTCCAGTCGATCGACCAGTCGATCGATGCGGTCCGCCAAGGGCAGCACCGCTTCCGCATCCGGCTTGACAATCGGCCGGACCGACGGCATGCTGAAGGGGTTCGCAACCCGAGTCGGCTGTGTCTCTCCGGCAGTGCTTCCGACGGTTTGCTTCAGGATTGTCTGAAAATCCGCATCCGTGCAATTCGCCTCGCGGCGGTTCTGCGTGGCCGGCGGGTTGGGTCGCAGTTGAGGGGTGACACTGATTTTCATCTGCATCTCCTTTGTCTTCGAAATTTCCCGTATCCCTTTTTCAAACGGGGATGATCAGCATACAAGCAATTTTCGTGCTAAAAATATAAATTTTGACAACTTGTAGATATTAATGATTTTTATGAGCCGGATGACATATGCCGAACCACTACGCGAAGGAGTCGGCGGCAATTTTTGCCGCGTGGGAACCGGCGACTGTGGGGGTTTCTCGCGCTCGATTCAAACCGGCGGGCAAAGGTGACGTTATTTTGGGGTGAGTTCTGAGGGCTGGCGGACATGCCGCCTGCGACTCTTTTCTGCGTATAGACGGCAGGCCATGCCGTCCGAACACCTGCGCACCAGCGCGGATGGAAAAGACCGGCTTTTAAAGCCCATGGCGCGGCAGCCGTGAGGGCGCTGTTCGTCCCAGGTGACAAAATAATGGTCACATCTATGGCAGTCGATCTCGGTCATTGGGCATCCGGCAGTCAACCCTTCTTGCTAGCTAGTGCCCATCCACGGTTTCATTAAAGGCACTGATGAGTTTCCGATCCAGAAATGAGCAATTTTCTGCAAGTTCAAGGAAATCAGCGGCATTGCGCGGAGGCGTGCTCGTGTACGCCGCACAAGCGATTCCGCCGATTGACGCCGAAATTGCTGAAAAGGGCCATTTCTGGACGGAAACAAGCTATGTTTACAGGAAAGCGATCGGGCGCAAGCACTCTCAGCGGCCACCGCGTTTGTCGATCAGGATGCCCATCGAGTTCAACATGTCCCAGGCCTTTTGGGTGTCAGTCGAATTGTCTTCCTGAAGAACACATAGAATCGCCTGGATGACGGTGTCGCTCAGGCCGGCCTCTTTAAGCCGGATGACATCCTGCACGGAAGTGAATTTGATCGCGTGGATTTGCTGTCCGTAAACGATGGGCTGACGGTCTTTGAGAAAAGAATGCTCGGCAATCAGCATCCGCAACGTCGCATCCGACAGGCCGGCTTTTTTCAGTGTCAGGATTTCGTCGACTTTGAAGGCACCGGTCTCCAGGGACTTTTCGCGGATCAGGACCCGAACGGTTTCATCCGAGACGCCGGCCTGCTTCAGGCGTATGATGTCACGGCTCTCCAGCCCGTGCCCGACGGTCGGCAAGAAGAAGAGAAACGACGC
>JBAVJU010000137.1:0-12821 GCA_049687935.1 Desulfobacterales bacterium | reverse complement strand
TCCTTATCCATTCGCATCCCAAACAATTTATTCGGGCTGTTTCACTCCGCTGCTACTCGGAGTAAGGAATCCAGCGCTTGACGATACTCTCGAGCTGTCCGCTCTTGGCGATGCTCTCCAGGAAACGATCGGCGGATTCTTTCAGTCCGGGGTCGGTTTTGCGCATTCCCCAGGCGAGATACTCGTCGGTCAGCGGTGAGGGCAACACCGTTAAATCCATCGATTGGTTTTCCGCCAGCATCATGAGCAGGATCGGCCCGTCTTGAACGAACACGTCGATTCTGTTCACCAGCACAGGCGTCAGCAGCGCGTTGAGGGCCTCGCGGGTTGATGGGTAAGCGGTGATCCGTTGGGCGGATGTGAAATTGTTGTTGACATAGGCTTCACCGGTTGTGCCCTTGACAACACCGAAGCGCATTGCGGGCGACTGGCCGAGCAAGCCGTAAAAAGACACCGGGAAACGATTGGCCTCCGACTTTCGAACCATGGCCATCAGGCCTGATCTGTAGTAGGGCTGGCTGAAAGCGATGCTCATCTGACGCAAATTCGTGATCGACATCCCCGACATGATGATATCGGTGCGATTCTCCAGCAGGGCGGGTATCTGGTCGTCCCATTTGAGATCGACAAAACGAGGTGTTTTGCCGATAAAACGTGCAAATTCGCGTGCCATATCGGCGTCCAGGCCCACAATTTCGCCTGACTGTTTGAAAACGAAAGGGGGTGAAGTGGTGGTCACCCCGACCCTCAGCGTTGCGGCATCGGCAACTTTTGGCTCTGAAGGCGTTTTAGTGGTTTGAGCACAACCGGCCACCAGAAATGCGAAGATAAGGCCTGCGAAAATAAGTTTTCGGTGATAGGTGAAAGATGCGGTCGACATCACTTAACCTCCCTGCGCTCTTTTGCGGCTTAAGATGATTGTCAAGACTTGCGGCTGCAGACTCTTCATAATACGCAATGACGATAAAGGTCAACAGGTTAACACGCTTCATTTGAGGTCCGGCCGCAGGGATCGGCGGCAGGGTGGCGGTCCACCTAACGCGGCCAATCCTTGAACCAGGGGCGCACCTTGCCCCCGGCATCGGTTGACTCCCGGGGCAGGTCTATGGTTTTTGGGGGAAATTTTTTCGTGCGCAAGGCGTCATACGTGAATCACAGGGAGAAAGAGATTCCGCGATCGATGAACTCATCAACCGCCGATAGAGGACATCTGACAGGAAACTCCGGACGGTTCGTTGACTGCCAGATCATGATCAGATGGTTTTTTCTCAACCGCCCGGCGAAAGATCGCCGCCAGCTTATCATTCGATTCCCCGGCCCTTAGGGGGCCCTTCAGGTCGAGTTGGTGGTCCGACAGGAGGCACGGGCGCAGTTGGCCGCTGGCCGTCAGGCGCAGCCGATTGCAGCTGCTGCAGAAATGGTGGCTCAACGCGCTGATGAAACCGATTTCGCCGACGGCCCCCTCGAGCTTGAAGCGCTCGGCGGGTCCATCGGCGGGATTTTTCTCGATCGGCATCAGGTGACCGATCGACGCAATACAGTCCTTAATTTCAGGGACCAATATCGGCGGCCCGAAGTGAACGCGAGATTTTCCGATCGGCATGTATTCGATGAAGCGGATGTGAAAGGCGTGCGAGAGGGTGAGGCGGGCGAAATCGAGAAATTCATCGTCGTTGGTGCCGCGCAAGGCGACGACGTTCAGTTTGATGGGATCGATGCCGGCCCTTCTGGCCGCCGTGATGCCGTTCCAGACTTTGTCGAAATCGTCCTTGCCGGTTATGGCGGCAAACTTGTCCCTCCGCAAGGTGTCCAGGCTGACATTGATCCGCCGGATGCCGGCAGCCCGGATGCATCCGATGTTTTCCTCGAGCAGCACCCCGTTGGTTGTCAGCGTCACTTCGTCCAGACCGGCCATGTGGGATATGGCGGCCAGGAATTCGCAGACCCCTTTGCGGACCAGCGGTTCGCCGCCGGTTATCCTGATCTTGGAGATGCCCAGATCGACGCCGACCCGGACGATGCGCAAAATCTCCTCGTAGCGCAGAATATCCGCGTGGTCCAGCCGGGGAATCTGATCCGATGGAACACAATAGACGCACCTTAAATTGCAGCGATCGGTGATTGAAATCCGAAGGTAGTTCAAGTGGCGATTGTAACGGTCGACAAGCCGATGAGGCGGCATTCAGAATGATCCTTTGAAAAAGTTCAGTTTGAAAGTAGCGCCGCTTTGCGAATGTGTCAAACGGTGCCCTGTTAATCCATCGGTATTCGGGGACCCTCCTTGTTCGTCCTGTTGTCTCCAACAGCAAGTGGGCTATGTCACTGCCGGTTGTTGCTTCGGTTTCATAAGGCGCAGAACTTGTCGTCAAGCGGACCTAACCCCATCGCAGGCCCGGCTTTGAAAAAAATATCTGATGCGAACCCGTCGGTTTCGGTCTGTCAGTGGGCAGGGGGTTTGCCGTAGTGACGCACAATGGATGCGACCAGCCCGGGGATCGTGAAGCTGTCGGCGGTGAGGTGCACCTCGAATCCCAGTTTTCGGGCCGTCTCCGAGGTGACGGGGCCGATGCTGGCGACGGTGACGCGTTTGATCAGTTCATCGAAGCGGTCCCGGGGCAGCAGTGATTTGAAATTGGTTACCGTGGATGAACTGGTGAAGGTGATCATGTCGACGGATCCGCTCTCGAGCCGTTCGACCAGCCGGTCTGCCCGCTCTTCGGCCGGACGCGTTCGGTAAACGGGGACCTCATCGACCATGGCCCCCATTTTCGACAGCTGTTCGGGCAGAATCGGCCGCGCTTCGGCCGCCCGCGGGAGCAGGATTTTTTGGCCGGCGACGTCTTTCCTTTCGAAAGCCGCCACCACCGATTCCGCCCGGTAGCTTTCCGGAACGATGTCGCTGGTCAATCCGAATTCAAAGAGTTTCGCGGCAGTGGCCGGGCCGATCGCGGCGGTGCCGATCCGGCCCAGGGCTCTGACATCCCGGCCCCGGTTGAAAAGCCGTTCAAAGAAGAATTGAACGCCGTTGACGCTGGTGAAGATCAGCCAGTCGTATTCGGCGATGCGATCGAGGGCCTGGTCCAGAGGCGCCCAGTCGGCCGGCGGTTCGATCGTTATGGTGGGGTGTTCCAGGCATTCGGCGCCCAGTTCGGAGAGGTGTCGAATCAGGTCGCTGGCCTGGGCCCGGGCGCGGGTCACAACGATGCGTTTTCCGAGGAGCGGCCGATTGTCGAACCACTTCATCCGGTCCCGCAGCTGCACCACGTCACCGACCACGATGACGGCCGGGGCCTTGAGGCCGGCCTGCGTGACCCGCTCCACGATGGTCGCTAGAGTGCCGGAAACCGTCTGCTGGCGCGACGTCGTGCCCCAGCGGACCAGCGCCACCGGCGTGTCGGCCGGTTTGCCGTGCCGGATCAGGCTGCCGGCGATCTGCGGCAGGTTTTTGACGCCCATCAAGAAAACCAGGGTCCCGATTCCCTTCGCCAATGCGGCCCAGTCGATGGTCGACGTCTCCTTCTCAGGATCCTCGTGGCCGGTGATGAAGGCGACGGTCGAGCTGACTTTTCGATGGGTCAGGGGGATGCCGGCGTAAGCCGGGGCGGCAATGGCGGAGGTGACACCCGGCACGATTTCAAACGGGATGCCCGCATCGATCAGGACCTCTGCCTCCTCGCCCCCACGGCCGAAAATAAAGGGGTCGCCTCCCTTCAAACGGGCAACGGTCGCACCGGCCTTTGCCTTTTCAACGATCAGTGCGTTGATCCCATCCTGAGAAAGCGTGTGGTCGCCGCCTTTCTTGCCGACGTATATCAGTTCGGCGTTCTCACGGACATGCCGCAGCAGGGTCGGTGCGGCCAGGTAATCGTACACGACCACATCGGCCCTGCGGAGGATCTCAAGCCCCCTGACGGTCATCAGACCCGGATCTCCGGGACCCGCGCCCACCAGGTAAACCACGCCTTTTGACGGATTATTTTCCATAAGCGGCCAGTTTCTCCAGGACCTTGTCGGCTCCCCTGGCGAGGAGCCGCTCTGCGAGTTCGCGCCCGACGACTTCAGCAGTGAGCGCTGGACCGTTGTGCCGATCCCGGTATACGGTTCGGCCGTCGATATCGGCAACCAGCCCTTCCAGGTTCAATCGGTCGCCGGTGATCGTGCCGTGGGCGGCAATCGGAACCTGGCAGCTGCCTTCCAGGCGATGCAGAAAAGACCGTTCGCCCAGTACGGCCAGGCGCGTCGGCGGATGGTTCAGTACGTCCAGTTTTTCGGCCATGGCACGGTCCTCCTGACGGATTTCGATACACAGGGCCCCTTGGCCGGCCGCCGGCAGCATGACCGCTTCCTCGAGTTGCTCGGTGACGCGATGCGTCAGTCCGAGTCGTCGGATTCCGGCGGCCGCCAGAACGATCGCGTCGAGTTTCTCGGTCGGATCATCCAGTTTTCTCAAGCGGGTGTCCACATTGCCCCGCAGTGCGACGATTTCGATATCGGGGCGTGCACAGCGCAATTGTGCCGCTCGCCTCAGGCTGCTGGTGCCGATTCGGGCGGAAAGGGCCAATTGCGCAAAAGGCGTGTCTTTTCTGGCAATGAGAACGTCGGCCGGATTTTCGCGCGCGGGGATCGGACCGATACAAAGCCCCTGCGGCAAGTCGGCTGGCATGTCCTTCATGCTGTGGACTGCCAGATCGATTCGACCCTCCAGGAGAGCCTCTTCGATTTCTTTGACGAAAAGTCCCTTGCCGCCGACGTCGGCCAGCGGGACGTCGCGTATTTTATCACCTTGGGTGGTGATGGTGACGAGCTGGATCGAAAGGGAAGGGAAGTGTTTGAGCAGTTCCGACTGAACCCAATTGGCCTGCCACAGAGCGAGAGCGCTCTTTCTGGTCCCGATTCTGACAACACCCTTCATGATCAGTGGCCGCAGCTCGAACAGCTGGTCCCAGAACACCCGCTGCAGGAGGACCCGGCCGACCTGGAAACCGTCTGGCCGCCACCCCCCTTGCTGACAAAGCCGCAGGTCGACATCAGACGGCAGACATCGGCAGCCTTGCAGGCGGGGCAGTTCGGTTTTTCGTCACCAAACACCAGAGACTCGAAGTCCGCGTTGCATTTCAGGCAGTGATACTCGTAAATCGGCATGATAGGATCTCCTCGAAAACGGTCAGGCCGTATGTGTTATCCGTCAAAACGAAGATCGTATCTTAATCAACCCGCGGAAAAAATCAAGGTTCTATTTTTTGAAGTGTTTCGGAAAGAGGATGCGCTCCACCAAGTCGCAGAGGATGTGTGCCATGATCAGGTGGGTTTCCTGGATGCGGGCGGTCGAATCAGAACTCACGGTCAGCGACAGGTCGGCCATCGCGGCCAGCCGACCTCCGCGGCCGGTCATGGCGACAGTGGCCATCTCCTTTTCCCCGGCCGCCGCGATGCCTTTCAAAACGTTTGCCGAGTTGCCGCTGGTGCTGATGGCCCAGGCGACGTCGCCCTTTTTGCCCAGGGCGTGGATTTGCCTAGAGAAAATGTCGTCAAAACGGTAATCGTTGCCGATGCTGGTGAGAATCGATGTGTCGGTCGTGAGGGCGATGGCCGCCAGGGGCGGACGTTCGATACCGAAACGGTTGACGAATTCGGCCGCTATATGCTGGGCGTCGGCTGCACTGCCGCCATTTCCGAAAATGAGCACCTTGCGGTCGGAGGCCAGGCATTCGGCCAGGCGTTGGGCGCCGGTTTCGAGTTTGTTCAGGTTTTCCTTTACGGAACGGTCTTTGACCGCCAGGCTTTCGGCCAGGATGGAGAGGATACGGTTTTTCATGGTCAGGAGGCTTTGTCCAGCAGCCGGCTCTGAACTTCCGCGAGTTGCGCTGCGGAATCACACCCCAGAGCGACCGCTTTCTGAAATTCGTCACGGGCTTCCGACAGACGGGCTTCTTTCAAAAATAAACACCCGAGTCGATGGTGAAAGAGACCGTTTCGCGGAGCGATCGCCGTGCTGTGCCGGCAAAAAAGCGTTGCGATATCGGTGTTTTTGCCCATGACATGATACAACCAGCCCAGGCCGGAGAGTGAAGCGGCGTCATTGGCGTTGAGCCGCAGCGACTTTTTATAGGCCGCAACGGCTTCGTCGCGTCTATCGAGGGCGGCATAACATTCACCGATAAGAGAGTAAACGGTGCTCGATTGCGGTTGCATGGCGGCGGCTTTTTCGAGATAAATCCGGCCTTTTTCAGGTTGGCTGTCTTCGAGGTAGAGTTTGCCCAATTGCAATCTGACCTCAAAGAGGTTGTGGGGCCGATTGTCGACTTCGAGCAGGTGCGCTCGGGCTTTGTCACGCTCGTCCAACAACAGGTGGACGAGGCCGGCATTGTAATGCGCGAGGGCCTCTTCGGCATCAAGGGCCATTGCTTCCTTGAACTGGGCCAGGGCGCTCACGAATTCGCCGGTCACGCCGTAGCAAACACCCAGGCTGTTGTGCAGGTTCGCATTTGCCGGGTCGAGCTTCAGGGCGGTCTTGTATTCATCGATGGCCTTCTGGTATGCGCCCTCGTCGTAGAGCCTGTCGCCGCTGATGTTGAGACTGATGGCATCGAAGGAGACCAGGCTGTCGGGCCCGAAGAATTTTGCGTGCTCAAGGGCCTTGCGGGCATTGTCGAGGATTTTGTCCTTGGGGTAATCGAGGGTCGGGAAAAAGGCCAGACCGATCGTGAGGGAGGCGCCGGCGTCGTCCGCCACTGTTTTTTTGATCTCTTCGGCCCATGCGAGTGTCGACGACGGGTTGCCGCCGGGCAGAAAGCATCCGAGGGTGGTTGAATCGAGCAGGCCCCAGAGACCGGATACCGATCGACACGCCCTCTCGAGGGTGCGGGCCACCGTTGTCCGGATGTCCGGTTCCGGTTCGGAATCGACGGCGCCGTCCGCAAGCCGGCAGGCGTCGATTTGAAAGACGGCGGCGGCAAATTCTGAGACGTCTTCCAGGCTGCTCATGGCGCGGACCATTAGAGATTTAGCGCTGAGAAGGCAGGGGTAGGCCAGCTCCAGTGCTTTGGTATCCTTGTCCGGCTCGACGACACACGCCGGCCGGGGAACGGCTTCGGACCGGGCCTTCGAGAGGAGAAAGTTGCGGGTCTCGCCGGCATCGGGGCTCAGTTGATGCGGTTTCTGCGTCATCATCAGTCCTCAAGTCAGTAGCGTTTCAATTGCGCTCCGGATGGTCTCCAGTTCGCCGTCCTGGAGAGTCCGCATATCCATCGTGTATAGGTCATCCTCGATTCGGCCGATGATCGGGGGTGAATTCAGGCGCAGACTTTTTTCGATGGCGTTGGCCGACAGACCGTCGATTTTCACACCCAGGCCCTTGCTGGGCAGCTCCAGCAGCGGCAGTGAGCCGCCGCCGGGCCGTGAGACGAGATCCAGAGACGCGACCGTCAAGCGGCTGCGCTCGGTGCTTTCAAGCATTTTTTTCAGGCGCCCGGCTTTTTCCTCCAGGGTCGTGATCGGCTGCAGCATCATCCGCAGGGTGGGAATCGCCTGCACCGCCTTTTCTTCATCCCGGTAGAGCCTCAGGGTGCTTTCCAGGGCCGCTAGAGTCAGCTTGTCAATCCGCAGCGCGCGTGTGATCGGATTCTTTTTGATCCGGTCGATACAGGTCTTTTTCCCGACAACCAAACCGGCCTGGGGGCCGCCGAGAAGCTTGTCCCCGCTGAAGGTGACGATGTCGACCCCGGCCGACACCGATTCCTGCACCGTCGGCTCTTTCAGAAGCCCGTAGCGTGAAAAATCGATGAAGGTGCCGCTGCCCAGGTCCTCCATGACCGGAACCCGGTGTCTTTGACCCAAAGCGACGAGGTCCTTGAGCGAGACCTCGGCCGAAAATCCGACGACACTGTAGTTGCTTTTATGGACTTTCAGCAGCAGGGCGGTCTGCTCGTCGACGGCGTTCTCATAGTCATGGAGGTGCGTGCGGTTGGTGGTTCCGACCTCGCACAGGATGCCCCCGCTCTTGGCCATGACATCCGGGATGCGGAAGGAACCGCCGATTTCCACCAGTTCACCCCGGGAGACGATGACCTTTTTACCGGCCGCCATCGTTTCCAGTGCGAGCAAGACCGCCCCGGCGTTGTTGTTGACCGCCATGGCGGACTCTGCGCCGCTGAGTTCACAGATCAGGTCTTCCACATTGGCGTAGCGGGAGCCGCGGCGGCCTTTGTCGAGGTCGAATTCGAGATTCGAATACCGGCGGCCGACTGCGCAAAGGTGCTCGATGGCGGTTTCAGCCAGCAGCGAGCGGCCGAGATTGGTATGGATGACGATTCCGGTGGCATTGACGGTTGCCCGCAGGTTCAACGACTGCGCCTGCCGGGCCAAATCCTTGACGCCGGTCACAATCGCCGCGTCAGCCAAGAGTTCGTCGATCTGGGCGGGGTCCTGCTCGATAATTTGCCGGCGACGGTTGTCGAGAACGGATCGGATGGAACGGATGAGAACCGATCGGGGGACTTCTTCAAAAAACGGGTCGGACTTGGAGAGTTCGAGGACATGGTCGACTGCCGGCAGATTCCGCAAAGCCTCTTTCTGTTGCTGGTTCAGATTCATGGAGTGTTTTTATCCACCGGAGGTCGGGCCACTATCCGCTTCATATTCGAACAGACTCTGCGGGATGAGATCGACGATTTCCGCGAGGTTTTCGGGCTTCAGGCCGATTTGTTTCAGGCGGGTTTCAATCGATCCGCTGCTCATCCCTTCCAATTCGAGACCGGTATTGAATCGGGCCATGATAAGATCGGCCAGGAAGATGACGTGCGCCAGTTCGGTGTGCTGCAACGTTTTTTCGGGCTGGTGGTGATGGGCAATCGCGGTGGTCAAGGATTCCGGAAAAGCCCACATTTCAGCCAGCGTGCGGCCGACTTCTGTGTGGTCGGTGCCGAAAATGTCTCTTTCGATCGTGATCGAATTCGCTTCCTCATGATTTAATTTTCGGTAAAAGAGCGGAAAGGCGGTTGCAATGAACTGATCGAGCACCACCTTGCCGATATCATGCAGCAACCCGGCCGTATAGGCTGTCGACAATGGCGTCTTGCCTGTAAAATGGGCGATTTTTTCAGCGGTCAGCGCCGTGCCGACGGCGTGGTGAAAGAGGCCGCCCATGCACAGCGAATAGCCATTACCGGAAGCATCGAAAAATTCATTGACTGCGGCCGATATGATCATTTTGACAAACAGGTTTTCCCCGAGAAAAACGAGCGCGTGGTCCAGCGATTCGATCCTGTTTTGCTTGGCAAACATCGCCGAGTTGCAGAGTTGCAGGGTTCGCGCGCTGAGGACCTGGTCTTTTTTTATCTCCTCGGCAATCGGTTTGATGTCGTCGGTGCCCGCATCGATCATATGAAGGATTTTCAGGGCTACCTGCGGTATCGGCTTGATTTTCTCCGTGGCCTGTTGGATTTCCGCCGGATTGGGCAAGCGGCCGGATTCCCTGGTGACGCTCTTTTCCTGTCCCAATGGCTCGATGCGAAATGACCAACTTTTCATGTCGAGACGCAGACAACAGGTAAAAAACCCGCCGGTTTCCGAGTGGATGATCGGAATGCCTTCAGCGGACAGAATCGACTCGACCAGCTCGGCTGTGCGGCCGCCGATGTTGAGGTCCAGATCGGCGGCGCTCAGGGGACCGACGAGCGCGCCGCCGGCAATGACCGCCGTCAGTTGATCCCGGACCGCGCCGGCTTCGTAGAGCGCCGTGAGGAAGAAAGGCATACCGGTGGTGGCGTAGCGGGTGTCGGCCTGTTCCATGCCGCCTCCCACCGGCTCGGGCAGCAGCAGGTGAATCATTCCGCCGATGCCGCTTTTGGCATCGAACAAGGCGACGCCCACGCAGGTCCCGAGAAACGCCTGCAGCAAAATCGGCTCGGAGTGCCCCAGCCAATAACCGCCGGAAGGTATCGTCTGTTTTGGCATTGCGAAACTCATGCGAATTAAGGCCTGATAAGGGGTGGGCGTGCATCTTAACGATGCACTGAAATATTACTTTATACCATTCAAAACTACTTTAATTCAATAGATTTCTTACTCTTAAGAGGTAGACACCCAAAAGGGCTTTATGTGAGCGCTGTTTTCGTCTATTGTATCGTCTGCGCCGAGATGCCGATGTCGGAGGCGGAAAAGACGGTCCTGTTTTTTTACGGTTGAACCGGTTCTTCGATCGGCGCCAATATTTTAAAGATTGATTCCAAGAGACAAGGAGGGAGTGATGGAGAGCCGAATTATCCTTCCGCTGGACCACGTCAAGTGGGACCAGGCCCGAGACATCATGCGCCGAACCGAAGGCCTGGTGTGGGGCTACAAAATACGCCGCAGCGTGCTCGACCGCGGCCTGACGGTTCTGCCCGATATCAAGCGTCACGGACGGGTCATGCTCGACTTCAAACTCTATGACATTCCCAGCGCCATGACGGAATCGTTGACGCTTCACCTGACGGCCGGTGCTGATATCACGACGGTTCACTGTACTTCCGGCTACAACCCGGTCGCCTGCGGGCTGAAAAAGGATCACATCGCCGGCGTCACCATCCTGACATCGATGGGCCGGGAGGATTTCAGACGATACTATCGGGGTGAGAGTCCGCAGCGGATGGTGGCGCAGATGGCAGCCGAGGCCGTGTCGCGATATGCCTACCTCGTCTGTTCGGCGACGGACCTGGAATCGATCCAGACCCTCGACATCAAAAAGATCTGTCCCGGGATCCGACCGAACTGGTATCGGGGGGATGACGATCAGCAGCGGACGGCCACACCGGCGGCCGCTATCAGACAGGGCGCGGACCTTCTGGTCATCGGCCGCCCCCTGCTTGGCGCCGACGACATCGCCGGTGCGGTCGAGAGGACGAACGCAGAAATTGCCCAAGCCTTGTCAACCGGTTAGCGCTTCCGACAGCCGTCGAAAACAGATCCCCGGGGCTTCTCCGGCCAGTCGAGCCGTTTATCTCGGACCGCTCCGGCCAGTTTGAACCCCAGCAGTTTATAAATCAATTTAGCAACCGCGAAGGGTGAATTCAGATCATGGGGGGCGGTTGAGAGTTCCACGACGTCGAATGCGACCACATTTTTACGGTCGAATATCTTTTTCAGCAGATGCAGGGCCTCGTCCCAGGTAAAGCCGCCCGGTTCGGGCGTACCGGTACTGCGGATGACGCTCCAGTCGAACGCATCCACATCGATGGTTAAAAAAACCGGCTCCGGCAGTCCGGCCAGGGCCGCATCGATGTCGAAAGCCCCGTCGCGGCAGGACGACATCGTGCACAGCGCTATATTTTCCCGTTCGACGCGTTGCGCTTCTTCCAGGGACATGCTCCGGATGCCAAACTGCAGGGTGTCAGTGGTTATTTCTCGGATGCGTGCCATCACGCAGGCATGGCTGAAGCGGCTGTTGTCGTAGCTGTCCCTGAGATCGGCGTGGGCATCGAGCTGGATCACGGAAAGAGAGCCGTACACTGTGTTCAGAGCCCGGGCAAACGGACCGCTGACCGAGTGGTCGCCACCGATCAGCACCACGAATTTCCTCTGGTCGAGCAGTTTTTTGGCCGACCGGTACACCACCGCCTGCACCTCGGCGGGATCTGCGGGCAGTCGGGGCGGCATCACTGTAGCGATGCCCATTCTAAAGGGTTCGGCCTTCAGCACCTCATCGTAGAACTCCAACTGGTGGGATGCCGCGATGACGGCCGCAGGGGCAGCGCCCGCTCCTGTGCCGTAGCTCACACCGCCTTCGTAGGGGACCGGCAGAATCACGGCGGCGGCGGATTCGAGCGCGGTGTATTCGGGGTCGGGATTGAGAAACGGTTGCGGGTCGGTTTTCAACGGGCCTGCTCCAGCTTCTCGGCGTACTGCGGCAGATGCGCGGCGATATGCTTCAGCGGTCGTTTGGCGCATTTAGCCAGCACATAAGCCGCCAGGATCGGAAAGATGACGCTGTATTCCCCCCAGATCTGCACCATCTTCTCTTCATCTACGGAGCGGTACTTGCCCCAGGTCACCGCTTCGCTGAAGGTGCAGCCGGACAGACTGCCCTCCCTCTCGACCGCCGTGCCGATTTGGAGCCCGCGGTCGGCGCCTTCGAAATCGATGCCCAGGATCTGACTGATGGTGGGGCTGGTCTGTTGAATAAAGTTCTTGGGTCCCCCGCCTCCCAGTTCGATGAAACCGGTCTGTTCGGTGGAGAAGACGACGGCCGCCGAATCGAAGATGTCTTTTTGCGCGGACAGGCTGATCGGCAGTCCGATACGGTCGGTCAAGACCAGATTCATGGCGATGGAATGGTTGGCCAGCGAGTCCCAGAAGATGGGGACGTCGTGTTCGGCGGCGGCGACGACAAAACTGCGTTGCGGATATTTGGCCTGTTGGCGAGCCCATTTTCCGAGGGCCCGGTTGAATTCCCAGCTGGAGAGCGGTCTGCCGGAGAGGTGCTCCCGGTGACATTCGTGGACGAATCGGCGAATGATGGCATCCTGCGCCTGGAGGGTTTCCTTGTCGCGAATGCCGATGTCGTAGATGCGGGTGTCGCCGTGCTGCCGCAGCGAGTTGTCGTCCCAGACCGGCGATATCGCTTTGACCGGAAGGTCGAACGCAAAGTGAAGATCGTGGTAGACCTGGGCCCCGGTCGAACAGATCACATCGATGACACCGGCTTCGATCAGAGAAATAATCATGCCGCCCATGCCGCCGGCAACTCCGGCGCCTGCGACCCCGAGCCAGATCACGTCGTTGTCTGAGACCATGCGTTCATAGAGCCGGGCCGCGCGATGCACGTTGCGGGCTTCGAAGGATGT
>JBAVJU010000136.1:0-4278 GCA_049687935.1 Desulfobacterales bacterium | reverse complement strand
GATTGAGCCGACCGGCTGCCACCGAGTTTTCATTTCTGGTCGGAATTCCCACAATGCTCGCCGCCGGCGGGCTCAAGATTTTCCGGGCACTCCACCACCCGCCGGTCGCCGCGGTTCCCGAGAACTGGGGCATGGTCCTGCTCGGATTCGTTGTTTCCGCAGCGGTTTCCTTCATCGTCGTAAAGTGGCTGCTGCACTACATTCAGACGCACACCTTTTCCATCTTCGGCTGGTACCGCATCGTCTATGCAGCGGTGATCTTCTTCTTTTTTTACCGGCTGTGACATCCCCTTGTCCTTATTTTTGGCCGTATCGCCCGATCATCCTTGAGACCCCACTGCGGAAAGTGTCCTCGCCCGGCAGCAGGCTGACGACCAAGAATCCCTCGCGGTTGAAATCGTAAAAAAATCCCGGATGAACCAGGGTGTTGTCATGCTTGAGCAGGTGCAGGACCCGTTCTTCATCCGAAACCATATCGAGGATATCGACAACCGCATACCAGCCGCCCTCGCGCTGCAGAACACGGCAGTTAGGGGTTGATGCGATCCGCTCTTCCAGAAAACGGCTGTTGGCGTCGATGCGGGACAGGATCTGCCGCTGAACGGCGTGCCGCCGATCCAGCAGCCTTTCAGCTGCATGCTGAACCGGGGTGGCCACCGTGAGATAAAAATCAAGCAGGGTTTCCAGCCGCGACCGCGCGGCCGACGACAGGCCGGAGGCTCCCCCGACGACGATCCAGCCCAATTTTACCTGGGGCAGTCCCATCAATTTGGAAAAACCGTTCAACACGAAGGTGAGGGACTCAAAACGGTTCGGGTGCGCCGGCATGGAACCCGCTGTGCCGCCGGCACCATAATCGTAAAAAACCTCGTCCACGATCAGGGCCAGTTCGTGACGACGGCACAGGGCATCTATGGCCTTCCATTCCGCCTGTTTTACGTACGAGCCGGTCGGGTTGTTGGGATCGACCAGTACGATCGCCCGCGTCTGTGGCGTGACCAGCGCCTGCAAAACGTCGAGGTCGATTGACCATCCTTCGGCTGTGTCGTAACGCAGGGGGTAGGCACAAGCGCGCAGGCTGTCGAGACGCGCCAGGTAGGAAAGCAGTGGATATCCGGGCCGGGGAATCAAAACCTCGTCGCCCGGATTCCCCAACAGCTTGAACAGAATCGAATAGGCGTCGCTGGTCCCGGCCGACAAAAAAAGGGCGTCGGTGTCGATCGGCACGCCCCTTTCTCGGTAATACTTGGCAATCGCCTGTCGCGCTATCAAAAGACCGCACGGATCAGGAGCGTATTCCATTGCTGCGGGTTGTGACAGGGCCGCGAGAATGGTATCGACATCGTAGGTCAACCCGACCCGGGTCGGGTTGGATTCGGTCAAATCAACAACCGTTTCACCCCTTCTTTTTTTGTCCCGCAACAAAAGGCTCAGGGCGTTGGGGCTTTGGTCCCAGTCGAATCGATCTGAAAACATGATGTCCGTCCGAACAGATTTGGTTTGGGGAGGGATAGACTCCCGCTTTTCTCATTTTTTTATCAAGAGGAAGAAAAACACAAAAACAAGGGTTTATATGGCGCGGCTATCGACGGTGGCGCCCCCGGATGACGTCTTTTTGCTTTTGTTTGTTGCCCGGTTTTTTCTCCACGAAGATCTTGCGGCCGGTAAACGGGTCGGTCTCGGTGTGGTACATCAGCGTGGCGTAAGTTGAGGGCGTGGGAGTGAAAATCTGAACCTGTTCGGGCAGCAAGTGGAGCCTGCGGATGGCAAAATTTCGCAGGTCCTGCATGTCTTCTAAAGTGCATCCGGGGTGAGCGGCCATTAAGTAATACGTCAAAAAGGCCGTTAAGCCCTCTTTGCGACGCACGTCGTCAAAGAGCCGCTTGAAGGCTTCCAGACGCTCACGGCCGGGCTTTCCCATCAGGTTCAGGACCGGGTCCGACACGTGTTCGGGTGCGATTTTGAGGTGACCCGAGACATGGTGCCGCAGAATCTCGGCCAGATAAAGCCCGCCGGTTTTGCGGTCGCTTAGTATCAGGTCGTAGCGTATGCCGGAGCCGATGAAGACTTTACGGATCCCCGGCAGACGGCGCAAGGCGCGCAGGAGCCGGACTTGGCGACCGTGATCGACCGGCAGGTGCTTGCAGGGTGCCGGAAAGATGCAGGCCTTGTTTCGGCAAGCGCCCCGGGACCGCTTGCGGTCACATTCGAAGCCGTACATGTTGGCCGTGGGCCCGCCCACATCCGAAATGATGCCTTTAAAAGCCGGATGCGCCGCGAAGGCGGACGCTTCCCGCAAAAGCGAGGCTGCGCTGCGCGATACGACATGCCTTCCCTGGTGGATCGAAATGGCACAGAATCGGCATTCCCCGTAACACCCTCGGTGAGTCGTCAGTGAAAACCGGATGGTGTCGAGCGCCGCCACGCGCCCGTCGTTCTTGTGAAAAGGATGCACATCGCGTAAATACGGCAGTTCATGGATCCGATCGAGTTCGTCGGGCGCAGGCGGCATCGCCGGGGGATTCTGGACGAGATACCGGGTATCCTGACGCTGGAAGAGCCGTTTGGCCGTGAACGGATCCGCGTTTTCGTAAAAGGACCTGAACATACGGACAAATTCTTCGTTGTCGCGGGACACGGTCTCGTGGTCCGGAAGTTGGATATCCGGACCCGGAAATCCAGGCACGGCTTGCGGAAGGTGCCGGCTGACGTAACAGATCCCCCGGATCCGACGGAAGTCCTCCCGGCGCGTGAGCTTTTCCGCCAATTCCAGAACGCTCCGCTCGGCCATTCCGTAAATCAAAATGTCGGCCTTGGCGTCAAAGAGAATCGAACGCCGGACGGAATCGGACCACCCGTCATAGTGTGAAATGCGCCTCAGACTGGCTTCGATGCCACCCAAAACAATGGGCCGCGTCTGTTTGAAACAGCGCCGGATCAAATTGCTGTAGACAATGACCGCCCGATCGGGACGCCGGGTGTTGCGCCCGCCCGGGGTCAGATCGTCGCTGCGGCGTCGTTTGCCGGATGCCGTAAAATTGGCGACCATCGAATCCAGACTTCCGGCGGTGACGCCCCAAAAAAGCATCGGCTCCCCGAGTCGGGCGATGTCCCGATCGCTGAGCACATCGGGTTGGGCGATGATGCCGACCCGGTAGCCGCCGTCCATGAGGACCCTGCCGATGACGGCCACGCCGACCGAGGGGGCGTCGATGTAAGCATCCCCGGTTACCAGGACGACATCCAGGTGTTTCCAACCGAGGTGATGCATCTCTTCCGGTGTGGTGGGCAAAAATGACGGCGCTTGCGGGTGGGACTTCACATCACTCCTTAAAACGGCAATCGAGTCAGTCAAATCCAAAAAGGAAGCGGCGGATAGAAAGTTCAAGGAGTTGAAGCCAACCGATAAGAAAGCCCCGCACTGGCACTCCGTAAAAGCCGAAGTCGATAAGTATGTCGGAGATGTCGACGAAAACCTACGGGAGGCGTTAACCTACTTTTAAGGCGCTTGCACTCTCTTCTTGATACCGAAAAAGGCGGCCGGTCGGGTATAATTTTGGCCGTCTGCCAGAAAACGAAAGGCTGTTTTAGCAGCGATTTTGCAGATATGGGTTTCCCGCAGCTCAATCGTCAGCGGGTCCGAAAGATTCCTCGAACAGGTCGCGAATCGCTTTTCGACCGGCGTCCGTGAGATGCCGCGTTCCGGTCCCAACGAAAGTATCGTCGGTAACAAGCGGCTTTTCGGCAATCCAGCGGTTTTCCTTCCAGGCAAACCACTGGTTGCTTTCCTGGTCAAAAACACTGACCGGACGGTTGAAGAGCTTGGCCAGTTCGACTCCCCAACCGGTTCCGCCCTTGACGGTATCGTCCGGTTGAATCCAGCCGATGGCAACCACATGGTAACCGCTGTTGACCATGTGGAAAATCGACTGGATGACTTTGCGGATCTTTTCAGCCTTGGAGTAGTTACGACCCATACGGGTCGAGACAATCTCCATGCTGACGTCCCCCTTGTCGAGTTCCTTTGAACCGAGTACCCGGACGCCTCTGGTCCGCTCGATATCGTGCCCCTCGAACGAAAAGTTGACCTCCTTAATCCCCCAGCTTTCGGCGAGCCGTCCGAATTCGGACTCGGCCCCCTTGTGGCCCCCGCTGTACAGTGTGATGTGAGAACGATCTTTCATGACCTCAACCTCCTTGTCATTTTTACCATTTCGTAAGCGGCAAGCGGTACTTAAAAACATGCCGCGATTTTAAATGTCACGTTCTATCGTGTTT
>JBAVJU010000135.1:0-2409 GCA_049687935.1 Desulfobacterales bacterium | reverse complement strand
ACCAGCACATCGGTCAGCGCAAGGGTTTTCTCAAGGACCGGGTGGAACTTTTCGCTTTCCGTGCTGTCCATGTCGGGGGTGTCCACCAGAATGATGTGCTCCAGCCCGGCGGCACTCGGACGCTGGGCCACGGATACCGTATCGGGCGCGAGGCCTGAGAGCAGGAGGTCGGCATCTGTTCGGGTCCGACAAAAAACAACCACTTCTTTGGTCGTCGGCCGGTCGTCACCGGCCCGCGAGAGTCTGTCGTCACCGGAAAGCGCGTTCAACAGGGTCGATTTGCCGGCCCCACTGGGTCCGATCAGGGCGACCACCAGCTTACGGTCCAATCTCTCCGTCATTTTGTCGAGCAGGTTGATCGCCGCCTGGCATTCCGCTTGCACCGCATGGCCCGTATTCCAATGGGGTGCCGCACCGGCCATGTCCCGATACGCTTTGATGGTTTCCCGGGCGGTCGAAAGGCGCCCGCGAGCCCTGAGCAGGTATTCATCGAAAGTGGTCACCGGGTTCGCACGCGGCATCTTTTTTCCCCTCTGCATGTTTTAATCAAAGGCCTTCAACTCCGCTTCGATCCTTTTCAGCAGCGCTTCGGCTGTCACGACGGTTTCACCGATCTCCCGGGTTAGCGCACCGGAAAGCGTTTCTTCGAAAAGCCGCCGAACGATAACGGCCCGGTTTTCAACCCATTTTTTAACCACCGGCTCGAGCATATCGGACAGACGCTGCCTTCCGCTTTCATCCAGTCCGGCCGAAGCCGGTATCGACACCAGGGCCCACAGGTCGTGCATGCCGAACATCCCGTGAAGCTTGGCGTAAATCCCGCTACCGCCCACGGGATCACCGGTGGTCAGTATGTAGGCAACCCCAAGGGTTGCCGGCAGAACATTCAAGGATGCGAAAAATGATTCCCGCGTTTTCTGGCGAAAATTCATCCGCTGCCGAAAATTATTGACCAGATCGGTCAACTCCCGGTTGAGCGTTGCATCTTCCGCGATGTTCAAAATCTCCGGGGCGGTGGTGAGGATTCGTTCGGCCGTTGCCGACCAGGGACGGCCTTCGACCTCTTTGCGGGTATCGCGGGTGCAGGCCGGCGCCGCCGCGTGGAGGACAACGGTACCGGTGGGGGTGGAAATGTGCCGGGACGGCAACTCCTTCGGGTCGCGTCCGCGCTGTTGCCTGATCTGCTCGACCAGTGCACTCAGGCGCCGGCCTTCCGGTTCCTTGGCGATGGTTTCGGCAATGATTTCCTCGGCCAGGATTTTGTCCCGCAGTTCGGAAGCCCCGGCCAGCAGATTCGATTCGATCAACTCAAGGGTGTCGACTGCGCCGGCCTTTCGGTCGATAGCATCACCATCCCCGCCCTTTGCCATACGCACCATGGAAAAAATTATGCGGGCCGGTTTGCCGATCACGCTGCCCACGCCCCGGAAAAATTTCAGGTGCGACGGGCTGGTGTCAAGCCAGATATCGTTCATGCGCAGCATGATTTTCTTCAGGGGAAAGGAAACCAGCGACTGCTGAACGGCGTGCACCAGAGCCAGTTTCAGGGCGCCGCCGTAAAGGTCGACTTCGTCTCGAACGGTTTTTGCAGCCGCGACAACCTGCCGAACATGTTTCACGAGGGCCTTCAGCAAGGTTTGAATCTGCTGCTCTCTTATTTTCCGGGGATCAAGCTGTGCCAACAGGTCCATAATGGCCGGATCCCGGGGCCGGATCGGCCGCAGGTTCATGAACTCATTGCCGGCCGCCACGGCATCGCTGGTGTCGGTGCGGTAGGTGCCGATGAGATAATCGTCCCGGGCAGCGCCGTAAAGGTTGGCGGCCGTGGTCGACAAGTGGTCCGTCACCTGGCTGTCCGTGAAGGTTCGCGAGCAACTGTAGACCAGGATGCAGCGGCGCATGCCCGTCTCGGTCAAGACCTGGCGCATGAAGCGGGTGTTCTCGAGGTTGTTGTAAGTGGTGTTGGTGACGATGTAGATCAGAACGTTGCAGGCCTCCAACACTTCGCGGGCGACGTCGCGGTTGGTGTACCGGTCTTCCGTGCCGGTGTCGAAGTCAGGGGTGTCCATCAGTATCTGGCCCCGGGGGACGTCGGGGTGGGCGGAATACAACGGTGGACCGGGTTCCAGCAGGTCGGCGGGATCATCCAGGGGTTGGGGGACTTTGCCGAATGGTTCAAACAGCGCGGAAATAAAGTCCTTGCGGGCAAGCACATCCGGATGGCCGGCAATCAGCACGCGGCGCGTGCTCCCGGCGCTGCCGCGCACCAGCGAAAGCCGCGTCTTCAACAGGGAGTTGAACAGGGTCGATTTGCCCGAATTGGCCCCGCCGCAGATGGCCACCATCAGCGGCAGGCGCGGGTCGACCAGCGGCAGGAGACGGGCATCGAGATTTTTCCACGCCGCCCCG
>JBAVJU010000134.1:0-4158 GCA_049687935.1 Desulfobacterales bacterium | reverse complement strand
TGCGGCCTCTCCTGTCGGCGCCTCGATGGGATTGAGTTCCGCTTCCTGAGGAAAAACAGGCAGGTACCGGTAGGAGAGCGACACCAGGATGATGCCGTAGGCCACCGGCAGAAGCGTGGTGGCGACTTCCTGCCAACTCGGGTAATACAGGATCCATTTGATAAAGGGCATCACCGGCACCGCCAGCACCTGAAGGACCATCACCCAGCGGTTGAGGCTGACGCCGATCACGCCCAGAATCACGGCCAGCCAGAGCAGTTTCCTGTTTTCACGGGTCTTTTTGAAAACCAGCAGCAAGGCCGGCAGCCAGCCGCAGATGACGATTTCGAGCACCAGGATCCAGTAACCGTACAGGCCATTGTTGGTGTAAAAATCACTCAGCACGAAGCCTGTGGCCGGCGCGGTAACCATGGCCCAATAAATGGTATCGGCGGTCTTGGCGATGCAGTAGGACAACATCATCCAGCCGGATATCTTGGCCAGCAACCAGACCACATTGTCCTTGACCAGTTTTTTACCGGTTACGGCCTCCGTAATTTTTGTGAGCAGGATGGTGAAAGCGGGTCCGTAGGCCGCCGCAGACCAGGTAAAGAGGAAAAAAGTAAACGGCCAGATGAGGATATGCTCCCGAAATCCGAAAGGCCGACCGAAAAGTACGCCAGCCACGCCACCGAGTGATCCCTGATGGAAAAAGGACAGGAAAGCGCCGGTGGCGGCAAAGATTGCCATGATCTCATGCATGTTGTGACTGAGATTGTGAAAAAACGGCACCCGATCGAGCTGACGATTCTCGAGCACCAGTGGTATGTATTCAATACTCAACACGAAGAAATAACAGGTCAGACAAAAAGCCACCTCGGTCAGCATCGAATGTACGTTGGCATGCCAGAAAATGAACCAGCCTCTCAGGGGTTGCCCGATATCGATAGCCAGAATCAACAGCGCCGAACTGTAGCAAATGAAGCCGATCAGGACCGCGAAGTTGATGATGTTCTTGAGCTGGTCCTTTCCGACGAGATACCTCAAGAAACCACTGAAAAAGGCGCCGCCGCCGAGAGCGATGACGGCCAAATCGGCCCAGATCCAGAGGGCAAAACCATAGGCATTGTTCATGTTGGTCTGGTTGAGGCCCTTTACCCAACAGAGCAACATGGCATATACGCCCCACAGCAGAACCAGGACGACCGGTGCCAGGCCGGCCATAAATTTCCATATTGGACAGCGGTTTACTCCCCTCGGTATCAATGCAGCGTCCATAAGTTCCATGCTCCTCGGTGTATTTTTGTTGAACAGGTACTCGGCCTTGTTTCTGGTTGCCTTCAGAACCACCGCGGCTATTGCGGACCACCCTCAGTGCAATCCCCTGATCAGGCTTTATCCTGTCCCGTCATGTAATTATCCCCCAGGCGACGGACCCATTCCTTACTGGAATGGTAATAGACCTTCGGGTTGGTTCCCAGTTTCTCCAGCAACCGAAACACATTTTTTGCCTGGGGCTTGCCGCCATTGTGGTTGTCCGGCTGAGCCAGCTGATGGACCTTGTGCTCCGGGTTGTTCAAATCGCCGAAAACGATGGCCTTGGCCGGGCAAGCCTGGGTGCAGGCCGTCTGATATGCGTCCTCCGCGAGATGTTCTTCGCCCTTGAAGTCGGCGCGCGCCTTGGCCAGTTGATAGCGATGAAAACAGAAGCTGCATTTTTCAACCACACCGCGCATGCGCACCGAAACATTCGGGTTCAGGGATTTCTCCATGCCATCCGGCCATACCGGGTCATACCAGTTGAACTGCCGCACATGATAAGGGCAGGCCGCCATGCAGTACCGGCAACCAAAACAACGGGTGGGAATCTGGCTGACGATACCGGTGTGGGAATCGTAGTCCGTGGCGGTCGCCGGGCAGACCGACACACAGGGCGAATGGCCGTGGTGCCCTTCACAGTGTTGGCAGGGCCGCGGCAAAAAACAGCTTTCCACGTCCGGGAAAGGTTTGTTGTTGCTTAACTTATAGACGCGCATCCACGTGACACTGATCAGCTTATCGGTTTCGTCTTCGCGGAACGGGATATTGTTTTCAGCCATACAGGCGACCATGCAGGATCCGCATCCAGTGCACTTGTCCAGATCGATGACCATTCCGAATTTGTGAGCTTTTTCTACTTTCATCTAAACCTCATCGCCGCTGTGAAGTGGTAAAGTGCCGGTACAGTGCGGCCATTAACCGTCGCCTGAGCATTCCCTTAGGCCTTGTCGAGTTTGGCCATTATGCCCCAGACGGCGTCGTAGCCGGTGGCGGCATCTTCAACGGATCCGATCAGGGCATTGACGTTTACGCCCTTGCCGGCCAGGAACTTGCTGTGAGCCGTGTGGCCCAATCCCTTGGGCAACGCCGCCACTCCCGGCATGATGCCCTCGAACAGATGCACCCGCACCGTGGCCGTGCCGAACGGGGTCGTCAGTTTGGCGGTCTGCCCTTCCGCCAGGCCTAATTTACCGGCGGTGGCCGGATTGACCTCGATAAAAACATCGTTCTTTATCAAAACCGTGTCGGGAACGATTTTTATGACAAACGGCGGGTCGCCGATATAGCCGTTCCACAGTTGCATGGTGTCATAAGGCACCAGCACCAGAGGCAGGGCGGCTTTGTCGCCTTGCGGTTCGATTGGGGCAAAGGGGGGCAACGCGTCAATTTCGGCATTGGTGAATTCGAAGCGGGACGATTTGGTTTCGAAGTTCAAGGGTCGGCCGGCCGCCCCGAACGCCTCGTCGGTCCAGTACCCTTTTTCCTCGAGAACGGGCCACATGTCGCCCAGAGTCTCTTTGAGGCAGGCCTGGTAATCGTCCCAGGGGAAGGCCGCGGAAACTGTTTTTCCCTGGCTGCGGGCCAGCTCGATCACCACATCCCCGATATGCCGTGTGTTAAAAAGCGGCTCGACCACGGGCCGGGTCAAGTTGACCACCGGTCGCGGGTACCCGGCCGTTATCGGCCGATCTTCGTATTGCTCGAGAGAACTGTGGCTCGGTAAAATGAAATCGGCCAGTTCGGCCGTTTCATCCCGGTAGGAAGAAAAGCTGACGACCATGGGGATTTTCTTGACGGCCTCGATAAACGCCTTGCTGTTCGGCAGCGAGAAACACGGATTGGCGTTGGCAACGAAGAGCACCTGTACCGGCGGTTCCGTGCTCGCATTGACGGCTTCCGGAAGCCGATTCAGCAGATAACGGGCGTGCGGATACGGCGTATCGCCGGCTTGATCGATCCGGCCTTGCTGCATACCGGCGGCGGCGAGGGCATCCATTTCCGGTTCCGGCCAGTCGATGTAGTCCGGTTCGGGTACCGCCCAAACGCCACCCTGCCGGCCGATACCGCCGACCAGGGCGTTAAGGGCATGGACAGCCATCACCTCCTGGAGGCTGCCGGGAGTCTGCCCTTTGCCGCGTCCGCAGACAGCCAGGGGTTTGCGGGCACCGGCAAAATCCCTTGCCAGCTTATCGATTGTCGACGGGTCAACTCCGGTGATCTTTGCGGCACTCTCGGTATCGTAATTTTCACGTAACAGCCGCTGCCACGAATCGAATCCGCTCGACTGGGTGTTGACAAAATCGGCATTGAAAAGGGATTCCTTGACGATCACGCCGGCCAGAGCCAGTGCCAGCGCGCCCTCGGTACCGGGGTTGACGGGAATCCAACGGTCGGCTTTGGCCGCGGTTCGCGACTGGCGCGGTTCGATTTGAACCAGCTTGCCGCCGTGCTCACGCCAGCGGCTGTGCGCCTGAAAAATATTGACCGGCGCCCCCCACCCGTCGAGTAGGCCGCTGCCGAAGCTCAGAACATAGTCGGCGCTTTCAAAATCGAACCCGGCCGTGGCGCGGACCCCCTGCATCAGGTACAGCGTCAACTCGTAGGTGTCCTGAATGGAGGGAACGCGGAAAAACTGGGGCGACCCGTAAACCGTTAGAAACCGGAGCAACAGCTCCGGTACCGTGCCGCGGTCCGTGTCGGCGATACAGGCGACGCGGTGGGACTGCCCGGCATCCCTCAGTTCCTTGAGCCGGGCGGAGATCTCAGCCAGGGCTTCTTCCCACGAGACCTCGACCAGCCGGCCGGCGATTTTTTTCATGGGGCCCTTAACCCGGGCCGGACCGTAGAGCAGCTGGGCTC
>JBAVJU010000133.1:0-8004 GCA_049687935.1 Desulfobacterales bacterium | reverse complement strand
TGCTGGCACGAAACAAGCTTCCGGAGCTGCCCTGGGCGCAGTGGATCGAAGAAAAAGTGATCTGCTTCGTCGTCGATGACACCATCGAAGCCCTGGGCCTGCTGGCCGCCTATCACCGCAACCGGAACAATGCCGCGGTCGTGGCCATTACCGGGTCCAACGGCAAGACCACCACCCGGCAGATGACGGCGGCCGTCGTGTCGCAGCGCTTCCCCACGCTGTCGACCCGCAAGAACTTCAACAACAATATCGGGCTGCCGCTCACCCTGTTGGAGCTGTGCCCGGATCATCGCTGGGCGGTGGTCGAACTCGGCATGAACGCCCCCGGCGAAATTGCAGCCCTGGCCGGCATCTGCAGGCCGAACATCGGCGTCATCACCAATGTCGCGCCCGCACACCTGGAGGGGGTGGGATCTATTGAAGGGGTTATGCACGCCAAAGGAGAACTGCTGGACAAGATCGATCCTGGCGGCACGGCGGTGCTTAACGCCGACGACCCGTTGGTGCTGCGTTTAGCCCAGAAATCCAACCGCGAGGTGCTGCTTTTCGGTGTTGCGGCCCAGGCCGATATCAGGGCCGAGGCAATCGATGCCAGCGCCCGGGACAGCCGGTTCGACCTGGTACTGCCCGGAGACCGCCTGCGGGTGGTGCTGAAGATTCCCGGGGCCTTCATGCTCTCAAATGCTCTGGCTGCAGCCGCCGCCGGCGTCAAAATCGGTCTCGCGTCGGATGAGATCAAAACCGGTCTGGAAAACTTCGTGCCGGCCGAAAGCCGGATGAATATCCTGACCACCCAGGCCGGAATTCATGTGATCGACGACACCTACAACGCCAACCCCGGTTCGATGGCCGCCGCACTGTCGACGCTCAAAACCTTGCGCCGGCAGCAGCGTGCTTTTTTCGTCACCGGCGACATGCGCGAACTGGGGCAGCACTCGGAAGTGCTTCACAGAGAGTTGGGCGCACTTTGCACCCGCTCGGGAATCGACGGACTCTTTGCCACCGGTGACTTTGCCGCGCTCGTGGCCCGCGGCGCCCATGAAGCCGGAATGGATGCCCAGGCAATCGTTACCGGAACCAAGGATGATCTGCTGAACGCGCTCCGGCGGACCCTCAAGCCCGGCGACTGGGTTTTGGTAAAGGGATCACGGGCAATGGCCATGGAAGACGTTGTCTGGGGGCTCAAGAAATGGTCGGATCGATAAGGCAACCGCCTTCGGTTTCCAGGCAGATTGAATGGTGGCCCGCTGGTCAATACCGACCCTCAACCCTATAATCTGAATCGATAAGGAAAATCGTGCTGTACCATCTCCTTTACCCGTTGCACACCAGCATATCGGCGTTCAACGTTTTTCGGTACATCACGTTTCGGGCGATTTACGCCAGCCTGACGGCCTTTTTGATCTGCTTCGTCTTGGGGCCCTGGTTCATCCGCAAACTGCGCGAGATGCAGATCGGCCAGTACATCCGTGATGACGGACCGCAGGCGCACCTTAAAAAAGCCGGTACACCGACGATGGGCGGCACCCTGATCATCTTCTCTATTGTGGTGTCGACCCTGCTGTGGACCAACTTGACCAATTTTTATGTCTGGATCCTGTTGATGGTCACCACCAGTTATGCCGGCATCGGTTTTATCGACGACTACCTGATGCAGGTCAAAAAACGCAGCAAGGGGCTCAGCGCCCGCGGCAAACTGGCTTTGCAGACCCTTGTCGCCGTCATGGCCGGTGTTCTGGTCACCACGCGTCCCGATTTCAACACCCAGGTGACGATACCTTTCTTCAAAAACATCTTGCCTCACCTAGGCTGGGGCTATGTCGTTTTTGCGACCTTCGTGATCGTCGGCACGTCGAACGCCGTCAACCTGACCGACGGGTTGGACGGGCTGGCCATCGGGCCGGTGGTGATCGCCGCTGTTACCTACATGATTTTTGCCTACGTGGCCGGAAACATAAAGATCGCCGACTACCTCCAGATCACCTATGTGGCCGGCAGCGGAGAAGCGGCCATCTTCTGCAGTGCCATGGCCGGAGCCGGGGTCGGCTTTCTTTGGTTCAATGCCTATCCGGCTCAAATGTTCATGGGCGATGTCGGCTCGCTGCCCCTGGGCGGCGCCTTGGGAACGATCGCCGTCATCACCAAACAGGAAATCCTGCTGGTTCTCGTCGGAGGGCTCTTTGTGATCGAAGCCCTGTCGGTTATCTTTCAAGTCGGTTTTTTCAAGATCACAAAGGGGCGCCGCATCTTCAGAATGGCGCCGCTGCACCATCATTTCGAACTGAAGGGATGGGCCGAGCCCAAGGTGATCGTCCGCTTCTGGATCATCGCGCTGGCCTTGGCGTTGCTGGCGATGAGCACGCTGAAGTTGAGATAAAAGAGAGGGTTACGGGTTATAGACTCCGGGTTTTAATTTTAGGATTTAAGTTTCAAGTTTCCAGTTGCGGTGATTTTATTCCCTTAACCCATGACCTATTACCTGATTTTAACCCCCAACCCATTACCTGTTTTTTTATATTTTGATTCATGCAACTGGCCGGCAGGAAAATATTGGTGGTGGGGCTCGGCGCAACTGGAGTGGCCACGGCCGACTTTCTGGTGAAGCGGGGAGCGCTGGTCACGGCGACCGATTCCACCCCTGAGGCCGGACTGAGACCCGAAGCTCTGGCCCTGCGTGAAAAGGGGGTTCGGCTCGAGTTAGGGGGGAACCGGCCGCAATCCTTCGAAACCGCGGACCTGGTGGTAATCAGCCCGGGAGTTCCGCACGGCGCGGGACCGCTTGACCGTTCCAGGGAATGCGGAATCCCCATTTTGGGTGAAGTCGAACTGGCAGCGCGTTTTATCAAGGAGCCGATCGTCGCCATCACCGGCACCAATGGTAAGACGACCACCACCACTCTGGTGGGGGAAATGCTCAGGCGGTCTGGGATGGACGTGTTTGTGGGCGGCAACATCGGAACGCCGTTGATCAGTTACGTCGACAGCGGCGAAAAGGCGGGGGTGGTCGTGGCCGAAATCAGCAGTTTTCAACTCGACACCATCGATCGGTTCCGGCCGAAAGTGGCCGTCTTGCTCAACATCGCCGAAGACCACCTGGACCGCTACCCGAACTTCGACGCCTACGTCCGATCGAAGGGTCGCATTTTCGAAAATCAGGGGTCCGCTGATTTTGCCGTCTTGAATGGCGGCGACAGCCGTGTGGCGGAGATGGCCAAAGATATCGTCTGCCGAAAATTGTTCTTCTACAGGGCTGATGCCGCCACGCAGCAGGTCGGCACCGAAGGAGCGGCGGTAACCGACGAGGCCATCGTCTTTCACACCCGGTTATGGCCATCCGAACCGCATTCGCAGGCAGCGCAACCCAAAGACGGGGCCGAAGCGGCCGTCCCCTTCTCCGCCATCAAGCTGTTCGGGCGACACAATATCGAAAATGCCGCCGCCGCCGGCCTGGCCGCCTTGGCCGCAGGCGGCCGGCTGTCAGCCGTTAGAGACACCTTGCAGCAATTTGGCGGACTGCCGCACCGCCTGGAATTTGTGGCCGCTGTCGCGGGAGTCCGCTATTACGACGATTCGAAGGCCACCAATATCGATGCCGTGCGGCGGGCCATAGAGTGTTTCAGCGCGCCGATCGTGCTTCTGTTGGGCGGCCGCAACAAGCGGGGCGATTTCAGACTCCTGAAGGAGAGCCTCCGCCGGCGCGTGAAACAGGTGATCGTGTTCGGGGAAGCCGGTGATGAGATCGCCGCCGCCTTAGACGGCGCCGCGATCGCAAGCCGCGCCGGATCGATGGCGGAGGTTGTTGCAACCGCCGGCAGGATCGCTTCGGCCGGGGACGTCGTCCTCCTGTCCCCGGGCTGCGCCAGCTTCGACATGTACGAGAATTATGCCCGCAGGGGTGAAGACTTCCGTCGCAACGTCGAGAAACTCGAAGGGGCAAAGTGAGGCAACCAGTGGCGGAAAACAAACCTAAAATACCGCTGATGACCTACGACGTCCGGCTTCTCTTTCCGGTACTGTTTCTGGTGGGCGTCGGCGTGGTGATGGTCTATTCGGCCAGTTCCGCCATCGCCCGTGAAAGCTATGGCAACAGTTATCTGTTCTTGAAAAAACAGGCGATCTTCGCCCTGGTCGGCGCGGCGATACTGATCATCTGCCGGCATGTGCCCTATCGTTGGTATCGGCCGTTGACCTATCCGCTGCTGATTCTGGTCCTTGCCCTGCTGACTGCGGTTCACTACCCCGGCCTCGGTTTCGAAGCGGGCGGATCGACCCGCTGGCTGCATCTCGGCCCGATTACCTTTCAGCCTTCGGAACTGGCGCGCCTGATATTGATACTCTACCTGGCCTATTCAATGGACAGAAAACAGGGACAGATCAAGGCGTTTACGATCGGTTATGTGCCGCACATGTTCGTGCTCGCTATGTTCTCGGTGCTGATTATAACGCAGCCTGATTTCGGTTCGGTCGTCATCCTGGCGACCATAACCTGGATCATGCTGTTTGTCGGCGGTGTCCGCATCATTTACCTGGTGATGACCGTCCTGATGCTTTTGCCGGCGGCTTACTACATGCTGATCCATGCCGCCTACCGTCTGAAACGATTGATGAGCTTCCTGGATCCCTGGCAGTACCCGACCGGCGAAGGATACCAGATCATCCACTCCATGATGGCCTTCGGTACCGGCGGTCTGTGGGGCACTGGGGTCGGCAAGGGCTATCAAAAGCTGTTTTATCTGCCCGAACCGCACACGGACTTTATTTTTTCCGTCATTGGAGAAGAACTCGGCCTGGTGGGCGTCGTCGTCATCTTGGCCCTCTACGGCGTCATCCTGTGGCGCGGGATCGGTATCGCCCGCACCGCACCCGATACCTACGGGTCGTTTCTGGCCCTGGGGCTCACGGTCGGCATTCTTCTCCAGGTCTGCGTCAACATGGCCGTCGCCTTGGGCCTGCTCCCGACCAAAGGCCTGACGCTGCCCTTTTTGAGTTACGGCGGCACCTCGCTGCTGGTCAACATGGCCGCCATCGGTATTCTGATGAACATCAGTTCCACCGGCCGGCGTGCAATCGTCACCAAACGGAG
Source organism: Desulfobacterales bacterium (assembly GCA_049687935.1). Classification (GTDB taxonomy): domain Bacteria; phylum Desulfobacterota; class Desulfobacteria; order Desulfobacterales; family SG8-13; genus JARFQH01. The sequence continues at coordinate 2,921 of JBAVJU010000133.1, read as the reverse complement.
GGACGGTCATGCGGCGCGGTGATATCAAGCAAGCTTTTAGCGGACTATTCTGTGCGACACCGGTGGTTTCCTCAACCGCCGGACGTCTATTGATCGCCGGAGGCGGTACCGGCGGGCACCTCTTTCCCGGCATCGCCATCGCCCGGGAATTCATGGCCCGCAATGCCCAAAACGCGGTTCTGTTTGTCAGCACCGGCAATCCTTTTGAACGGAAGACCCTGTCGCGCGCCGGTTTTCCCCTCGAGACGGTCAGTGTTGCCGGCATCAAAGGGCGGGGCATCTGGCAGAAACTCAAATCCCTTGCGCTCATTCCGCTGGGCATCGTCCAATCCGGCTGGATCATCAAAGGCTTCAAGCCGGACCTGGTGCTGGGTGTCGGCAGTTACGCGGCCGGTCCGGTGGTGCTGACGGCCTGGATGGCCGGAATACCGGTGGTGCTGCACGAACAGAACATTCTGCCGGGGATCACCAACCGGGTTCTGGCCCGTTTTGCACGGCGCATTTACATCTCTTTCGAAAACACGGCCGGGCGGTTCGATACCACCAAGGTCCGGTTGACGGGCAATCCGGTCCGCCGGGAAATTCTGTCGCCGGCAGCGGTCGAAGACCCCGAAGATAACCGACGACCGGATCGGGCGTCTGTTCTGAACATCCTGATCGCCGGCGGCAGCCAGGGTGCTCACGCCATCAACATGGCGGTCGTCGCCGCCCTTCCGCTCGTCCAACAAAAGGCACGGCTCAGGATCGTGCATCAGACCGGAGCAACGGACGAAGACCATGTCAGGGCGGCGTATGCGGCGAAAGGTATCGATGCCGTGGTTGCGGCCTTCTTCGAGGACATGGACCGCCGGTACCGGCAAGCGGATCTGATCATATGCCGCGCCGGGGCGACGACGGTGGCCGAGATCACCGCCGTTGGCAAGGCGGCGATCTTCATTCCGTTCCCCTTTGCCGCGGACGATCACCAGAAGCTCAATGCCGGAGCCCTGGCGGCACAGGGCGCGGCCGAAATGATCGAGGAAAAGCATCTGGCCCCCGCCGATTTGGCGGAAAGAATCGACCGCTTCGCAAATGATCGACTGGCCCTCGACCGCATGGCCGATCAGGCCAGAAAACTCGGCCGCCCCGAAGCCGCGCGCCTGATCGTCGACGACTGTTATGAACAAATCAAAAGACGGTAAGGGGTCAGGGGTGACGGGATATGGGTCAAGGAAAAAAATCACCGCAACTGGAAACTCGAAACTGGAAACTGGAAACTTAAAACCTAACCCCTAAAACCTTAAACCCGTAGCCTAATCTTTATTCTTATGTACCGTAAAAAATACCACATCCACTTCGTCGGCATCGGCGGCATCGGTATGAGCGGCATCGCCGAGCTGCTGTTGAACCTCGGCTACACCGTGTCGGGATCCGACCTCAAGTCGTCGGAGATCACGGAACGGTTGAAGCGCTTCGGCGGACACATTCTCAAGGGCCATGCCGAAGACCAGGTCGGCGACGCCGACGTCGTGGTCGTCTCTTCCGCCGTGGATGCGGACAACCCGGAAGTCCGGGCCGCCCGCCAGGCATCGATCCCGGTCATCCCGCGGGCCGAAATGCTGGCCGAGTTGATGCGGCTGAAGTACAGCATCGCGGTCGCCGGCGCCCATGGTAAAACAACCACAACCTCGATCGTTTCCGCCGTGCTCGACCGCGGCGGGCTCGATCCGACGGTGGTGATCGGCGGCAAACTCAAGAGCATCGGCACCAACGCCCGTCTCGGCGAAGGCGAGTTTATCGTGGCCGAAGCCGACGAAAGCGACGGCTCTTTTCTGAAGATGTCGCCGACCATTGCCGTGGTCACCAATATCGATCGCGAACACCTCGATCACTATCCGGACCTGGACGCGATCAAATCCGCTTTCCTCGATTTCATCGACCGTATCCCTTTCTACGGCCTGGCGGTTCTGTGCCTCGACAACGAGTCGGTTCAGAGCCTGATCCCCGAGATCAAGAAACGCTACACGACCTACGGAATGAGCACCCAGGCCGACGTTCAGGCCCGCAACGTGATCTTTGAAGGGCTGCGGAGCCGGTTCACCCTTTACCACGAGGGGGAGCCCTTGGGGGACATTCGACTGAACCTGCCCGGTATTCACAATGTGTACAATGCCATGGCCAGCGTGGCGGTGGGCTTGGAACTCGGCATACCGTTTGAAACCGTCAAGGCGGCCCTCGAAACCGTGGAGGGGGTGCAGCGGCGCCTCGAGATCAAGGGGAATGTCAACGGCATCACGATTGTCGACGACTACGGCCACCATCCCACCGAAATAAAGACCACATTGCAGGCCGCCAAAGAGGCCTGGCCCGACCGGCGCATGGTGGTCGTTTTCCAGCCGCACCGTTACAGTCGCACCCGGGCTCTTTTTGACGAATTTACCCGCTCCTTCTACCAGTCGGATGTGCTGCTGGTCCTGCCGATCTACTCGGCCGGTGAAAAAGTGATCGAAGGTGTCGACAGCAGCTCCATGTGCGACGGCATTCGCCAACACGGTCACAAAGAGGTGATCTGCAAGGATACCATCACGGCGGCCGTGGCCGGTCTGAAGAACATTCTCGTTCCGGGGGACATCCTGCTGACGCTGGGTGCAGGCGATGTGTGGAAGGTCGGTGAGGAAGTTCTGCGGGAACTGGGACCGCGGAGGCTTGAAAAATGACACCGGCTTTGTGTGATGTCATAGGTGATGGAAACCAGGTGATAAGTAGTCGGTAAAGGGTAAAGGGTTTTAATTGTTAGGTTATCGGTTTTAGCTTATTGGAAAGGGGTCATAGGCAATAGGTGGTGGATGGTGTCGTTTTAAAACAGGTTATGAATCCTTGCCCCATGACCTTTTACCCATCACCAATTACCTTTATAACGGACGTCAATTACGGAACGAGAC
>JBAVJU010000132.1:0-9044 GCA_049687935.1 Desulfobacterales bacterium | reverse complement strand
CCGGGTATTCCGCTTGACATCGTACCGGTCAAGGTCCAAGGTGACGGCGCAATCGCCGATATCGTTGCCGCTATCGACCTACTGAACCGGCTGCGATCGGTCGACGTCGTTATTCTGGCCCGTGGCGGCGGCTCGCTCGAAGACCTGCAGGCGTTCAATTCAGAAGCAGTGGCCCGAGCGATATTTGCATCTGAAATCCCCATCATTTCGGCGGTCGGCCATGAAACCGATTATAGCATTTCCGATTTCGCAGCCGATCTGCGGGCACCGACGCCTTCAGCCGCCGCCGAACTGGTTGTCCCCATCAAGGGAGACTTATATCGAAAAATAAATGAATTAAAATATCTTATAATTTTAAACCTTCAGCGTTACATTAAGAATTATCGCTCGCAGGTCGGCACTCTGCGTGAACGGTTGACGGACCCCAGGAAGAAACTAGCCGATCATCGGTTGAGGCTGGATGAAGATGCCGGCCGATTGACACGGGCCATGATGAGTCAGATACGGATGCGCCGGGAACGCCTCGCCTGGCGTTTTGACAAATTATCCTATAATAATCCGAGTTTTTATGTCACTAAACTTAAGGAAAAACTTAAAAGGACAAGTGCTTTATTGCAGCAGTCCACACGGTCCTGCGTTTCGAGTCGTCAATCAAGGCTGAGAGAAGTTAATGCAAAACTCGATTCTTTGAATCCCATCGGCATCCTTGCGCGGGGCTTCAGCATCACCCGCACGCTGCCTGAAACGACTATCGTGCGGGATTCGGCGGCCGTATCGTACGGGCAGGCGCTGGAAATCGTCCTCGCCAAGGGATCTCTGACCTGTGACGTGAAGGAGAAGTTTAAGAATGGCAAAAAAATCGTTTGAACAGGCGTTGCAGCTGCTCGAAAAAATCGTACAGGAACTGGAATCGGGCGATCTACCGCTCGAAAAAGCCATGAGCAAGTTCGAAGAAGGAATTCAGTTGACGCGCTTTTGTTCCCAAAAGCTGGACGAGACCGAACAAAAGATCAACCTCCTCCTTCAGGACCAACAGGGAAATGTTTCAAGCAAACCTTTCGAGGCTGATGATGACGGTGTAAATAGAGACTTGAAACTTTAAACTTGAAACTCAACATCTGCAACCTGTGATGGCGTATCCGCCCATCCGGGTTCCGGCATGTCATTTTCATGCATCGTAGTGTCCCGCAACCATGACTGATTAAATCGATTGTATCCTTCAACTGATAAACTGGCTAAACCGACTAAACTGACCTAACCGACTCAATGGCATTACCTCCCCTATTCGACCTGAAAACATACTTGCAGTCAAAACAAGAGCAGGTGAACGACGAGCTGGTTCGGTCGTTGCCGCCGGCTGCCTCAAGCCGCATTGGCGATGCCATGCGCTATTCCGTGATGGCCGGCGGCAAGCGCCTGAGACCGGTATTGTGTCTGGCGGCCGCCGAGGCTGTTGGTGGCCGCTCCGAAGACGCCCTGATCGCGGCAGTCGCCTTAGAACTCATCCACACCTATTCTCTCATCCATGACGACCTGCCGGCCATGGACGACGATGTGCTGCGGCGCGGCAAACCAACCTGCCACGTGGCTTTTGACGAGGCCACGGCCATTTTGACCGGCGATGCCTTGCTCACCCTGGCTTTCCAACTGCTGGCATCACCGGAAGATACAGCGGGTGTTCCGGCCGATAGGCGACTGCAGGTCATCCATGCCGTCGCTGCCGCGGCCGGCAATGACGGCATGATCGGCGGACAGATGGCGGACATCGCCGCCGAGGGCAGCCGGATTGCCCTCTCCAGGCTCGAGCAGCTACATCTGATGAAGACCGGCGCCCTCATCGATGCCGCCATTACCACTGGCGCCATTCTGGGCGGCGGCACATCGGAACAAATCCGGCATCTTCATAAATATGCGCGGAACATAGGCCTTGCATTTCAGATCATCGATGATATCCTTAATGTTGAAGGCGATCCGGCCTTGCTTGGCAAAGCGGTTGGAACCGATAAGGAAAAGAAAAAATCGACCTACCCTGCCCTTCTTGGCCTAGAAGAATCAAGAAAACGGGCCGCCGAAAGAGTAAAAGAAGCCTTGCAGGCTCTTGAATATTTTGATAAAAATGCAGATCCCCTGCGGGCTGTCGCACAATACGTCATCAATCGCAACCGTTGAGGTCAAAAAACTCAACTTACTTGCTCTGCGTTCTTGGTTGTTTACCATCTATTTATTTAAAGCGGCGCAGCCGCGTTTCATAAAATCGGGCGCCGATTTTATTCAGGAACTGATTTTATTGTGACTCTACTCGATCGCATCAATCTTCCATCAGACGTCAAACAGCTTTCCCGCGCCGAACTCAAACAGTTGGCTGAAGAAATTCGCCAGGTCATCGTGGATGTCGTCGCCGTCTCCGGTGGTCACCTGGCCTCCAGTCTCGGGGCGGTGGAACTGGCCATCGCACTTCACTATGTCTTCGATGCGCCGCAGGACAGGATCATCTGGGATGTCGGCCACCAGGCATATGCTCACAAGCTGATCACCGGACGTCGCGATCAATTTCACACCCTGCGTCGTTACGAAGGACTGTCGGGATTTACCCGTACCACCGAGAGTCCCTACGATGCGTTTTCGACCGGCCACAGCAGCACGTCGATTTCGGCGGGCTTGGGCATGGCCTGCGGCAAGTCCCTGAAAGGCGAATCTGCCAAGGTGATTGCAGTAATCGGCGATGGCTCCTTGACCGCCGGCCTGGCTTTCGAAGGCCTCAACCAGGCCGGCAGCCACAACGACAAGGAACTCATCGTCATCCTCAACGACAACGAAATGTCGATCACCCGCAACGTCGGTGCCCTTTCTTCCCTTTTAAGCCGGACCTTTTCGAAGAAACGCCTCCAGAGTTTACGCAAGGATTTTGGTCTGTTTCTGAAATCCCTGCCGAAAATCGGTGATGACATCTACCAGTTGGCCAAGCGCACGGAGGAATCCTTCAAAACCTTCGTCACGCCGGGGATGCTGTTCGAGGCCTTCAACTTCGATTATTTCGGCCCGATCGACGGGCACAACCTGGACCACCTTATCGATATTCTGAACAATATTAAACACCTAAAGGAGCCGGTGCTCCTGCATGTCACCACCCGTAAAGGCAAGGGCTACCTGCCAGCCGAAAAAAATCCGGTCTATTTCCACGGCTGCGGGAGTTTCGACATCGACACCGGGGCCTGCCTGGATCTCAACAGCGGCCCTCCGACCTACACCCAGGTGTTCGGGGAAACGCTGACGGGTCTGGCAAAACAGGACAAACGGATCGTCGCCGTCACGGCGGCCATGCCCGAGGGCACCGGACTGGCATCGTTTTCAAAAGCATACCCTGCCCGGTTTTTCGATGTGGGCATCGCCGAACAGCATGGCGTCACCTTTGCAGCCGGACTGGCAACCGAAGGTTTTATACCGGTGGTGGCCGTCTATTCTACCTTCATGCAGCGGGCTTATGATCAAATCCTGCATGACGTCTGTCTGGATGCCCATCACGTGATTTTTGCCCTGGATCGCGGCGGCATCGTCGGCGACGACGGGCCCACCCACCACGGTCTTTTCGACCTGTCGTATCTGAGAAACCTGCCCAACATGGTGGTGATGGCGCCCAGCAATGAAAACGAACTGCGGCACATGCTCGCCACCGCTGTAAAGCACGACGGTCCGATTGCGTTTCGATATCCGCGCGGAAGGGGCGAAGGCGTCCAAACCTCGGAGCCTCCCCGGCCTCTGCCGATTGGAAAAGCCGAAATTCTGACAACCGGAGAAGACGTGCTGATCCTGGCCGTCGGCCGGCCGGTGAACGAGGCCCTCGAGGCCCGTCGAATATTGGCTGAAGAGGGCATTGCCGCCACGGTCGTCAACTGCCGCTTTATCAAACCTCTGGACACCGAACTGATTGCCGCACTGGCCGAAAAGATTCCGCGCATCGTAACAGTGGAAGAAAATATGCTGGCCGGCGGTTTCGGCAGTGCGGTTCTTGAGTGTTTGAGCGATCTGGGGATAAGCGGGTGCATGTTCCGGCGGATCGGTATTCCGGACACTTTCGTCGAGCACGGTTCTCAGAAGCTTCTCAGATCAAAGTACGGCATCGACGCAGCGGCGATCGTCGAGGCGGCCAGGCAGTTGGCGGCAACCGGCGAGTTGAGATTGCGGCACGCCGTTTGACCCGTTCTGGTCCCAAAAAGACTCGTTAGCGTTCACAGTGCGCCGCATCTGCTTTGTTGTCGGGCACTTGAAGTACAAAAGTACGTCTGCGCACCCGACGCCGCGCATCTGCGGCACCCTGTAAACGCTTACAATCAGTAGGTTTGAAGCGAATCGGAATTGGCACCCCTGTGAACGGTTACAAAGACCCTTTTTCACTTCCTCAGCATCAACCACCCCCAAGGCATTACGATAGACTTCCTCCCGAACCGATCGCTTCGAGGGTGCTGGCTCAAGGTTCAAGGAATTTGACTGCTAATCGCATTCACCCATCAGTTTATTGGGACGAATGACGGCTTCCGGTAAAAAGCGGCTCGATCAGGCCGTTCTCAGCAGAGGCCTCGCGGCGAGCCGACAACGGGCCCGCGCGCTGATCATGTCGGGCAAGGTGTTGGTCAACCGTAAACTGATCGATAAGCCCGGCGTACCGATCGCCGAGCAGGATGAAATTCTCCTCAAAGGAGATGACCATCCATTCGTCAGTCGTGGCGGACTCAAACTGGCGGCCGCCCTGCGTGCTTTCGAGGTCGTCGTTGCGGACAAGGTCTGCCTCGATGTGGGCGCGTCCACGGGAGGCTTCACCGACTGCCTGCTCCAGCACGGTGCGCGCCAAATTTACGCCGTCGATGTCGGCTATGGCCAACTGGCTTGGAAACTGCGGCAGGACCCGCGCGTTGCTGCTTTCGAACGGACCAACATTCGCCACCTGCCCTTTGAATCCGTCGGCGAGCCGGTCGACCTTGTCACGATCGACGTTTCGTTTATTTCCCTCAGAATCGTCATACCGGCTGTCCTTCAATTTATGAAGGAGAACGCCGCCGTCTTGGCGTTGATCAAGCCCCAGTTCGAGGTCGGCAAGGGTCATGTCGGCAAAGGCGGTGTCGTGCGGGATCCGAGGCTGCATCAACAGGTGCTTGACGAACTAACGGCATTTTTCAGCCGCATACCGTTGTCGGTCAGCGGAGTGATCGAATCGCCCATTTTGGGACCCAAGGGAAACAAGGAATTTTTTATCTATCTTCAGCGCCTGTCATCCGATCAGGATATTTCCAATGCCTCCCCACAATAAAACCACCGGTGCGAAATGCACCCATCTTTTATAGTACTTAACTGGCTCAACCGGCATAACGGGCTCACCCGACCAAACTGAACAAAAGTTGGCCTTGATTTTTACGATTGAAGAGGTTAGAGAATTTTGATTTATACTCTTTCTGCAACGTCAAGGCTGACGGTTTCAGACACGTCAAAGGCTATAGGCAATGCCGGCCAGGATCGACACGCAACCCAGGGATCGGATGTCACCGGAATCGTCAAGAAAATCCAATGAGAGGGGAACATAGATGAGTGAGATGGTGGACAAACTGAGAAACATTGCACTTGTTGGCCACGGTGGTTCAGGCAAGACTTCCCTTGCCGAAATCATGCTCTTCAAGGCCGGCGTCACCAACCGCATCGGACGGGTCGAAGACGGCAATACGGTGATGGATTACGAGCCGGAAGAGCTGCGGCGTCAATCGAGCATCAGCAGTTCCTTTCATCAGTTCAACTGGAAGAAGCACACGATCAATATCATCGATACACCCGGAGACCAGAACTTTTTCAACGATACCAAATTCTGCATGCCGGCCGCTGATTGTGCCATCTTCCTGATCGATGCCGTCGACGGGATCAAGGTGCAAACTGAGCAGGCCTGGGAATTCGCCCGCGAGTTCGACATGCCCTGTGTCATCTTCATCAACAAGTTGGATCGGGAGCGCGCTGACTTCACTCGTGCTTTCGAGGAGGCGCGCGGCATTCTGGATCCCAAACCGATTGTCCTGCAGTTGCCGATCGGAAAAGAAGCCGCATTAAAGGGGGTGGTCGACCTGACGCGGATGAAGGCTTACTCCTACGAAGCCGATGGTAAGACGAAGGAAATCGACATCCCGGCCGACATGAAAGATACGGTCGAAAAGGAAAGAGAAGCGTTCATCGAAAACGTGGCCGAAGCCGACGATGCGTTGGTCGAACGCTATCTCGAAGGCGAAGAACTCACCGACGAGGACATCAAGGCAGCACTGACAAAGGGTCTGCTGTCACGCATCTTCGCCCCGGTGCTCTGCGGTTCGGCGACCGCCGATATCGGCATCGATCTCCTGATGGATTTTATCGCTGGGAGTGTCCCCTCCCCTGCCGATCGCGGCGCCATCAATGCCACCGATGAATCCGGCGAAAACGTCGTCGCATGTGAACCCGATCCGGCGGCACCCTTTGCCGGCTTTGTCTTCAAGACAGTCGCCGACCCTTATGCCGGCCGTTTATCGATCTTCCGCATCGTCTCCGGCACTCTTGCCGGCGACGGGACATTTTACAACACCAACAAGAGAACCCGGGAGCGCTACAACCAGCTCCTGACCCTGGCCGGCAAAGAGCAGAAACCAGCCGGCGAATCCGGACCGGGGGCCATTGTGGCGGTCGCCAAACTCAAGGAAACCACCACCGGCGACACGCTGTGTGCCGAAAACAGAAAGGTCAGGTTTGCCACCGCGGAACCGATACCCACCTTGATCTCCTACGCCTTGACCGCCAAATCCAAGGGGGATGAAGACAAGATCTTCAGTTCGCTCTCCAAATTGATGGAAGAAGACATGGGGTTGAAGCTCGACCGCAACGCCGAAACCAAGGAAATTCTGCTCTCCGGCGCCGGCCAGATCCACATCGAGGTCACGGTCGAAAAGCTGAAGCGAAAATTCAATGTCGAATCCGTGCTCAACATCCCCAAGGTGCCGTACCGGGAGACCATAAAGAAAAAGGTTCGGGTTCAGGGACGCCATAAAAAACAAACCGGCGGACACGGCCAGTTCGGCGACTGCTGGATTCAGCTCGAACCGCAACCGCGGGGCGCCGGGTTTGAGTTTGTGGACGCCATTGTCGGCGGTGCGATTCCGCGTCAATACATCCCGGCGGTAGAAAAAGGAATCATTGAAGCTTCCCCGAAGGGTGTATTGGCCGGGTTTCCCTGCATCGACTTCAAGGTCACCCTCGATGACGGTTCTTTCCACGCCGTGGATTCATCGGAAATGGCCTTCAAGATTGCCGGATCGCTGGCCTTCAAGAAAGCCGCCGAGCAGGCGAATCCGGTCCTGCTCGAACCGATCATGGAGGTCACCATAACGGCTCCCGACGAATACATGGGCGATATCATGGGCGATCTCAACGGCCGCCGGGGGCGTGTGCTCGGGATGGACAGCGCCGGCCGCAACCAGGTGATCAAGGCCCAGGTGCCGATGGCTGAATTCCTGACCTACGCCCCGGATCTTCGTTCGATGACCGGAGGGCGCGGCATCTACACGATGAAATTTTCCCATTACGATGAGGTGCCGGCTCAGATTTCCGAGAAAATCATCGCGGAAGCCAACAAAGACAAGGGATGATCGACAGCCAGCCCGCGTGGGGTATCCGTTAGCAAGCCGAAGGGGGTTCGATTGTATCGAACCCCTTTCGGCTTTCAGGGACCGCATTTTTTCGACGGCGCATAGCCGTGCCAGTACGCCTCCCATTGACTCGCAAAGAGGATCCGGTTTTTGGGGTGGATCTTTCCTGATTCGGCACAGCGCTTGAGGTGGAAGCGCCGGGAATGACGGTTGCCGATGATTTCCTCACCGGCTTCCCTCCACTGGTCCCAGATGCCGACACCGGCTTTCATGGCGCGGCGCTGGGTCTCAACCAACAATCGATCGTGGCGGTCGTTCGGTTTTTTGTAAAGGACATAGGCCCAGCCGGCGTTGATCATTTCGAGGTTAACGCAACGGCCGTCCCCGAGATATACGTAAGCCAGGACGCGGCCGTAGTGGTCTTTTGCCTCCCGGTCGAATTCCAACCGGACCTTTTTGCCATAGACCAGTGCCTTGTTGGCTTCAAGCGCCTTATTGCCAAACGGTTCGGCCGGTTGACCGTACTTCGCGTGGGCGACTTCCGGGGCGTTGATGCCGATGTAGCGCACCCGCCGCCCGTCGGTCAATAGAATCGTGTCGCCGTCATCGACCCACTTTACGCTCACCCATTCAGATGCCGCTGCCATTTCTGCCAGCTGCAGCCACAGCAGAAGAAAACATCCCGCCGCAATCCAATTGCTCCGTTTCATCGAACACCTTTCAGGGTCTGGGACGACATAAATTGATCAAAACAATCCTGGTTTTTTGGCCGGACCGCATCTCTAAATCGTCAATGATTCTATTGAGAATTCACTATAATTCAAGTATATAGGCAAAATTCGCGGCACCTCGCGAAACGTTTTTTTGCTTTCAACTTTAGTCGATGGAAATGCAAATACCATGTGGTATGGATTCCTCAATACAACAGAAAGAGTCTATACGGAAAGCGGCGCCAATACCTTGGCCAGAGACATTCAAGGACTTGGCGCGAAGTCGCAAAAGCGAGATTCTGAAAGGCCATATGCTGGTGGCCCATTTGTACATGCTTATTTCAATCCCGTCCAAATATGCCGTTGCGCAGGTGATTGAGTACATAAAAGAAAAGAGCACCATTCACATTGCCCGCAACTATCTGGGACGTCGCAGGAACTTTACAGGTTAGCATTTTTGGGCCGGAGGTCTTTATAGTTAATTACCAATTAGGTGCATTCTATGTTGTTTAATTCACAGGAATTTTTACTCGTTTTTTTACCACTAACGCTGATACTCTATTTTGCCTTTGCCGGCAAAGAAACCCTGCGCATCTGGGTACTGATTTCAGCATCCTTATTTTTTTATGCCTATTGGGATCTTCGGTTTCTGCCCTTGCTCATTGTATCTGTGATGCTCAATTGGTTA
>JBAVJU010000131.1:0-4352 GCA_049687935.1 Desulfobacterales bacterium | reverse complement strand
CTTTCGATGTGAAACTCCTCCAGCTTGCTGTCAGTAACCCTTGCGATCCGGCACTCTTCGTGGTCAACGGCATTTATAAGAATCTTACTGTTCATTGATGTCTTGTTTTCCTGCATAATCGCTTATTTTACGTCAATTTCCGGATTGTGGGGGGCGGGATACGGATTGGATATCAGCCTTCCCGTTGCGATGGTTGGGGGCAAACATGCCGCGACGGGTTTGTGCATGTACCCTCAACACCAGACGCCATAATTGGCGTATCGCCGGAACTGGTAAAAATTTTAAATTGTCAGAGTATGAAATTGCAGCGGACAAGTCAAACGATTTTTGAGGAATAATATACGGCCCTACCTTGATATTTCGCATATAGTGTGGCATGAAACAACACCGGTCGTTTGGCGGATAGGCGCTTCGGCCGATGCGTGGCATGTGAGGGCTCACTTAAAAATAACATCACCTTTAGCCGTTTTTGCTGATGCGAGGAAACGATACATGGTAGATGAAAAATACAACCCGCAAACCATTGAGGCCAAGTGGCAGAGATACTGGGCGGATAACCGTCTGTTCAGAGCCAAGGAAGAGCCCCAGCGGAAGAAGTACTATCTGTTGGAAATGTTTCCCTATCCTTCCGGTAAGATTCACATGGGCCACGTGCGCAACTACACTATCGGTGATGTCGTGGCCCGCTACATGCGGATGCGCGGCTACAATGTGCTGCACCCCATGGGGTGGGATGCCTTCGGCATGCCGGCTGAAAATGCCGCCATCGCCAACAAGAGCCACCCGGCCCGCTGGACCTATGACAATATCGCCACCATGCGCAAGCAATTGAAACGCATGGGATTCAGCTACGATTGGGACCGTGAGATCGCCACCTGCACACCGGAGTATTATCGCTGGGAGCAGTGGCTTTTCTTGAAGATGTACGCGCGCGGCATGGCCTACCGCAAGGAGTCTTTCGTCAACTGGTGCGACCCCTGCCAGACAGTGCTCGCTAACGAGCAGGTGGAGGCCGGCTTGTGCTGGCGCTGTGGTAAGCCTGTGCGTCAGAAAAAGCTCTGGCAGTGGTTTTTCCGCGTGACCGATTATGCCGATGATCTTCTGCTTTATTGTGATCGACTCCCGGGATGGCCGGATAAAGTGATCACGATGCAGAAGAACTGGATCGGCAAGAGCGTCGGCGCCGAAATACGATTTGAAATCGAAAATCCGGTCGATGAGAAAGAGCGCGACATAGCCGTCTTCACGACCCGGCCGGATACGGTATTCGGGGCGACCTTCATGGTCCTGGCTCCCGAGCACCCGCTGGTGATCACGCTTTCTCGAAACACGGCTCAGGAACAGGCAGTGGCCGAATTTGTCGATCGGATGGCGCTTCAGGACCGTTCCGCCAAGACCGTTGAAAGCTACGAAAAAGAGGGGGTCTTTACGGGCGCCTATTGCGTTAATCCAATGACCCGGCTGCGGATGCCGGTTTTCACCGCCAACTTCGCCCTTATGGAATACGGTACCGGCGCCGTGATGTCCGTACCGGCACACGATCAGCGCGATTTCGAGTTTGCCAAAAAATACGGGTTGGAGGTCATTGTGGTGGTCAAGCCCCTCGATAGCGAGCTCGACGAAGACAGTATGACCGAAGCCTACGTCGGTGATGGTATCCTGGTCAACTCGGGACCCTTCGACGGGATGGGAAACAAAAGAGCCCAGAACGAGATTGCCAAGTATCTCGAAAAACATCAAATCGGCAAAAAGACAGTCAGTTTCCGTCTGCGGGACTGGGGCATCTCCCGACAGCGCTACTGGGGAGCGCCGATTCCGATGGTTCATTGCCCGGACTGCGGGATCGTGCCGGTATCTGAAACGGCTTTGCCGGTGCTTCTACCGGAAGATGCCGACCTGCTGGAGGGTGGTCGTTCGCCGCTGCCGGCTCTGGACAGCTTCATCCGCACTTCCTGCCCGCAATGCGGTCATGCCGGTGCCCGGCGTGAAACCGACACCATGGACACTTTCGTCGAATCTTCCTGGTACTTCGAACGCTACTGCAGCCCGCGTTATGCCAACGGGATGTTCAAGCGGGATGCCGTGGATTACTGGATGCCGGTCGACCAGTACATCGGTGGCGTCGAACACGCCATTTTGCACCTGCTCTATTCGCGCTACTACACCCGCGTGCTGCGCGACTTGGGCCTGGTCGATTACAAGGAACCCTTTACCCGCCTTTTGACCCAGGGTATGGTGTGCAAGGAGTCATTCGTCTGTGGCGAACACGGTTTTCTGCTGCCGGAGGAGGTCGATGACAAAACCGGGGCGCCGTGCTGTGCCAAATGCGGTCGATCGGTGACCGTCGGTCGCGTCGAAAAGATGTCCAAATCCAAGAAAAACGTGGTCGATCCTAATGTGCTCCTTGAAAAATACGGGGCCGACACGACCCGTTTGTTTTGCCTGTTTGCAGCGCCGCCGGAGAGGGATTTGGAATGGAGCGAACAGGGAGTCGACGGCGGTTACCGTTTTCTGACCCGTGTATGGCGATTCTTTACCTTTTGGATCGACATGGTAAACGCGGCGTCACCGTTCGACGGCCGTCCCGACCTTCTCGAAGATTCCGCCCGCGACCTGCACCGCAAGCTCCACGAGACCATACAGCGCGTTACGAGAGATATCGAAGACCGGTTCCACTTCAACACAGCGATCAGTGCGGTTATGGAACTCTTCAACACGATGGCGGTTTTCGAACCGGGCGGGGCCTCCGCCACAACCATTGCGACCATGCGCTTTGCCATGGACACCGTCGTGCTGCTGCTCTCACCGATCGTTCCACACTTTGCGGAGGAACTTTGGCAGGCACTGGGCCACGAGTCCAGCGTCCTTCAGGAGCCGTGGCCGAAATTCAATGAAAGCGCATTGACCAGAGACGAACTCGAAATCGTGGTCCAGGTGAATGGAAAGCTGAGGAGCCGTTTTAACACCGGCGCCGATACCGACGACGACGCGCTCAAGAGAAAGGCGCTGGCTGACGAGCGGGTCAAAAAATTCATTGAAGATCGGCCGATCAAAAAAGTGATCGTTGTGAAGAAAAAACTCGTCAATATCGTCATTTGAGAGCCAGGTGTTCGAATTGGATGTTCCCGGGAAAATTATCGGAATCGTGATGCTGGCTGTTTTCACCATTGCCTCCTGCGGGTATCGTTTTTCAGGGGGCGGCGAATTGCCGGGCGAGGTAAAGCGGGTCTTCATTACCATTTTTATCAACCGCACCTCCGTGCTCGGTGTCGAGAACGCACTGGCGGCTCAATTGACCGATGAGTTCCTCTCTCTTGGGCCGAAGGGTGTCCTGGTGAGTGAGCGGCAAACCGCCGACGCGGAGCTTTCCGGGGTGATTTCAAGCGTTCAGATTTACACCGTTTCGCTGCGGACACAATTGAGCAGTGCGGAACGGCGAGTGGTCATTACGGTAGCGGCCCGCCTCACGGGAACGAACGGCAAGGTTCTCTGGCGGGCCGATGCACTGTCGGCAAGTCAACCCTACAGGGTCGAAGCCGACAAATTGACGACGGATGTCAACAGGCGCGCGGCGATTAACAGCGCCGCCAGACTCCTGGCCGAAACGATATACAATCGCATGACCTCGGGTTTTTAGCCGAGCGTTCCCGAGGCTTCCAGGTTCTGGCAATTTGGTGGGAAAAGGGAAAATCCAGAACATTCCCGCCAAAATGTCCGTTTTTGAAGCGACGATATGTCACTTGCGGGCGGCATTGACCTGTTTGGTCAGGCGGGAGATCTTTCTGGCGGCGGTGTTGCGGTGGATGACCCCTTTTTTGGCGGCCTTGTCGATCGCCGACTTGGCGGTGTTCAATTCGGCCGCCGCATCTGCGCCGCTCTGGTCGGCAACGGCCTGCCGAACATCTTTCACCACGTTTTTTACCCGGGTTCTGGTCGATTTGTTGCGCAGGCGTCGGATGTCGTTCTGCCGTGCCCGTTTCAAGGCTGATTTATGATTGGCCAATGGTGCCGCTCCTTTTTTGAAAATTAGGTCTGCAGTGAGCGATTGCCGAGGTCATCGCAACTGCAGGGAAGATGGCGCAGCTGCGATAAGATCGGCAACCCCGAAAGGTTTCAAATAATAAACATTACTTATTATTCAATCTGCCCATCGGTGTCAAGAATTTTTAAGTCAGAAAATCGCCGGGCCGGTATCAGATTCAGAGACGTCCGATTGACGGCCGGTGGTTTGTTGTAATATTGTGCCTGCAACGTCACTATCAGGTTTTTAGAATCGCCGTTGTCTTATTTTGCATTATTAAAACCCGACCCGCTATGACGATTAAACAGAAATTTTTCTTGGCAGCAGCACT
>JBAVJU010000130.1:0-3823 GCA_049687935.1 Desulfobacterales bacterium | reverse complement strand
GATAGGCTTGTTGAATCCCGCCCCGACGGGATTGAGCCCGCAATGTTGGAGGTTGGGAGAAATCCGGACTTGATTTTGCTCCGGTCTGATATCTGGGACCTAACGGTCTCAACGGGCCTAACGGGCTCAACCGGTCGACCCGCCTCGACTTTTGACGGGCGCTGGATTCATGCCGGCGCCCGTCGGGTTCAAGTGCTAGCTGACGTTCAACAATCGCTTCAGGCTTTTGGTGATCTCTTCGGCCGAAGCGGGCTTGGCGATGTAGTCGTCCGCTTCGGTCGACATCCCTTCACGGTGGGTGTAACGCGTGGAGGTGACGTGCGAAGCGACCGCCGTCAGCAGGATGATGGGAATATTGCAGTACTTGTCGTCCCCCTTGAGTTCCTTGCACACCACGTAGCCGTCTTTTTCGGGCATCATCACGTCCAGGACGATGGCATCCGGTGGATTTGACTGGACCTTTTGCAGTCCCTCGACACCGTTGTACGCCACTTCGACTTCGAAGCCCTCTTTTTCCAGGTTCCCCTGCACGATGGCGGCAAAATCGGGTTCATCGTCAACGACCAGAATTCTTTTCTGCAGTGCCATATTGCACCTCCTTATCGTTTTTACCGTTGAAAGTTAGTTGTCAGTTAGTTGTTCATCCCCGAAGCGCTGAGGACGCCGCATTTTTTTCTTTGCGGCCCCTGCGGCCCTGCGGTGAATTTCTCCCATCTCAGTTCACGCTCGGCCGCGGAAGAAGGCCGGCACGCTTTACGATCTCCGGAACCTTCTCCTCCCACTCGATGGCCATGATATGAAATCCGGCAACCCCTTTGACTTCCTTCAATCGCTCGATGGCTTCGACACAAATGTTGATCCCTTCCTCGGCCTGTTTCTCCTTGGGCGTGTCGGCCAGGCGTTTGACGATATCGTCGGGGACATCCATGCCCGGAACCCGGTTTTTCATGTAGCGGGCCATTCCGACCGATTTCATCGGGGTCAATCCGGCCAGGATGTACGCCTTCTCGGTCAACCCGCGATCAGCGGCCTGCCTCATCCAGTCTTCGAATTTGTCGAGGTTGTAAATGCACTGGGTCTGAATGAATTCGGCTCCGGCAGCAACCTTCTTGGCCAGCCGGGGGACCCGGATTTCGTAAGGGTCGGCAAACGGATTGGCCGCCGCCCCGACGAACATCTGCGGCGGCCGCTTGATGTCGTCGCCACCCAGAAATTTGCCGTCGTCGCGCATGCGCCGGACGGTCTGGATCAACTGCATCGAGTCGATGTCATGAACGTTCTGACCTTGGGCGCAGTCGCCGAAACTTTGGTGATCACCGGAAAGGCAGAGGATGTTATGAATATCGAAAGACGCCGCGCCGAGAATGTCGCTTTGAATGGCGATCCGATTCCGGTCGCGGGTCACCATCTGCAGGACCGGCTCCAATCCCAACAGCTTGAGCCGGATGCAGGCGGCCAGGCTGCACATGCGCGTCATGGACGTCTGGTTGTCGGTCACGTTGATGGCATCGACATGATCTTTCAGCAGGCCGGCCTTCTCGCTGATCACCTCCGGATCGCTGCCGCGGGGCGGTCCGCACTCGGAAGTGACGGCAAGGTGTCCGGCCGCCAGTATCTTCTCCAGTTTACTCGGTGTCTTGGCGCTCATAGCTTAACGTCCTCCCTGATCACTTTTCGGGGTCCGCCCGCCC
This sequence comes from Desulfobacterales bacterium, assembly GCA_049687935.1. GTDB lineage: Bacteria > Desulfobacterota > Desulfobacteria > Desulfobacterales > SG8-13 > JARFQH01. Next base: position 2,132 of record JBAVJU010000130.1, on the reverse strand, counting down.
GATCGCTGGACCAGTCTTTCAGCGGGCAAATCTTTTCGTATTCTTCCAACCGGCCCAGGGCCTTGAGCCGGTCGATAATCAGCTGCCAGGCGCAATCGACGTCCTTGTTGATTTCGCACTTGCCCGCAGTCGACCCGCCGCACGGTCCGTTCAGGATCCGTTTGGCGCAGCGCGATACCGGGCAGATGCTCCCAGTGACGGCCAAAATGCACTGTCCGCAGCCCTGGCAGCGTTCGGCCCAAACACCCCGCTCTTCGGTGACCCCCATGAAAAGCGTGTTGACCCCCGGATAGACCGGTTTGGAATGGTACTTCTCGGCGGTGAACTGAATGCCAACCCCGCAGGCGATCGACACCACGGCTTCGTAGTTCTCGATGAGGTCGCGGATTTCCTCCAGGTATTCATGGTCGCACTGCCGCTCGAGGGTGTGCTCTCCGATGGTCACCTCGCGACCCTGCTGCAGGAAGTACATCCGCAGGGTGGAAGCCAGAACGCCGACTTCTTTTTTCCCCCCGGCCTCGCAAACCGTTACGCATTCATTGCATCCCAGCACCAGGATGCTGCGGTACTCCTTGATCTCTTCGATGATTTCTTCGATCGGTTTCTTATCGGCGACAATCATGAATCCCGTCCTCCTGTATCGCGGTTTTTTTCGGCCGGTTGGATGACCCTGTTTCGGTTGCCTTGAGCGGTGCCCCATCACTGTCTCGCCGTCTGCGCGGAAGCGGGTTCGACCGCAGCCTTTTTTTTCAATGCCAACTTGATCGGGTTGGGACCCGCCTCGAGAATCTTCGCGTGCATTTCCTCGGCATACTTCACGAAAAGCGGCCCGTCGCTGGAAGACAGGTTGCACATGCGCACCCGGTAGCCGCCGATGCCGATGGTGTCGAGGATCTGCCGGACCTGCTCCACCCGTTTGCGGGCCCTGAAGTTTCCGCTGTTGTAGTGGCAGTCGCCTTCGCGGCACCCGACCACGTAAACCCCGTCCGCGCCTTTCTCCATGGCCCGCAGCATGTGGAGGCTGTCGACCTTGCCGGTGCAGGGTACCCGTATGATCTTGATGGATATGGGATAGGTCATGCGCATCGAACCTGCCAGGTCCGCCGCTGTGTACCCTCAGAAATTGCAGCAAAACGCGATGATGATCGGATCAAAGTCTGGCTTCATAGGACTCCCTCCAGCAAGGATTCGACCTTGCACAGTATCTGATCGTCTTCATACCAGTTGAGCTCGATGGCCTTGGCCGGGCACTCCGCGGCGCAGATTCCGCAGCCGTGACACAACGCCTCGTCGATTTCGCTGACGCCGTCGGCGTTGATTTTCGGCACCCCGTAGGGGCAAGAGCGGACGCAGATGAGGCAGGCCGCGCACAGATCGGCAGTCACTCGGGCGGTGACCGCCGATAAGGTCAACTGGCGCTGCGAGAGAAACGTCGTCGCCCTGGATGCCGCGGCGTAGGCCTGAGCGATGGTCTCGGACAGCAGTTTCGGGCTGTGAGCGGTTCCGCAGACAAATATCCCTTCGGTGGCCATGTCGACCGGCCGCAACTTGACGTGGGCCTCCATGAAGTATCCCTCCGCCGTTCGGGCCAGTTTGACGATCGAGGCGAGTTCTTCCGTGTCCGCCGCCACCATCCCGGCGCTGAGGGCCAGCAGATCGGCATCCACCTGCAGGTTCCGCCCCAGGATGTGATCCTTGAAGGTGAGCCGCACCCCGCCCTCGACGGCTTCGGCTGCCGGCGGGTTGTCCGGATCGAACCGGAAGAAGAGAACGCCTTTGTCTCTGGCCGCCTTGTAGTAATCCTCCAACAGTCCGTAAGTCCTGATATCCCGGTAGAGCACGAAAACCTGGGCCTCCGGATTCAGGGTCTTGATCTTGAGCGCATTCTTGACGGCACTCTGGCAGCAGATCCGGGAACAGTTCGGGTTCTCTTCGTTGCGCGACCCGATGCACTGGATCATCACCACCTGGTTCAGGTCGGCCGCGCCGGCATCTTTCAGGCGCCGGGCCAGCTCCACCTGGGTGACGACGCGCTCGCTTTGGCCATAGAGATATTCCCGGGGCCGGTATTCGTTGGCGCCGGTGGCGATGATGACCACCCCGTGATTGACCTTGCGCTCGTACATGCCGGG
>JBAVJU010000129.1:0-2304 GCA_049687935.1 Desulfobacterales bacterium | reverse complement strand
GGGATCGAAGCGAAAGATGACAAAGGTGGCCTTCATCTTAATACTTCCTCTCTTTGGGTTCAAATCGGGAGATATTGACCGGTTTGGTGAACAGTTGCGGTTCTGCCTGCTCTTTGTAGCGAACCATGGTGTGAACCAGGAATCGCTGATCGTCCCGTTCGGGGAAGTCTTCGCGGGAATGGGCGCCGCGGCTCTCTTCCCGATGAAGGGCTCCAAGGGTCATGACCTCAGCCAGATCCAGCATGTGTCGAAGCTCCATGACATCCAGCAACTCGCGGTTAAAGCAGCTGCCCTTGTCGTGGACGCCGATATCGTGGAAACGTTCCTTCAGCGAACGGATGGTTTGCAGCGCCTCCTCCAGGGTTTCCTTGTGCCGAAAGACCGAAACGTTGTTCATCATCACGGCTTGCATTTCCTGCAGGATCGGGCCTAGTTTTTCGGTGCCGTCTTTTTCCATTAGATATCTGATTTTAGCGGCTTCCAGATCTTCCAGGTCGTTGGGAATGGTACACATGCCGGTCGCATTGATGAATTTTCGGATCTCGATGCCCGATCGTCGTCCGAATACCAGGGTGTCCAGCAGCGAGTTGCAGCCCAGTCGATTGGCCCCGTGAACCGAGACACAGGCACATTCACCGGCGGCATACAAGCCCGGAAAGGGGGTGTTCTTGTCATCCAGAACGACATGCCCATCGGCGTCGGCGGCAATGCCGCCCATCATGTAGTGGCAGGTGGGTTGGACCGGGATCGGCTCCTTGCGGGCGTCCACGCCGCCGTATGTTTTGGCGAATTCGATGATCTCGACCAATTTTTGCCCGATGACCTCGGCTCCCAGGTGGGTCAGGTCGAGGTGGACGTAATCCTTGCCGCCGATCCCGCGTCCGGCGCGCACCTCTTTCAGGATGCAGCGCGAAACCATGTCGCGCGGTGCCAGGTCTTTGATCGTGGGGGCATAGCGTTCCATGAAACGTTCGCCCTCGCTGTTGCGCAGGATGCCGCCTTCGCCCCGCGCGGCCTCGCTGATGAGAATGCCCAGCTTGTAGATGCCGGTGGGATGGAACTGGATGAACTCCATGTCCTCCAATGGCGCACCGGCGCGATAGGCGATCGCCATTCCATCTCCGGTTGACGCCATGGCATTGGACGTGGTTTTGAAAACCTTCCCGGCACCACCGGTGGCCAGCAGCACGGCCTTGCTGTTGAATACGTGGATTTTGCCGGTGGCCAGTTCATAAGCCGTCAGACCGCAGCAGCGCCCGTCCTTGACGATCAGGGAAAGCAGTTGGAATTCATTGAAAAATTCAACACGGCGTTGCAGACACTTTTCCCAGAGGGTGTCTAGGATCACCCGGCCCGTGCGGTCGGCGGCATAACAGGCCCTCTTGACGGCGGCTTTGCCGAAGTTGCTGGTGTGGCCACCGAAAGCGCGCTGGGCGATTCTGCCTTCCGGCGTGCGGTTGAAAGGCACACCCATGTGCTCCAATTCATAAACAATTTTGGGGGCATCCTGGGTCATGATGGCTATCGCATCCTGGTCGCCGAGGTAGTCGCTGCCCTTGACGGTGTCGAACATGTGCCATTCCCAGTTGTCTTCTTCTTCGTTTCCCAGGGCAGCGCCGATTCCGCCCTGGGCGGCACCGGAATGGGAGCGTGTGGCAAAGACCTTGCTCAGGACGGCCACCTTTGTGCCTTCACCCAGCTCGATGGCTGCCCGCAGGCCGGATAAGCCGGCTCCCACGATGACGACGTCATACTGGTGTTCCATGGTCGACTCCCTGATGAAAATTCGATTATTGGTTGAGTTGACGAAAGTTGAAGGTGAGAATGATGCCGCTGCACATATTCGGCCCGACCGCTCAATCCGATCTTTCTCGCAGCTTAGGAAAAGCTCTCAAGCTTGTAAAGGGTTTTTTAATCTGTGCCGGTGCGGTGAGATAGATTTCGTCGCACCAGGTATTGACAGCGCTATTGAAGGGCAGCGCTTTTATAATTTTGACGGTCGTTGCGCTTGTGCCGAGTTTAGCGTCAACAAAAATGTCATTTACGGAGATAGTAATAATGTTATCATCCATTGTCATTCTTCATAGGGTTTGGATGAAGCGCCTCAACGCCTCAAATGGCGAACTTATTCTTTCGTGAACCCTAAAATCCCACGGCCTGACCGTCCTTACGGTGGTCGGAGGCCCCGCAATATCCAGTCGGCAGGCAGGCGATGAGCTGGGCACCGCCGAAAAGTCGGGTCGGTGGATCCCGCATCAATCGATGACCGCGTCCGGCGAGCTCTGCGGCGACGCCCTCCGGCAG
>JBAVJU010000128.1:0-3252 GCA_049687935.1 Desulfobacterales bacterium | reverse complement strand
GGGCCAGGCCTTGGGACCCGGCCGCTCCGGCGGTTCCCATTTTCTGCGAGCAGGCCTTGCAGGCGCCTTCCACAAGACCAGCATTTTTGGTCTTTTCCCACAACCCGTGCAGCGGGTTGTCAGCTTCGGCAAGAGACGGCAAGAGTTTAGTCGCCGCACCTTCGACCACGATCCGCACCTCACGACCTTTCGACTGCAGGTCCAAAGCATTCAGCAAAACGTGAATGAAACACATCGGGTCCCCGTTGAAAACAAACAGTGCGGTTTTTTTCATTTGCTCCTCCTTGGAAACGAATCGAATGTTTGACCAGCATCCGCTGAACCGCCGGACGGACAAACCGACCAACCGAATAGCGGACTAACCGGCAAATGGTCCAATCCGGCCTATGAATGAAGCGACCGACTGATCAAATCTCGGCCCAGTATATACAATCCGCCGGGCAGTTTTTGATCGCCTCTTCAACTTCGGGTTCCGGATAGGAAGATAAATCAACCACGTCGATGTAACCCGCATCGTTCATCCTGAATACGGCCGGACAGACTTCAACGCAGACCTCACATTTGATGCAATCGCTCAATTCGACAACGGGTATCTTCATGGTTTTTAACCGGTGACCGCCTTACCGATCTTCTGCCCGTATTCATAGCACGCATCCAATGTCTCGCCGTCAGGCACATACTGCACTTTGAGACCCGGTGCGACCAGCTCGATACCGATGTCCACCAGCTCTTTTTCGATCAGCTTGACGGCTTCACCGCTCCAACCATAGGACCCGAAGGCGGCTCCGATCTTGTTCTTTGGTTTCAAGCCTTTCATGTAAGTTAAAAAGTCGGCCAGCGTAGGGAACAGGCCGTTGTTGAGGGTCGGGGAGCCGACCACCACGGCCCGCGCATCGAGCACCTCGGTCATGATGTCACTGCGGTGCCATTTGCGCAGGTACATGGGCCGGACATCCACGCCTTCGGCGCTGATGCCGGAGGCGATGGCATTGGCCATCATCTCGGTGCTGTGCCACATGGTATCATAGATGACAAGCGCCTTGGGCTTTGATTCCTGGCGGCTCCAGCGGCCGTAGGCCTCGATTATCCTCGACGCGTTTTTACGCCAAATCACCCCGTGGTCCGGACAAATCATGTCGATTCCAAGCCCCATTTCGGTCACCTTTTCGATGAGCTTGAGAATCAGGGGGGCATAGAGCATCAGGATGTTTGCAAAATATTTTTTCGCATGCGGCATAATGGCATCGCCGATCTGATCATCGAACTTCTCGTGTCCGGCGTAATGCTGCCCGAACCCGTCGCTGGAAAACAGAATCCTGTCCTCCTTCAGATAGGTGAACATGCTGTCCGGCCAATGCACCATCCGGGTTTCCAAGAAAGTAAATGTGCGTCGACCGATGGAGAGCTCCTGCCCGTTGGCCACCGGCTGATAGTTCAGCTTGCGGTGAAAGTGCCGCTGCAGATTTTTTTCGCCCATTTTGGAAGAGTAGAGCGGTTTGTCTTCGCCGATGCGGTGCATGATGCGTGTGAGACTGCCGGAATGGTCCATTTCAGTGTGATTGCTGATGACGAGATCGATTTTTTTCGGATCGACAACCTTGGCAATGTTGTAAAGAAGCTCATCGGCGAACTCGCTCTTGACCGTATCGATCAGCGCAATCTTTTCATCCAGGACCAGATAGGCATTGTAACTTGTTCCAAATGGGGTTGAATATCCGTGAAAGTCACTGATATTCCAGTCATTGACACCCACATCGTAGATGCCCGGTGCAATTTCGATTGCTTTCATTTCAACTTCCTTCTATCCGGCGGTAAGTGTTTTGCGTTGAATTCGGTCGAGGCCGAACAAATGATGCCCTTTTCGTCATCGCCGCAGGGAAATGATAAAAAGGGCATCCTATTGTTTTGCCGAAACAGGGTATTGTCAACTGATGACGGATCTGTCGTTACTCTTTTTCAAAATCCTCTTTGCCCGCTCCGCAAACCGGGCAAACCCAGTCATCGGCAAGGTCATCGAATTTAGTGCCGGCTGCCACACCGTTGTCAGGGTCACCCAGTGCCGGATCGTAAACATACCCACAAACCGTACATACGTATTTATCCATGTTTTCATACCTCCTTTAATTGATTGACAATTGGCTCTGAGTTTATGCTTTCGGAAATTCTTGAACGAGTTTTTTCACGTTATCTTCGATCTGGTCCCGGACCTCGCGCATGGACTCCAGTCCCTGATCTGACGGATCAGACAGGTCCCAATCCAGCATCCGGGCACCGGGAACATGCGGGCAGGCTTCCCCGCACCCCATGGTGACGATGATCCGCGGCGATCCGTTGTGCAGGGCGGATTCGATTGTTTGCGGGCTGCGGAAGGCCATGTCGATGCCCTTCTCCTGCATCACCTCCACCATAATCGGATTGACGGTGCCGGCCGGTTGGCTGCCGCCGGTGGTTACATCGATTCGGTCTCCGGCGTAGTGTTGGGCGAACGCACCAGCCATCTGACTGCGGCAGGCGTTTTCCCGGCAGGCGAACAGTACTTTCTGGCGGTTTGCCAACGGTTCGAGCAGGTCCCGGGCGGCTTGCTTGATGTCATCACGCACCGTCGCATGGTTTTGCATGTCTTTGGGCCCCTCGATACCATGATAGGTCAAGCTGCCGGCAAACTCGGCACCGATGGCATCGAAGAAATATTGGGCGGTCAGCTTCATGCCCTCGAAAAGATTCCGCCCCCGGGTGGCGCCGGCCGCCAGTAAAAATCCGCGGCGGTACTTTCGGGCCGGATCGGCCAGCCTCAACCGGTATTTGCGTGCCCAGAGGGTTTGGCAGCGATCGATCAGCGCTTTCAATTGGGCCGTCACGTTGTAAAAAAACACGGGACTGGCCAACAGGATGACATCGGCTTCACGCAGCAAGGCGTAAATGCCGTGCTTCATGTCGTCATCGATGGGGCAAAACCCCCTTTTCTCACAGACGACGAGCTCTTTACACGGAACGATGTTGCGGCTGGCGACCTCTATAGTTTGTGTCCTCGCCCCCAGTCGCCCAGCTTCATCCAGCAGCGTCGACAGGAGAAAACGGGTATTACCCTTTTTTCGGGGGCTGCCCTGCAAGCCTAAAACCAGCATGTTTTTTCGTCCTACAGGACCGGCATTCGTCAACCGACCATTTTTTTCGACTTCGTCAGAAAGCGAAACTTCACCAAGCGCGCCTTAAGCGGGTTCCGTTGTCCCGGCTCCCCCCTCTAAAGTACAC
>JBAVJU010000127.1:0-10181 GCA_049687935.1 Desulfobacterales bacterium | reverse complement strand
GTTGGCCAACCATCGGGTCACAAACGTCTCCGATGTCGTCAAGGAAGGCCAGAAGCTAAAAGTCAAGGTCCTTGAAATCAGTCGGGACGGCAAAATCCGCCTGAGCCACAAGGCGGTGCAGGAATAGCGGATGAAACCGTCTTCAGCGAAAAAAACCACCCTCCCAAACGGGGTGCGGATCCTGACCAAAACCATGCCTTTTGTGCGCAGTGTCTCCATGGGCGTCTGGGTCAATGTGGGTGCCCGGGATGAGTCCGCTTCCGAAAACGGTCTCTCCCACCTGATCGAACACATGATCTTCAAAGGCACCCGCAAACGCACGGCGTTTCAGATCGCCAAGGAGTTCGATGCCATCGGCGGGCACACCAATGCCTTCACCAGTTTCGAGAACACCTGCTACCATGCCCGCGTCATGGACACGCATTTTGACACGATGGTGGACATTCTGACCGATATCTTTCTGAACTCCGAATTCGCCGAAGAAGAAGTCATCAAAGAGAGGCCGGTCATCTTTCAGGAGATCGGCATGGTCGAGGACAACCCGGAAGAGTATGTCCACGTTCTTTCGGGTAGTGCTTTTTGGGGCGACAATCCGCTGGGACGGTCCATTCTCGGCACCCGGGACAACATTCTTGCCTTCACATCCGAGAAAATAAAAGGGTTTTTCAACCGTTTCTACCAACCCAGCCACATTGTCGTCGCGGTGGCCGGCAACATCAGCCATGAGAGAATCGTCGAGCAGGTCGGCCCGGCCTTTTCCGCCGTTAATACCGGACCCGGTTTTCCGGGGCGCAAGACACCGGAAGGCTATCCGCAGATCAAACTGCATCAGCGGGACCTCGAACAAGTCCATATCTGTTTGGGAACACGAGGGGTTTCGATCACCGACCCGAAACGGTATGCTTTTTCACTCCTGAACACGATCTTCGGCGGAAACATGAGCTCCCGACTCTTCCAAAAGATCAGGGAGCTCCGCGGTCTCGCCTATGCGGTCTACTCCTTTATTTCATCGTACGAAGACACCGGCATGTTCGGCGCCTATGTCGGGGTTCAGCCGGACAAGGTGCGGGAAACCGTCGGCCTGATCATGGAAGAAATGCGCACGCTCAAGAAACACCCGGTTGATGACGCCGAACTGAAAGACGCCAAGAACTACACCAAGGGCAACCTCCTGCTGGCTTCGGAAAGCGTCGACAACCAGATGGTGCGCTTGGCGCAAAATGAGATCAACTTCGGCCGCAGCGTGCCGCTTCAGGAAATTATCGACCAGGTCGAAGCCATTACGGCCGCTGACATCGGTGATCTAGCCGTGGAGCTGTTCCGGGAAGACCGTCTGGCCCTGACCGCACTCGGTCCGCTGAACGGAAACGAGTCCTTTGCGGATTTGCTGCCGACCTGAACAGATTCTCCACACGCATTCAACGCCACATTGACCTAAACGATGAATGACCGCCTGGAAATCAGATTCCGCCGGCTTCGCCCCCACAAGGACGCCGACATTCCCCTGCCGCAATACATGACTCCCGGTGCCGCGGGAATGGACCTTGCCGTCGCGCTTGACACGCCGCTGGTTCTCGCTCCCGGTGACATGACCCTGCTGCCCACCGGCCTGGCGATGGCCCTGCCTTCAGGGTACGAAGCTCAGATCAGACCCCGCAGCGGCCTGGCGGTCCGTCACGGAATCGGCTTGATCAATGCCCCGGGCACCATCGACGCCGACTACCGCGGCGAAATCAAAATCGCCGCCATCAACTTCGGCAAATCTCCCTACACCTTCCGGCGCGGTGACCGGGTGGCGCAGATGGTCATCCACTCGGTTTGCCAGCCCCGTATCACGGTCGTCGAATCGCTCGAAGAAACCGGCCGCAACTGCGGCGGGTTCGGACACACCGGAAAATAATCGGACGATCATATGTGCGCAGATGCGCCCTCGATCAACGCAGACGCCCCTGAACCCGGTTACAAACTGGCCGTCTGCGTGCTGGCCAGCGGCAGCAAGGGCAACGCCATCTACATCTCCGACGGGCAAACCGCGGTCCTGATCGATGCGGGTCTCTCCGGGATCGAGATCGAACGCCGCCTCGGATCGCGCGGTTTGGCGGCGGACCGGCTGCAGGCCATTATCGTCTCGCACGAGCACGCCGATCACATAAACGGCGTGGGCGTGCTGTCACGCCGCTACCGTCTGCCGGTCTACCTCAACCGCAAAACCGCCGGCGCGGCGAAACGAATCGGCCGGCTCCACCGCGTGAACACCTTTGATTGCGGCACCAGGTTTCAGATCGACAACCTTCACATCCACCCGTTTTCCCTGTCCCACGATGCGGAAGATCCGGCCGGTTTCACCATTCAAACGAACGGCATTAAACTCGGCCTTGCAACCGATTTGGGTGTGGTGACCACAATGGTCACAGAGCACCTGAAGGGCTGCCGGGCGTTGATTCTGGAAGCCAATCACGATACCCGCATGCTGATCGACGGGCCCTACCCCTGGCCGTTGAAGCAGCGCATCCAGAGCCGGCTGGGGCACCTCTCCAACACCGATTCCAGGCACCTGTTGTGTGAGGTCGCCCATGCCGAACTCGACCACGTCATCCTGGCCCATCTCAGTGAAACCAACAACACCCCCGACACAGCCCTGAACGCCATCGCACCGGCACTAACCGGCACTCGTACCCGGTTCGAAGTCGCCGTACAGGACCGCTGTACCGAGATCGTCTGCCTCCGCTGAATCTGGCTTGCGGGGCCGATCAAAAGCTACAATGGGTGGCTGCCCGAAATCTTGACAGTCTGCTGTGGGGTCATTAGCATCAAAAGAAAATTTTGAATGTGAAGTACGTGTCAATCTTCTGTAATCGATTCTAGGTGGATCTCGTCATGAAGTGGACCGCAGAAGCAGAAGATCTGTTGAAAAAAGTACCTTTCTTCGTCCGAAAAAAAGTACGGGCGCGGGTGGAAAAGGAAGCCCTTACGGCCGGGATACCGGTGGTGTCTCCGGCAGAGGTCAAGGCCACCCAGAAACGGTTTCTGGCCGGCCAGCAAGAGGACATCCAGGGCTACCGGGTCGAAACCTGCTTCGGGCCCAGCGGCTGTCCGAACCGCGCCGTAGCCGGGGATCAACTGGTGGCCCGGATCGAAACGCATCTTAAAAAAGCGGATCTGCTCGGTTTTTTAAAGCAGTCGGTGAAGGGCGATCTCAAGTATCACCATGAATTCAGAGTCAGCCTGGCGGATTGTCCCAATGCCTGCTCACAGCCCCAGATCAAAGACATCGGCATCATCGGAGCAGCGGTCCCCGAATCCGGCGATGGGGACTGCACAAATTGCGCGGCCTGTGTCGAGGCCTGCAGTGAAGCGGCTGTCGTTCTGAAGGGAGATGGGCCGTCGCCCTCGATTGATTCCCGGCGCTGCCTGAACTGCGGCCGCTGTGTCGCCGTGTGCCCGTCCGATGCCCTTCAAAGTACCTGCCGGGGCTTCCGGGTCCAGTTGGGTGGAAAACTCGGTCGCCATCCCCGCCTGGCCAGAGAACTGCCGGGGATATACGCCGAGGATGAGGTACTGCAGATCGTCGCAGACTGTCTGACCCTTTATAAACAGCGGAGCACCGGTGGTCGCCGCTTTGCCGAAATTTTTACCCCGGATGACTTCGATGAATTTAGTCGAAAGTATCCGGGCCAAGAATGTGCCTGATGGCAGCCGTGGACCGGATGTTCGAAAAAAGGAAACATAGGTCGCGTAATCCGTTTAACCTTTCACTTGGAACATACCTGTCACTATTTTACTTTACGCAGTAAAAGTGAATCTGCTCCGGGAATCTCGACGGTGAGCGTTTGATCCGCAGGATTGGGCCTGGCGATCACCACGCCGCCGGTTTTGAAATGCAGCCACAAGGCGCCGCTGCGCTCCTCCCACTGCAGGGGAGTGCTCTCCTGGTCGATAATCCACTGGCCTTTGCCGCCGGCCGCCAATATCAGCGTCACGGCCGCCGCCGCATCAGAGCTGTGTACAGCAATGTATTTCCCCCCCCAATCCGGTCCAGTGCCACAGGACCAAATCGTCGCTATGAAAACCAGCATCAGCCCGATAAGCCGTCGCGTTTTGCCCTTCACGCCTCCGCCTCCCGCAGTGATTTGAACAACCGGTTTTCCGCCCGCAGTGCCGAGGGAAACACATACACCTGCAGGGTCATGGCCAACCACATGAGATCGCGCACCAGAGTTCGCCACCCCATGGGCTCATCCACCGAAGTAAAGCAGCCACAGCCGATGGGAATGCCCCGAACCATCGTCACCAGAATCGCCAGGCTGAAGACCAACAGCAAAAACCCTATCACGGCCGCCGCTGATTTTGTTCGAATTCCCAGAATGAGCAGCACACCTGCGACCAGCTCGATCCAGGGCAGGATCAATGCCGTAAGGTTTATCGCCCAGTAGGGAATCAGCTGGTAAGCCGCGATGGTTTCGGCAAACTCCGCTGGATAGTTGATTTTGTACATACTGGCATAGATAAAGACCCCACCCACGTAAACTCTTAAAAAAAGTCCCAAAACCGGATGAGTGAGGCCGTTTTTCAGCCATTCGAGGCATTTCATGGCGTAACAGGGTATCCTTTCCGTTCCCAGTCCTGAAGCCCTCCTTCCAGAATTTTGACCTTGTCGTGACGCTGGAGCAAACGGTGTGCGACATCCTCGTCGTAGTGTTTGCTGACGGTCCGCCCGTATACAATAATTTCCTGTTCGGGATTGAGCATGCGGCCAAGTTTCATGGGAAAGATAATCTCGAAAAGGGCTGCGGGAATGTTGATGGCTTCGGCAATGTGCTTTTGCGTAAAAAGTTCCGCGGGTCGCGCATCGACAACGACCGCCTCCCCCCTGGCCGCGAGCTGCCGGGCCGCAACGGCATCGATCGAGGCGGGGGCGTCGACGAAAAAAGACTCCGGCAGCATTTTGAGTTTGTTCGGGCTGGCATAGTTAAACGGCAGGGACAGAAGTGCTGCGATGAGAATGATCAGCAGGACATCGGTTACGCGGAACCGACTGACGCGTTCGATTTCCCGCTGCACCATCTGTTTCAACCGGCTTCTGGCCAGCTCCAGAAGCCGGATCTGATTGCGGGCATCGGTCAGATCGGTGATCGTCCGGCGAAGATCTTCATTGGTGTTGCGAAGGTCTATGTTCAGCGCTTGAATCGTTTCGAAGGCACGGGCATTTTTGAGGAATACCATAAAGTTGGCTGTAAGACCGCGTAAGAGCGCCTTTTCGTCGTCATTTAAGGCGGTCTTGCTTGTTGGCCTGCCCAGGCCGGCCAGTCCGAGCAACGTGCTGTGCACCGTAAAAAGGAAAGCGGTGTTGACGGGAAATCCCGTTTCAGCTTGAGGAAACACCCGCTCCGGTTCGCTTACAAAGGTGACCGACATGGGATCGAGACGACGATCCTCGGCGCATTGAAAGGCTTGGTAAAACCGCTTATCATCCTCTTCGAAACTCGATCCCGCGCCAAAGTCGCTTCCACGGCTGACGCATTGGCATTTTCGGTTTTCACGATCACACAGTAGAACGACGCCTTGACTCAATCCGAGGGTACCGATGACCATGAGAAGAAAGGTTTCCATGAGCGACCCGGTCGAGATGATCGGACTCAATTCGGCCGTGAATTCGTAAAGCGTGTGAAGGTGAAAGATCTGCCGATCCAGGTTCTCGCGAGCCAGGCCGGCCTGGTGGCGCGCGTCTTCGAGTGCCGTGCTCTGCCGAACCAAATCAGCGTTGAGGTTTTGAATCTGGCGGTCGGAGAGCGTCTGGGCCAAGGCGTTTGTCAGCGTACCGGTCAAACTGAGCAAGGTTTCGACATCGGCATCTGCGGGTTGACTTCCCGTAATGTTTTTCCCCAGTGCCACAATCACGGCAAAGGTTTCGTCGACCATCCGTTTGATCAACAATTCGGCCGAAGCCGGCAGAAGCTCTGATTTGTCAGCTTGTCCCTCCGCAACAAGCTGGGCCGAAGAGGCGCCGATGGGTGACCCTTCCGGCGGCAGATAGTGCCGGGCTATACGCGTCAGGTTGCGTTCACACGCTGCGACTTCTTCTTTACTGAATCCCCGGTGGAACAAGTGGCCCTGATATGTGCGGGTATTGATCAAGATAACCAGTCCCTCAGTTATCCCGAAGATACCCATGGCCGACAGCAGAAAGGTTTCCATCATCTTCCGCGGTTGGTTGAGGCCGGAAAGCTCGTGTGCGGTTTCGTAGAGGGTATTGAGATGGAAAATCCGCTTGTCCAGCTCTTGCTGTGTCCGGGTTACCGCCGCAATCGCGTCCTGGAAAGAAGAATCGGGAGGAGATGCCATGGTGTTCAATGAACCAGTGCGGTGACGAGCTTCAGGAAGGCGTCGATGTCCTCGACAACACCCATGTGGGTATGCAGCACTTTGCCTTGGGGGTCGACCAACATGGTAAAGGGCGTACGCGGCTCCCCGAGCAGCTTATGCGCCAAAAAAGAGGGATCGGGGACAACCGGAAAGCTGTAGGGCCCCTGTTCGTTGAGGTACTGGATTTCTGTCACGCTGCCGCCGGCGGCTACGGCCAACATTTTGACCTGACCTTTTAGTTTGCCTTTTTCGATTCGGCTGAAGAGAGTATTGAACAGAGGCGCCTGCCGGTAACATCCCGGGCAGTAAACGCCGATTACTTCCATCAGGAGCAATCGACAGCTGATGTCACCGATCCGAAACGTCTGGCCTGTGATGCCGAGGTAAGACTGTTCCTTTGCTGAAGAGGGAGCCTGCAGTTCCAAGGGAGGGAGGGTTTCCCCCTTTTTCGGAAGGTTTCCGCAAAAGGCCGGCGCAACCGAAAAGATCGCGGCTGACAACCCTAAGATTGTAATGACATTCACAATCTGCCGCAAGGATTTCATGGGGGTATTCTCCTCGATTCGATTTTGTTTTTTTGAAGAGTATCCGATGGACTCAGCCCGTCAGCGCCGGGCAGACCGGTCATACCGTCAGGGCCTCGGCGAGCGAATCCGCCATGGGCACGAGCTTGGAAAGACCCACAATGTCAAAGACTTTTCTGAGATTTTCCGATAGACCGGCTACCACCACGTGGCGCCCCTCTTTCTGGCTTTCCAGCAACAGTTGCGTCAAAACGGCTATTCCAGCGCCATTTACGGCGGCGCTCTCGAGAAAATTCAAAACGATCCTTGGCTTTTCGAGAGCAGCGGCTTCGTGGAACAAGGTCTGAAACCGGCTTTCGTTTTTCGCGGAGACATTGCCACGGATGATAAGGACTGCGGCATATTCAGCCGGTTCCAGAACGATTTCATGAATCTGTTCTACGCTGAGGCGTTGACGCTCGCGGGCGCGTTCAAGTGCCTGCTCAAGGAGCTGACGTTGGATTGGTTTGTTGATGAAGTCGGTCGCATCCAGGTTCAGCGCCTGGATAGCAAGATCCATATCCCCGTGCCCTGTGATCACGATCACCTCGGCCGTCGGGTCGATCTCCTTGATTCGCTTCAGAACCTCTATCCCGTTCATTCCGGGCATCTTTATATCAGTCAGCACGATGCGGGGCCGGTCATGACTGAAAATTTCCAATCCCTCTCGGCCGTTTTCAGCCGTGAGCACATCGAAGCCATAGGCCTCCAGGGTCAGACGAAACATCATCAAGGTGGGTTTCTCATCGTCGATCACCAGAACTTTTTCCATCTCGTTTCCTAACTGCGGCTGCGTCAGTCGCTCCGACACGCTATTGTTTACGGGTAAAGATAGCGGTACGGACCGTTTCCGGACAAGACTAACTCGGTGGAAACCTCGTCCATTCAAACTGCGGCAAAGATGAGTCTGAACGTGGCACCAAGCGTTTTCCGGCTCGTGAGTTGGATGTCGCCCCCGAAGTCCTTGACGATACCGTACGTAATGGCCAATCCCAGCCCCATGTCGTTGCTTCTTTCCTTGGTACTGAAAAATGGTTCGAATATCTTGTCCCGAACCTCATCATTGATTCCGATGCCGTCATCCTCGACCTCGGCCACCACCTGGTTTTCTTCTTGGTAGGTGCGGATCACAATCCGACCGGCTTCCGGACCGTTTTTTCTTTCGTTTTTTTCATTGATGGCGTCGCGGGCGTTGGCTACCAGATTGAAAAAGACCTGCTGCAGCCGGTTGTCGTGGGCCATAATCGGAGCGATTTCATCGGAGAGCTGAAGCTCGATGCGAATGTTGTCCAGTTCGAACTGGCGGCCGACGAGTGAGAAAACCGCCCGAATGGGCTTGTTGATGCATACCCGCTCCATAACCAGATCGGCCTTTCGGCCGAAAGAGCGAAGCGTGTTGATGATTTCGGCTGCCCGATCGACCTGGGTGCTGATCTCGCTGACCACCTGATGGAGATCAGCCGGAGGAATATCACGTCTTTGCTCGGACATCATGGCCAGGAAATCACTCCCCATCTTGATAGCGTTGAGCGGCTGATTCAGTTCATGGGCAATCCCGGCTGACATTTCGCCCAAGGATTTCATCTTGCTGGCCTGAATCAGTTGGGCGTCCTTTTCGATCATTTCGGTGATGTCGGTCGAAGCCAGAACGATAGCCGGCTGACCCTTGTAGGTGATATTGCAGGCGTGCAGGTTGACGTAAAACGGTTTGTTGCCTTTCTGATAATGAAGCGCCTTGGGATAACTGATCAATCCCTGGTCGTCGCTCTGCTCCTGCAGTGCTTGAAAATATTCATGGGTGTGCTCCGGTGCCAGCTGCGTGAAAGGTTTCCCAATCAGCTCTTCCCGATTATAGCCGTAAACCTCTACGGCCCGAGGATTGGCATCGATGATCTCAAAAGTTCTGTGGTTGACGACAAAAATAGGGTCCGGACCGCTATCGAAAAGCGACCGGTATTTTCTCTCAGACTCTCTCAGGCGCCGTCGGTAAAGCCGGATGCTCCAAATCATATTGTGGAAAGAATCCGCCAGCTGTGTAACCTCATCGCCTTTTTGGCGTCTGTAAAAAGGGCAATCCCGGCAAATCGGAAGCGTTTCGGGAAGGTCGTCTCTTATCCCGTCCAGATGCAAGCAAGGGTAATCGGTGTTGACAAACGCGGGGCATTCCATCGGCTCCCCGGCCTTGGAACCCAGCTCGAAGTCAAGTTTCACGTCAAAGTTGCCCTTGCTCAATTCATCAGAAATCCGGGTCAGTTTAGAGATCGGCATGGTGATATTCTTGGCCAGACGCAGACTGATAATGAAAATAATGACAATAACCAGGGAGAGGAATCCGAGAAACGTGAATCGCAGTTTGGCGACCAGCTGATCGATGTGAGCCTTGCTGAGGCCCACATGAACCGTTCCGATGCGGTAGATTCCCTGGGTAATGGGTATGGCGATATCATAGGCCTTTTGTTCGCCGAACTGCGACAGGCGTACGCTCTTGGACTCGTCCGGAGGTACGCTGTTGGCGAGGCGAAGGGACTCGGGGAACGAACGGGTCAGGGTATGGCTCAGAACCTGTTCTTCGGGATCGCTCACGAAGATGTATGAGACAAGATGCTGGCGTTCCTTGAGTTTCGCCTCATCGAAGATCAGGTTGAGGAGTTCGGGATAGTTCTTGTCCAGAATGTATCCGCTGCTGCGCCCGGCAATCGTACGGGCAATCGCGATCCCGCGCAACTCGAGTTCGGAAATCAGAGTGGACACGAGGATCCAGCGGGCGAGCAGCGCAATAGTGGCACTAATGACCAGGATAACCACCAGGATGGAAAAGAAGATTCTGTTTTTAAGGCTGATATTTCGAAAGCTTTTCGTCGCTTCCCTGAGCATATCCTGCTTCATGGCCGGCTCAATTTGAGGCAACAAGCTGGGCTTTGATGTCTGCCCAATTTTTGATCAGGGAGAACTGGCCATTCTCCAATCTGGTGAAATAAACGCGGTCCAGTCCCTGGTGGTCGCTGGGGCTGAAGGCGATGTTAATGTCCAAACCCAATGGAAAATCACGGATCGACTCGAGTGCATCTATGAACCTTTCACGGTTTAGGTCGGGCCCGGCCCGTTCGAGCCCTTCGACCAGGACACGTGCGTTGATAAAACCCTCCAACCCGACGAAGTTGGGCTGGTCATCCGGATAGTAACGCTTGAGCAACGTGACATAGCCAACCTCCCCTGTAAGCAGGGGGCTGGGGTCGTTCCGATCGGGGGGTGGAA
>JBAVJU010000126.1:0-2765 GCA_049687935.1 Desulfobacterales bacterium | reverse complement strand
CCCCGGATGTGCCCGGCCGGATGCAAGGAAAGCGCGACGCCGTTTACGGTCTTGACTTCCCCGTAATCCAGCGTCTCGATGGGGACATCGCTTCCCAGCCTTGCCTGCAGAACGTCTTTTCCGTCTGCCGCGCACAAATAGCGGCGGCAGCCCCAACGGGCATGATCTGCGTGCGCGTGAGTGATGACGGCCTTGTCGACCGGCTGCCAGGGGTCGATGTAAAAGACACCATCGCCGCAATACAGGCCTTTCGGACTCAGTTGAAGGATGTCGTTCACGGGCTGATCTCTCTTCAAGGCCGGGACAATGAATACGGGGGTAAATGATGACCGGCACAAAAGGCGCTTAATCACTGCTAGTCTTCGAGGATCGAATTCATGAGCGAGGGCCTGTTGCCACCGGACACGATATTTTCGGCCCACTCGTCGTAGCGGTGGGGCTCACGATGTCTGTCCATCGCCATCAGGGTTTTCACCTCGCGATTGAGCTGCTTGAAGGCGCGGGTGAGGTGCTGGTAATCCGAGAAGAAGTGCAGCATGTCTTCCACCATGTCGGGGTCGATCGGAAGAATTGCCGGCCGCCGGTCCCGGTGCTGGTTTCCCTTGATCCGGATCATCTCGGTGTAGACCGGTATGAATTCGCCGTATACGTCACGGACCCGGGCCGCAACGCTGTGGGGCAGCTGATCGATGTCGCCGATTTCGGATTTTATCGCGCTCTCTACGAGCTGTTGTATGGATTTTCCTTCGATAGTTGTGTTTTTATTATCTGACATTTCAGTTTTCCTCCCTTTTCAGGAGCCTGAATGTTTACGAGGGTGGGTAAGATCAGTGCGGCTGTGCCATCTGTCAAAGTTCCGTCGCCGATAGAAGGAGCAGAAGCGGTTTTCAGTTGACATCAGCGGGAAAAGACCCGTTGTTCGAGGATGTCGACACACCCCTTATGTGTTGGCGAAGGGCCTCTGAGTCCTCTAAGCCTTCCACCCACCGTTCAGGAAAAGATGCCAAACCGTTGGCCGCACCGAGAAGTGCACCCAGAAGCGCGCCCCGGTGCGCGTTGTCGCCGCCCAGGTTTGTGTTGACGACAAGTCCCCGCTCTGGATTTTCAGCGTACTTGTAAGCCAGGTAGATCACCGCCGGCACCGCGTCTTCCACGTAACAGGCCGTGCTGAGGCGCCGGCCCACGACCACGTCGTCGGGCAGTTCGAGCCACTTCGTAAAGGGGTGGCCGAAGAGCGGATTGATCTGGGTCTTCATCCCTGACATCAGGACTTCTTGAAGCGATTCTCCCCGCAACACCCGCTGCAGGGTTTCGATTAAAAAATCGGCCGACCTTTCCATACGCGGTCCCTGATGGGTCAGGGCCATGTGATTCCGGGCGGCCGTTGCGGCTGTTTGCGGTTCGTGACGGTAATAGACGATGATCGGGACCAGACCGACCAGACCGCCGATATGTTTTTCCTGAACACCGCATTTGTGCGGCGATCGGCCTTCAGCCAATCGGGCAAAGAAATGGCGATGATACTCCTCGACGTATGTGTCCCTGTGGCTGCCCGGCGTCGTCATGAAGGCGATGTAGCGTTTCAGGTAATCGTCGGGGTCGTATCCCTTATTCTCCAGCAGCGAGTTTATCAGATGACGGCAAAGTTTAAGGTTGAGCGTGTTTTCACCGGCCTTGAGGAACTGGTGATAGTGCACGCCGGGCTTGCCCCAGAAGCGCGCTTGATCGTGAAGAATGTCATAACGGGGGTCCGGGGAGGCATACTGCGAGCGCCACAGAATACTGTCGGGATGTGGATTGCGCGGTTGGACATAGTCGGATATGGTGCCGTAGTCCCTCTGCAGGGCGGCCGTGTTGTAGTACCAGTGGGCCGGCATGGCCAAGGCGTCGCCGATAAAAAGACCAATGAGCGCCCCTTCAGCGCGGGCGCGACTGGAAGGCAGGGAGGTATGTTGTGTCATTTGCAGTTAAATGCTTTTTTACCGACTTAGTAATGGGAATCGACAGGTATCAGAATTTCGTTTCGCCGCAGAAACCAGGGCATGAAGGGCGGGTTGTATCGCGCCCACACCGGTTCTGCGGTTTGCTTGAAGCCTCGCTCTTCGATCCATGCCAGCAACCGCGCCTTGTTCTCTTCATAGTGCTTGCGGCTCCAGGTGCCTGAATAGCGCACCGCGGCCATCAGCCGACCAGGCTCCTGCTTTATTTCTATACGAGAATCGACGGGCTCGGGCAGCGTGCCAAGCGTGTATTTTGCCGGCATGACAAAGGTAATGCGCCATCTGTCGCCCGATTTCTCCTGGCCCACCGGTGCGGTCATGGCGATTTTTTCGGGCTGCGCCTCCTGGTTGACCGGTGCGGTCATAGCGATGGATTGCTTGGACCGATTTTCGCCGTTGATGTAGTCGGCCAGCCGGCGAAAGCCTTCGCTGCCGACCTGGTCGAACGCGCCCTCGACCATCGTCTCGGCCACGATGTGCGGCGAGTACTGCCTGAGCTCAAAGGCCCCGCTTTGCTCGATGACGGTGTAGGGCACTTCTTCGATCGCCACGGCACTTTTCTCCCCAATGGTGAAGACCGTCACGGTCAGTAAGACCCAATAGAGTGTCTTGAGCAGCAGCGTCATTTCACTCTTCGACATCGATGTTCGAGGCGTACCGGCCGACAACGCCATCGTCCACGCAATTTTCAAGCTCTTCTTCGCTGGCGGAGGCCCTGTCCTTGAGCGCATCGATCGGACAGATAAACTCGTTGCCGGCACCATC
>JBAVJU010000125.1:0-2450 GCA_049687935.1 Desulfobacterales bacterium | reverse complement strand
TCGACTCTCTCCCGGCTATTCCGGTCCTTCTGGTGAACGAAAGCGGCGCGTCGATCTATTCGGCATCGGAAGCCGCGCGCCGCGAGTTCCCGGACCTGGACCTCACCGTACGCGGATCGGTGTCGATCGCCCGACGCCTGATGGACCCGCTTTCCGAACTGGTCAAGATCGATCCGAAATCGATCGGCGTGGGCCAATACCAGCACGACGTCGACCAGTCCGACCTCAAAAAATCCCTCGACGATGTCGTCATCAGCTGTGTCAACGCCGTCGGAGTGGATGTCAACCGCGCCAGCGTCGAACTGCTCACTTACGTCTCCGGGCTCGGCCCCCAGTTGGCTGCCACCATCGTGGCCGTTCGCAACGAAAAAGGGCCTTTCAGCTCGCGGGTGGAATTGAAAGGCGTCCCGCGGCTGGGGCCCAAGGCTTTTGAACAGTCGGCCGGATTCCTGCGGATTCAGCGTGGCGCCAACCCACTGGATGCCAGCGCCGTGCACCCCGAGAGCTATGCCGTGGTCGACGCCATGGCTCGGGATCAAGACTGCAGTGTCGCCGAACTGATGCAGGAGGCAAGCCGCCGCAAAAAAATCGACCTCACGCGATACGTTGACGACAAGATCGGACTGCCCACCCTGCGGGACATCCTGGCCGAACTTGACAAACCGGGCCGCGACCCCCGCAAAGATTTCGAAACCGTCGCCTTCGCCGGTCATGTCAACCAGATCACGGACTTGAAGCCGGGCATGATCCTACCGGGCGTGGTCACCAACGTCACCGCGTTTGGCGCTTTCGTCGACATCGGCGTCCATCAGGACGGCCTGGTTCACATCAGCGAAATGGCCGACGCGTTTGTCAAAAACCCGACCGATGTCGTTGCCGTGCAACAACGGGTGAAAGTGACGGTCCTCGAGGTCGATCTGGAACGAAACCGCATCGCGCTCTCGATGAAGACGGCCCCGATGCGGGTAAAGGTCTCCTCGGAAAATAAAAAACCCCGCCGGCCCAAACGCGAGAATCGCCAACAGGCAGCCGAAAAAAAACCGAACCGTCCATTTAACAATCCTTTCGCAGAGGCCCTGGGGCGCAAGCGCCGCAAATAGAAACATGAAACTCGACCTTAACTTAAAGAGGTAGGCATTAATTGATGCGGGCCGTGATTCAGAGAGTAAAAGAATGTGCCGTATCCGTCGACGGTCGGGAAGTCGGCCGTATCGGGCACGGGATGCTGGTGCTGCTCGGCGTTCACCGGCAGGATACGGACGCCGGTGCCAAGGACCTGGCGCGCAAGATTTCTTACCTGAGGATCTTCGAGGATGCGGGGGGTAAAATGGACCGGTCCCTGTTGGATACCGGCGGGGAAATGCTGGTGGTGTCTCAGTTTACGCTTTACGGGGACTGTCGCAAGGGCCGACGACCTTCGTTCGTCGAGGCGGCTCCACCCGCTTTGGCCGAACGGCTTTACAACTGTTTCGTGGGCCGAGTGCGACAAGAGGGTATCGTTGTGGAGACCGGACGGTTCCGGGCGATGATGGCGGTGAGCCTGGTCAACGACGGCCCGGTGACCCTCATACTCGACAGCACGATCTGATGTCGGCCGATCGCGCTTTTCTCACGTTATCTCGAGGTGATCCATGAGCGCCCATTCCAGAAACCGCGTGTAGACCTCCCAGCTGTGCTCACCATAACCGCCGGCCATCAGATAGGCCCGCGGGATCATGCGCTTTTTTAAAAACTGATAGACGGTCCAATCGCGCGCGAAAAGCTGTTCGAGCGTCAGCTGCAAATCGGCGGTCGAGGGCAGCTCGTCCTTTTCGTAAGGATCGGCCCCGGAGACAATCACCGCGATATCGGGCCTCGGCCGGGTGGCCAATTCCCGAAGACCCTCTTCGAGTTTGACGTGATACAATTGATTTTCACCGGCAAAGACCGGGATGTCGATATCGCTGGGGATAAAAGACGGATTGAGCCGACCGGCCGCATCTTGGGCCGGACCGTCGAGCGGCCACCCCCGTCCCATGTGGATGCTGAAGGTAACAATCGACGGATCATCGGCCGTCAGGGCCGCGGTGCCGTCGCCTTTGTGGGCATCGACGTCGATCACCCAGGCGGTCTTGATGCGCTTGTCCACCTGCAGTTTACGGATGGCAATCACGATGTCGTTAAGCAAACAGAAGCCGTTGCCAAACGATTTCTGGGCGTGATGCATGCCGCCGCCGAAATAGAAACAAAAGCCTTTTTCCAGAGCCACGTTGCAGCACTGCCAGGTGCCTGAAACCCGTTCCTGGATACGCTCGAACAAACCACTCAGCGGCCGGGTGGCGCTGAGCGGGTCATAGCGGTGATACTGCCCCCGCTGGTCGATCAGCTCGTAAGTCCTGATGATTTCGGTTTCCAATGCATCCGAAAACAATCGTTCGATGTAGGCCGGGTCATGAACCCGTTCAAGGTCG
>JBAVJU010000124.1:0-8704 GCA_049687935.1 Desulfobacterales bacterium | reverse complement strand
GGACATGATCGCCACGATCGAAAAAAGAACGGCAGCGATTCCGCCCATCGATGCCGCCGCGCCGCCTCAAACTGAAACGGCCACTTTCGCATTGGGCTGCTTCTGGGGACCCGACTCCCGGGTCGGGAGGTTGAAGGGTGTGGTGCGGACCCGCGTGGGCTATTCCGGCGGTACGAAAGAAGCACCGACATATCACAGTCTGGGTGACCACACTGAGACGATTCAGATCGATTACGATCCCTCCCAAATCTCTTACAGCGATCTCTTGGACATTTTCTGGCGGAATCACAACCCGGGTGTGCGCGCTTGGTCGAAGCAATACATGGCCGCGGTCTTTTACCACACCGATGAGCAAAAAAAGCTGGCCGAAGAGAGCAGAGAGCGCGAAGCGTCCAAGCGGGAGAAGCGGATTCAAACCCAAATTCTGCCCTTCACCGCTTTTTACCGTGCCGAAGATTATCACCAGAAATATCGACTGCGGCGCGAGAGAAATTTGTTGCAGGAATTCGAAAGGATTTATCCCACAGGCGATGACTTGACCGATTCGACCGCGGCGGCGCGTGTGAACGGTTATCTCGGAGGCTATGGCACATCGGCCGACCTGAAGGCCGATCTGAACCGGCTTGGCCTTTCTGCCGAAGGCGGCCGATATCTTTTTCGAATCGTTGATTCCAAGAACCCTTAACCAGGCCTTCCAACGAATCGCCATGAGCAGGCAAACAGCTTAGAAGTGTCTGTCCACAAAGGTCATATTTCGGCCGGAGTCGAAACCTTTTATCACTGAACGCAGACTTGGAAGTATGGAAGCAGAAGCGGGAAAAAGACGCATCGTTCTTTGGGGGATGCTGATCTGGGCCGTCATTGTCGGTTGTTTCGTAACGGATCTATTCGTGTGCCCGTGGACGGACGTCTTTTTGCATTGACGATCGATAGTTGGTGTTTTTAATAATTCCGGCAAACGCTCGGGCGGAAAAATTTAAAACAGGAAAAATGACATGCTTGAAACGACGATTGCGGGCAGTCTTCCCAAACCGGCCTGGCTGGCCGAACCGGAAAAACTCTGGCCGGCTTGGCGGGCCGAGGGTGAAGAGCTCAGGCTCGCTCAGGAGCGCTCTGCCGCCGAATGGCTGAAACATCAAGCAGAAGCGGGGATCGACATCGTCACTAACGGCGAGCAGTTCCGCATTCACTTCGTCCACGGGTTTCTGGAACACATCGCCGGCATTGACTGGAACAAAAAAACCCCCATGGGAATCCGCGACAACCGCTACACCGTCCAGGTGCCGACGGTCACCGGCCCTGTTTCCCGACCCCATCCCGTTCATCTGGACGAAGTCCGTTTCACCAGATCACAAACCGACCGCAAACTGAAATTCACCTTGCCCGGTCCCATGACCATCTGCGACACGATCGCCGATGTCCATTACGGCAGCCGTCCCGATATGGCCATGGCCTTTGCGGCGCTCCTGAACGCCGAGGCGCTCGAACTGGCCGCCGCCGGCGTCGATGTCATCCAGTTCGACGAACCGGCTTTCAACGTATTCATGGAAGATGTCAAGGAGTGGGGCATCGCGGCGCTGCATCGCGCCCTCAAGGACTTGCAATGTACCACGGCCGTTCACATCTGCTATGGCTACGGTATCGAGGAAAATCTGCGCTGGAAAAAGACGCTGGGGAACGAATGGCGCCAGTACGAAGAGATCTTTCCGGCCCTGAACGCCAGCCGCATCGACCAGGTGTCATTGGAGTGCGCCGATTCTCGGGTGCCGTTGTCGCTCATGGGTCTCTTGAAGGACAAGGAAATTATGGTGGGGGCCGTGGCGGTTACACCTCACAAGGTCGAAACACCCGCGGAAGTCGCCGCCACCATTCGCTCGGCCATACAGTTCGTGGACGCGCAACGGCTCTTGCCGTGCACCAACTGCGGCATGGCGCCGATCCCCTATGCGGTTGCCCGCGCCAAATTGAGCAGCCTCGCTGCCGGGGCGGCCCTCGTGCGGGCCGAGTTATAAATACGGGTACTCGACTGAAGCGGTGAGAGGAACTGAGGGGCCGGGAGGCATGGCAACCACTGCGGAATTCCTCAGAAAGAGTCCATCTGTCTTCGGGTCATCGATCTCGAAATCCCAAACCAGTGGAGCGTGATCGGACAGCTTGATCTGGGGGACCTGAAAACCGGTGGAGCGAATTTCCGGGCTGTGAAATATATAATCGAGTTCCCTGTGGGGGTTGCGGCTGGGATAAGAACATTGACTCCGGACGTTGGCGCTGGTCAAGCCGCTGGCGGCGAGGAAAAGCTGCAGCTCACGGTCGCCCCACAGGACATTGAAATCTCCGGCCACGATGACCGGCTTGTCGCAACCGGCAATGAGGGCGTGCAGATCGTTGAGTTGATACTGACGGTGGCGGAATTTGAGCGACAGGTGGACGAGAAAGACGATGACCTCCTGCAGTTCCACCTCGATGACAAGGCGCTTGACGCCCTCGTTAAAAAAATGATACCGGCGGGCGACAATCGGAAGACCGGTCAGAATCGCATTGCCCTGTTTGTTCAACACCGGCACCTTCCGTGCCATCGATGCCTCGGCGTACTTGGACTTGCTGACCACCTGGTGATTCAGCTCCCGCGCAATCGTTTCGGCCTGACTGAACTTTTCGACCCGGTAAGAGCCGAAGTCCACCTCTATCAACCCGACGATGTCCGGATTAACCGATTTAATGAAGTCGACGATTTTTCCGAAATGGCCGTTGGTGGGTTTTAAGTAACCGCTGTAAGGCACCGGAAGGTGAAAATGCCTTCCAATGCCGGCTCCGTAACGAATGTTGTACACGATCAATCGCATCAGATTCCATCTTCCTAATTAACTTTTTTCTTCATAATGATCATTCCGCTTGGGTTTTTCAAGGGCGCCTCGGTTGACGCCGAGGACAAAATGCCCAAAATTCGACAAAAAACAATTTAAGATCTTGAAAAATTTAAGGAAACAGCGCCGGACAAGTCCGAAAACCTTTTTTCCCCCGGCCATCCTTACAGGCCCCAAGCGCCAGTGTGCAACCCGGATTCTGAAAGTCGCGAATAAACAGGGTGGTGACACCGGCAACGTGTGAGGTTATTTTTGAGTGGACCCTAAAGACCGGGCGAGTTGGTCGAACCTCTTTTTCTGCCTGTTGCGGCAGTTTGCCAACTCGTTTAGAAGTGGGTGCTCTGCGGGAAGCAACCGGGAAATGCTCTCGAGACGACGATCCATCTCGATGGAATACAGCCGGCCGTTTTCGATGAACGCGGGTTTCGCCCCATCGGACTCCATTCTCAGACAGACTTCGTAGGTCCCGTAATAGGCCTCGTTGAAAAGGACAAGCTCCCGGGCGCATTCTGTTCCATATAAACTGCTGAGGACCTTCCACAGGGCCAGCTCCGGGTTGTAGGCCGCGGTGTTCCACTCGTAATCGGCCACGGTCGCGAATTTTATCTTGTACATCTCGCTGTACGCATTTCCGTTGGTGTACATGTGTCGACCATCGTTGTAGTTCTGAAAACCTTCGGGTCTGTCGGTATCGAAAGGCTCAAAGAGGTTGCACATCCTCACCTTGCCCGGGTAGTAGGTCGTGTATCCGCCGTATCTTTTCGTTTCGAGGTTCCTGGCATAGAGCGTATTGTCCCATATCATGGGCCATCTTCCAATCAGGGTGCCGTAACGGTGCAGGTCGGCCATATCGACGGACAGCGACCGTACCGTCGGCCCCGTCCAGATGATCGCGACATCGCGAGGAATGAGTGCTGTCAGCTCATTGAAATACACTTCAGCTTTTCCCTCGCTGCGATCGATAAATTCATTGGCATACCAGGGCGGACAAAACTCGATCCGCGTGCCCGGGTAAGCGCTATCGACCCATTCCTTTAAACTGTTGATGACATGCGCCTGCGCATTTTGAAGGTTGCCGAAACGGTTTTTGTCTTCCGTCGTGTAAAGACCGTAATTTTTTCGGTTTCCGCCGGTGTGCGGCACCGAATCATCCGCCTGGAGCATGATTGTTTCAGCACCGGCATTCAGGCCGGTTTCAAAAAAGTCCTTGAGCAGGTTGACGCTTTCCGGGCGGCTGTGCGTCCAAATGTTTCGCGCTTGGTCATCGAGTTCGTCGGCCGACGGCTCGAATCCGAGATGAGAATATGGATTTACCATTAACGCCAGGCTCATCACTCCGGTTTCCCGGCACTTTCTGCCGGCCTCTTCGACACCCTCTCGAAAGAGGTCGTCGATAAGATGCCAATCGGCCTTCGTCCGGTTGTGACCGCAGTAAACCTTGTTGAGCTTGTAAAGGCTCATCCGATCGATTGCATCGATATCACGGCGCAGTTCGGCAGTACTCTGCCAGTTTTTAAGACAATACGAGCGTCCCAAAAAGTCGGGAAAATCGACAACCGCGGCGTCGTGATAAATACAGTTTTCTTCCTCGAGAAGCTGAACTGACGTGGCGGCGGCGTTAAAGGTCCCTGCGGGCGTTTCACCGAGCAAGAAAACGACCAGCGCATGGCCGAGCGACCTTGATCTTATGACGTATCCCTGCGATTTTTCTTCGATGACGTGCAACGGAAGATCGGGCCACGCCTGACGATAGAGTTTATTGCGACCGATACTGAAAACCAGCCGGCGGTCACGAACATCATCCGAACTAAAATCGCTGACGACACGGACATGGTTATCCGCAGACGTTTCAGCCGGCACAACCTTGTGCATGACCGCGTTCAGTTTATGTTGCAGTATCCTCGCCGCCGTTTTCTCGGCCGCGGCCGGGTTTTCGGGGAGAACGATAATCGGCGGGCTCGATCCGGGGTTCTGGGGGTCGAAATAGATGACGTCGTTCAACGGCTCGAGGTGCCTTGGGGTCGGAACGATTTTATCGGTCGCGGTAAACCGCCGTCCGAAATAGGGCCGCATGCGTTCCAAGGTCGAAAAATTCCATTTCGAGTACCGATAGACGATATTGTCTATCCACATGGTCCCCCTGCCCTTAAAACCGAAAAATAAACGGACGAAACGGGTCCCTTCGGGAAGGTCTCCCTCGGAAAAAGGATAATTGTAAGTCCTGCCTCGCACCGTTGCCCAGGGAAAATCGTCGATCCGCCAGAAATTCGCAAACGCATAATTTTTGTCCGAGTTGTCGATGAGGCTTCCGGCGACCGGGTTGAGGTAAGCCGGGTCGATTTCTTTTTTCTGCGCATCGAAGAAAATCGTCTTCACAACGAGGGCATCAAAAAGCCGAAAACCCAGTCTGGCTTTATGGCCCGTTATGTTCTTCAGCTTGACATCATAAAAAAAGTCATAGTTTCCCGGGATCACGGGAATAAAGTCGCTGATGATCCCTTCCGCCTCATCCAGTTCACCGGCACTTCTTCTGACAATTTTGACGGCGTGACGGCCGTCGGCAACCTCTTCGAGCGCGTAGTCGTCCGATGCGGCATCGACCCATTCAACGCTGCGGCCGACCGTGATCCAATGCTGAGTTTTGTCGGCATCTCCTGCTGCCGACACAGTCTCCTCAAAAGAGGGGTTGGCGACAAGGTTGCCTTTTTCGAACTGCGTCAGCCGAACATCATAAGGAATGCTCAAGGGTTCCAAGCTGGACCACGGTACGCCGCCGCTCGCCTTCTGCGTGTGTTTGACAGTCGAACAGGCGCCCAGCAAAACAGATGCGGTCAACAAAAAAGCCGTCACGCGTTTCAGCCGGCAGGCCCAATCGATATCTTTCACGAGATCACGGAGGGTTTCTGTGTCAATGATTATTCACTGTCCGTCAGAAGTCGTCTGGCGGTCCAGAAGTGCTGTTTCCAGTAGATCGGATCGATCGGTGAGATGATCACGCCTTGACTCTTGGATGCGTGGACAAATTGACCTTCGCTCAGGTAGATTCCGACGTGGCGGGGGGTGTCAGGCGGCCTGAAGAAGACGAGATCGCCGGCCCGTATGTCTTGAAATATTACCGGGACGCCCAGGCGGACCTGTTCTTTCGTCGTGCGGGGCAGATCGATCCGAAAGAGGTCCTGGTAAACCGCCTTGACAAATCCCGAACAATCGATGCCGCCGTGATCGTTGCCGCCCAGTAGGTGGGTGGTGCCCTCCCAGCGGCGGTATTCCGCGCGGATAAGGGCTTCGATCTCCCGATTGCCCGATGAGGAATTTGGTCCTGATTTGGGCAAGCTCGGGGTGTCCGGTATTACAAGGGGTGGGGAAGGAGTGGAACTGGGAGTGTCGACCGTTAGCTGACGGTGCGGCGCACAAGCCGACGCAATCAGTAAATAAAACAGGCAAAAAATACACGCTCGGGGACCGTATCGTTTTCTGCTTTTCTCCGCGGCAGGTCTCATTTCAGTTCGGCAGTGTCGTTTCCGTTGGCAGCCTCGCGACCTTAAAACTCTTGATATTCTAACACGAGGATGCCAGTGGCGTAAAGCGGTGCGCCTGGTCCTTCGGAGGGCGGATACCTATGCGTCGGAACCAGCGATTCCGCCGATCGAGACCCTGATCGCATAAAAGGACTTATCTATCGGTCCTTTTTCTCCGGCCTCTTCTGCTGCATCGCCCGGTCCTCTTCTGCCAGTTCGGTCAACAACGCCGCCAGGGTCCAGTTTTCCGAAACCGGCGTCACCGTGGCCCAAAGCTGGCGGGGAAGCCCGGCTTGGCGAAAGGCGGACATGAGGGTGTGAACTTCGCTTTGCAGGAATCCGGACATGATAATCGCCCGGTGCATTGTCGATAAATGCCCCATCCCCGAGCGACCCTCTGCAGAGAATACCTCTTTGAGTGTTTTTGCCAAATCCTTCTCCACGGCAAAGATATACGGCCGGTCGTTGAAACCGATTTGATCCAGGGCATCGGCCAGCGGCGCGTGTTCTGTGGGGGGAAAGCCGCAAATTAAAAGTCCCTTTGGACCATACAGTCGCTTATTTGATGACGCCATTTTATGAAAAGTGCCTTCGCTCATATCGAGTCATCCCTTCTAACCAGCGTTCATCTGAGAGTAACGGCCGATCGGGCCGGGCCCACGGTATTCATGTCAAAAGGCCGTATTCTTGTCGAGCACGCTTTCACATTGATACCGCGATACGGTTTGTGTATACTGACCATCCAATCAAAGCGTGGGAGGGAAAAATGATCACCGTCAGAGATATCATGACCAAAGATCTGATTACCGTCACACCGGACATGAATATTTCCAAAGCGGCCAAGATACTGCTCGAAAACCGGATCAACGGAGCACCGGTGGTGGACGACAGCGGCAGCCTGGTGGGCATTCTCTGCCAGAGCGACTTGATCGCCCAGCAGAAAAAGCTGCCGATACCGACCCTTTTCACCTTGCTGGACGGCATCATTCAGCTCACCTCCAATAAACAGATCGAAAAGCAGATCCGCAAGATCGCCGCCTTAACGGTTTCCGGTGCCATGACGTCCAAGGTCGTCAGTGTTCATCCGGACACTGAAATCGAAACCGTCGCGGCCTTGATGGTCGACAGTAATTTTCACACCCTTCCGGTGGTGGAGGGATCCCGCCTGGTGGGCGTCATCGGCAAAGAGGATGTTCTGCGCACCCTTTTGCCCCCGATAGAAGGCAACTGACATCCGCATTTTCGTGTTAAACTCTCATGGCCCTCTGGGCCGCTACTGTGCATTAAAATGATGCGTCTCCGCCCGGATGAACGGTTGCGAATAGCGGCTGACTGTCTGAGTCGCTTACGGGATCTTAGACCGGACCCTATGTCGATACAGCATGAAAGGGACACTTTTGGAGACAAACCCGAAATACTTATTTTAAGACGGGCTTGGTCCGGGCTTAGAACCCGTTGGCGGCGAGTTTCAGACGCAATTCGAAACCGTTTATCCGGGCGGAGGCGCCCACCTTATTTTCGTGTTAAACACTCATGGCCCTCGGGCCGCCACGGTGTATGAAAATTTGTTGTTGATCGCTCTTTGATAACGTATCCTTTCTGCTGAAGGGAAGAAGGTCGACGATTTATGATGGTTCGACCTCGAGTGTTAAACTGACCTGGGTGGATTGATAGAACCACAGATTGTTGTCCCCGCGGGGAACACGCGTGTTAAATTTTCTAGCAATGATCCGCCCCCCTTTTGCCGAAAGGAGTCTGTCATGGAAGCCATTATCGAGCGCTGCTGCGGCATCGACGTCCACAAGAAGACCATTACGGCCTGCTTGATGACCGGTGCAGCCGGCAAACCACCCTGCAAGACGACCAAAACCTTCAGCACCATGACCCAAGACCTGCTGGCCTGCCGGGACTGGCTGATCTCAGAAGGCTGCACGCATGCGGTCGTCGAGAGCACCGGCGTGTACTGGAAACCGCTTTTTAACGTGCTGGAGGAGACCATCGAGGTCGTCCTGGCCAACGCCCGGCACATCAAAAACGTGCCGGGCCGAAAGACCGATGTGAAGGATTGCGAGTGGCTCGCCCAGTTGTTGCGCCACGGTCTGGTCAAGGGCAGCTTCATTCCCCCCAAGCCGATACGGCAGCTGCGGGACTTGACGCGCTATCGCCAGAAACTGGTCCAGCAGCGCTCCTCGGAGCTCAACCGGCTGCAGAAGTTTCTCGAGGATGCCAACATCAAGCTCTCCTCGGTGGTCTCGGACATCAACGGGGTCTCGGCCCAGGAGATGATCGGGCACCTGATCGCCGACGACATGAGCCCGGAAC
>JBAVJU010000123.1:0-6579 GCA_049687935.1 Desulfobacterales bacterium | reverse complement strand
CATTCAATGCGATCACGTTGAAATCGGAAAGCTGAAACGGGACATCACGCACATGACCCTTGGCGAGTTCCTCCTTCAAATCCGAAAAGATGAGGATGTATTTTTGCCCCGCGCCCGCTTCGTTCAGATATTCGATGGCCTGCAGGATGCCGCCGGAGATATCGGTGTAGGAACTGCTTTTCACTTTGGTCACGAAGTCGGCCACTGTTTTTTGGAAGGCTCTTTTCTGGTTGTTGGCTATCGACGGCCGCTGGTCAAAGGTCATTTTGGCCACGATGTCTTTTTCACTGAAACTACCGGTGTCGATGCAGGCCACTGCCAGAGTGTCTTTTGGCTGCAGAGTCCCCAGAAGATAATTGACGATCGACTGCGCTTTTTTCAGCTCGAGGGCATAGGTGCCGGAGGTGTCCAGAAGCATGTAGACCCCTGTGGTCCGGTTCTGAGCGTCGGTACAGCCGACTGCCGCCAATCCGATCAGCAGTACGAGGATTAAGAAGCGCTTCATTCCGTGCTCTCCAGAATTTCAAATCGGTCTTCGTGTTTTTCGATGTCTTTGGCCGTTTTTACGTGTTGCCGGGCCTTTGAGATCTGTTCGAAAGCCTGCCGTATTTTGAACGGTCTCTCGGTGACGACGCCCTCGAGCCAGAGGGGCGGGAAAATAATCAGGTCGTAGAGGGCGGCGACCAATTTGCCGGCATAGTAAACGATGTTGCCCGAAAGCCGCAGGAGAAAGGCGATGATCCGGAGCAGGCCCGCGGCCATGGTTCCCAGAACGGTGCGCGCCGAAGAGATAAACGATTCCAGGGGGATGGCCACGAAGGTCAGGGCAAAAGGCAGGATGAACCCCATGATCATCTGACCGATGGTCGGTATCTTGCTGCCCGTCTGAACCGTCTGTTCCACTCCGGCCAGGGTCTGACGCAGGGCTTCCATATCGGAGGCGATGCGGTCCCGCATGAAGGCCAGCGCCGACTCCACGCCGGCCAAAACGGTCAGCAGCGTCAGGGTAATCCAGATCATGCGCATGCGCATCTTGTCGTCCATGGAGCCGATGACCGGAAACAGCCGCGTGATGCGCAGCGACTCCATCAAGAAGAGCCCCATGCTGATTTCGATCAGAATGATCACCAGCCCCGCCACATCGGATGTTCTGTACGGTCCGATGAAGCTGCCGCCGCCGACCATTTCCGACATGGGCAGTGCAATCAGGTTGAAATTGATGATCGCGCCGCCGATGGCAATCAGCAGCACCAAACCGGCGATGAAGAACTGAGTGGTGGCGGAGGAGGAGAGTTTGCGGGCCGCCTTGTCGGTCCGGGCTCGGATCTCCTGGTAGTCGTCCATGTAGCGGTCGATGCTCTTGGCCCGGTCGGTCAGATCCGAAATAGAGCGACCGATATCGTCCAAGGTTTTTTGGACCTTGCGCCACAACGGCAGCATGCGATTGAGCAGTACCTGGCGTTTGCCGCTGGAGCTGCGGAAGCTCTCGATCGCGGTCCGGTTCTGTTCTCGCAGGCTGCGGTCGATTTCCCCCAGCATCTTGCCCACCATCGAGTCGCCATCGTGCTTGATAGTGGCGATGGACTCGATGATGTTAATCCAGTTCGGCAGGTTCGGTGGTACCTCTACACTTCGGGCATGATCCTCCTCGAGCTTGGTGACCACGTCCGCCATCTGGCGCTGCAGGGCCGGATACCCTTTCAGGTCGCGAACCACCGCGGCGTTGATGCGCTCGAATTCCCGTTCCACCAGGCGCTCGGCGTTTTCCATGCCCTCGGCCATGAGCACCTCGCGGTTGCGTTCGACCAGTTTTTTTTCGGCCTGGCGCACTGAAGCTGCGGAAAGCCTCAAGGCATTGTTGATCACCAGGCTGAAGGCTAAGACCGCCCGATGAAACGGCTTGCGCGCCAAGTACATGGCGGCCAACAGGAGCGCCGCCAGCAAAATCGGATTCGGGGCCACAGGCAAAAGCAATTCGGTGAATTTCATCATCACCTCCTGATAGTTGGTTTCCATCCATAAATGGAAAACCCCTCGACTCTGGCATGCCAGGAGGGGCGGATCGGGTACCGGCATATTTTACCGGATTCAAAGGCACCTGTTGACCTTTGCAAAACAATCTTACCAAATACGGCCGGTGCTTTCAATTGAAATGTATTTTTTTGTATTTACAATGTATTACTTTTAAATTTTATCTCGTTTGAACACGATGGGTGGAGAGGGCTCGACAGGGGAGGGCCAAATTGTCGTCAACTTTACACGATGGCACATCAAACAGGTTTCTTCAAGTGGGCGCAGACGACGCCTCGGCCGGTCCTGATCGGGATGAAACAGAGACATTATTTTCTATCCGCCCTGCGGTTGCAAGTTAGTCGGGTTGGATGGTATTAAACCTTTTTTCGTAAAAGCGATTTGCTTCGGGATTTTGTGATAAATTTTGAATCGTTTCATCGAAAGTCACTTTTTTTATGCACATTCTGGGCACCATCATACCGATCTTTGTGATCATTGCCATGGGCTGGGTGGCCCGGCGCAGGGACTTCATGCCGCCGGAATTCCTGGGCCCGGCCAACCGGTTGGTTTACCACCTCGCCATCCCGGCCATGATCTTTCGGGCGGTTTCCAGGTCATCCCTGAAGACCCAGTTCGACCTGCGGGTCGTGGCGCTCACACTGATGTCGGCGCTGGCGGTTTTTGCGGTGGCCTGGGCGGCGGTCCGTCTGTTCAGCCTGCGCCGCACTCAATGCGGAACCTTCATCCAGAACAGCATCCACGGCAATTTGGGCTACATCGGCCTGGCCGTGGCCTTTTACTACCTCGGCAACGAGGGCTTCGTGCGGGCCGGGATCATCGCCGGTTTTCTGATCATTCTCCAAAACTTTCTTGCAGTTTCAGTGCTGCAACTGTATTCTAATAATCAATCGCCGCAGCATGGAGGCTGGACGATTTTTTGGAAAGTTTTGGGCAATCCGATTATTCTGGCCGCTTTTTTGGGGATCATTTTTTCTCTTTTCGCGATTCCACTACCATTGATCGTGGACCGCAGCCTTAAGATCCTGAGTGACCTGGCCTTGCCGATGGCCCTTCTCGTTATCGGTGCTTCGCTCTCTTTCAAACTGATGCGGCAGAACATAGCGGCCGTTCTGGTAACGACCGGTTTGAAGCTCATTTTGCTTCCGGCACTGGGCTTGATCGCCTACCGGGTTGCCGGTGCAGCGGCAACCGAGTATATTCCGGGCCTCATCTTGTTGGCGTCACCGACCGCCACCGTCACCTATGTGATGGCCCGAGAGATGAAAGGGGATGCCGAGTTTGCCGTTGCCGCCATATCTGCCAGTACCCTGCTTTCGGCTGTAACCTTTACAGTTTGGCTTAATGTGGCCGGGTAACGGCAAAACGGATCGGACAGTCCTGATATCTTATTCGGGGGAAAAATGACCGTTTCCTTCAAAAAGGCCCTGGTGACTGGGGGGGCGGGTTTTATCGGGTCTCACCTGACCGAGGATCTCGTGGCAAAGGGGTGCCGGGTCACGGTGCTCGACAACTTTTCATCCGGACGCCGGACCAACCTGAACCGGGTGGCCGACGATATCGATCTGATCGAGGGTGATATACGGGATCTTCAGGCCGTTGAGCGGGCTGCACTCGGATGTGAGGTCATTTTCCATCTGGCGGCGGTCGTGTCCGTGCCGCAAACTGTTGCCCAACCGTTGGATTCAGCCATGGTCAATGGCCAGGGGACGTTGCACGTACTGGAGGCTGCCCGCAACGCCGGTTCCGGCAGCGTCGTCTTCGCCAGTTCGTCGGCCGTTTATGGCGATGATCCCGGTTTGCCGAAGCGTGAGAGAATGATGCCCAAACCGCTCAGCCCTTATGCCGTGCAGAAAATTACGGGCGAATACTACGCGCGTGTCTATCATGAACTCTACGGCATCGATACCGCCAGCCTGCGGTTTTTCAATGTGTTTGGACCCAAGCAGGATCCCTCGTCACCTTACTCCGGCGTGATATCGATCTTCATGTCGAAAGCGGTCGCGCGGACCGGACCGATCATCTACGGAGACGGCACTCAGAGCAGGGATTTCGTGTATGTGAGTGATGTGGTGCGCGCAATGATCGGCGCCGCCGCCACCAAAGCCGCTGCCGGGCGGTCGATCAACGTGGGGACCGGAACATCGATCGACATCAACCGGCTCTGGCGGACAATTGCGGGCATGGCGGGGCTGAGCATCGTCCCCCGCTATGACCCGCCGCGGGCCGGTGACATCATCGCTTCGGTGGCCGCCGTCGACACGGCGGAATCCCTGCTCGGCTTCAAGGCGGAAGTGTCACTCGAGGAGGGGCTCGAGCGCACCTTCAGGTGGTATGGCGCGTCTCAAACCACAACAAGCGCCCATGCGCAGAAAAGGAGTGAGAATGAAGCTTGACGTCAAAAATGTGCTGGTGACCGGTGCCGCCGGTTTCATCGGGTTCCACCTTGCACGGCGCCTGCTGTCGAACGGGGTTCACGTCACCGGCATCGACGACTTGAATCCCTACTATGACGTCAAATTGAAAGAAGACCGCCTTCAAATCCTTCAGGCCGAGCCCGATTTTTCTTTTGTCAAGTCCAACATCGCCGAGCGCGAGAGATTGGTCGACATTTTTGACGCCCAGCCTTTCGACGTCGTGGTCAACCTGGCGGCTCAGGCCGGCGTGCGGTACTCGCTTCAAAACCCTTACGCCTATGTGGATGCCAACCTGGTCGGTTTCGTCAATTTGCTGGAGTGCTGCCGGCATCATGAAACCCCCCACTTGGTGTTTGCCTCATCCAGTTCGGTTTACGGCGCCAACACCCGCATGCCGTTTTCCGTGCACGACAATGTCGATCACCCGGTCTCCCTGTATGCCGCCACCAAAAAGTCGAATGAATTGCTGGCGCACTCTTACAGCCACCTGTACGGCCTTGCGTGCACCGGCCTGCGTTTTTTTACGGTTTATGGCCCCTGGGGGCGGCCCGACATGGCGCTGTTCTTATTCACCAAGGCCATCTACGACGGCCAACCGATACAAGTGTTCAACCACGGCAAGATGAAGCGTGATTTCACCTATATCGACGACATCGTCGAAGGGGTCGTGCGGGTCATGGGCCGGCCGCCGCAGCCGAACCTGAGCTGGGACGCCAATCGGCCGGATCCCGGAACGTCTTACACGGCCTACAAAATTTACAACATCGGCAACAACCAGCCGGTGGAACTGACGGCGTTCATCGCGGCCATCGAGGCTGCAGTCGGTAAAACGGCCCGAAAGGAAATGCGGGAGATGCAGGCCGGGGATGTGCCGGCGACCTACGCCGAGATTGAAGACCTGGCTCGGGATGTGGGGTTCAGACCCGACACACCGCTCGAGATCGGCATCCGGCGCTTCGTGGAGTGGTTCAGAGACTACTACAATTATTAGTGTCGGCCGCTTTTCGGGCTGCCGTCCCGGGGGTTCTTCTTACTGCAAACCGGGATGGTTGCCTAAGGGGGAGGGGACATGAAAGTCGATGCCAATGGTGTCCGGATCAATGTCGCGCTTTCCGGCAGCACTTCGGGACCGGTGGTCTTGCTGAGTCACTCCCTTGCGACGTCCCTCGATCTCTGGTCGCCTCAGCTGGCGGTGCTCGAACCGCGATTCAGAGTACTGCGCTACGATACCCGCGGCCACGGTGCCAGCGATGCACCTCAAGGGGCATACACCCTGGCCCAATTGGCGGATGATGCCGTGGCGGTCATGGATGCGGTCGATATCGAGACGGTGCACTGGGTCGGCATATCGATGGGCGGCATGATCGGTCAGGCCGTTGCGTTGAATCACGCCGAGCGGCTGAAAAGCTTGGTGCTGTGCGACACCGCCGCCGCAGTTCCCCCGGAAGCTCAAGCTCTGTGGCAGCAGCGCATCGATAGGGCCCGCGGCGAGGGCATGACCGCTCTGGCCGATGAAACCCTTCAGCGCTGGTTCACGCCGCCTTACTTTGCCAAGGATCCGCCCAGCGTGCGGCGCATCCGTGACATGATCCTGTCGACGCCGGTATCCGGCTTCATCGGCTGCAGCGAAGCCATCCGTCGGCTCGATTTCCTGGACCGGCTCGGTGACATTCGGCTTCCCGCCCTGATTATCGTCGGCGAGCAGGATCCGGGCACTCCGGTAGCGAATTCCGAGGCCCTTCACAGCCGCATCAAGGATTCCCGCCTGGAGATCATCCCCTCTGCCGCGCACCTGTGCAATGTCGAACAGGCAGAGGTCTTCAATCAAATTCTGCTCGGATTTCTTCAAACCCTCTAATTCCAGAATGCAGTCACTCTTTTCTGTAGAGGGTCAGCGGCGGGCGCTGAGCGTCGGGACCGGACTCATTTGCCGGTCTTTTGCCGTCGAGGTCCGTTTGCGGTTGAAACGGCTCGACGCAGACAGCGGCGGCCGGTTCACCGGAGGGATTGGCGAAGGTATCGTTGAGGTTCCGGATGGCATCGTTGGCATTTTCGAATACCCTGGCGAGGATATCGCGGTTCTGCTGTCCCCAGCCAACCGGCCGACGCTGCAGAACGCTGCGCCGCCAGT
>JBAVJU010000122.1:0-5079 GCA_049687935.1 Desulfobacterales bacterium | reverse complement strand
CCGACTGCCTCCGAGCGCTTTGGGGTCATGGAACTAAATAATTCGACAATATGGCGCCGAATGTGGGTTCGTCGCCAAGGCGCATCCACCGGCGCATATTGGGATATGTGCCGGCGGATGGAACGCGGGCGACGGAACCACGGGCAAGTAGGATGTGAAATAATTTTTTTCCAGGGCCCTTAGCCGCGGGCGGGTCCGATCAAGGTCTGGGCGAGCTTTGCGAGATTTTCGCGGGCAAAGGTAATCGACGGATCGATTTCAAGCGCCATCAAATAATAGCGAACGGCGTTTTCCTTCTGTCCGAGGTCCCGATAATTCGAGGCGATGTTGGCGTAGTCGATGGCCGAAGAAGGATCGAGTGCGATCACCTTTTTGAAGCATTCGATGGCTTCTGCATGTGCTTTCAGCTTGAAATGACAAAACCCCATTAGATTGTGAACATCCGTTCGCTCCGGGTCGTATTTTTCCCCTTCCGCGAGAACATTCAGCGCCAGACGGTAGTCTTCCATGTCCCTGTAAGCGATCCCCATATAGGCGTAAATAGCGGCCGTGTCCTGTCGGCTGGGCTGCCGTTCGAGGGCCTGACGGAAATACCGCAGGGCCAGCTGTGGGTCTTTCAGCGTCAGGTGGCAGGTGCCGCGGTAGAAACTGATGTAGTACTTGCCCGGCAATCGTTTTTCGAAGTGCTCCAATTCCCGAACAGCCCGGGCGGGACCCAGTTTTTCGACGAGCAGTTTGGCCGAAAACATGCCAACACCGGTGTTCAGTGCACGCTCCCTGAAGTGGGCTCCGGGAACGATGGTGTAAAAGGCCGGAACCCCGAGCAGGGGATGGGTGGTGTCGACCGCGAAGACTTCCAGGTTCCGGGCGGAGAGTTCGGCGATGCAGCGTTCCACCTCGATTCTTATGTTGTCGGAAGAGATGTTCGGCAGTTCGGACAGATCGATGGTCTTCTCCGGGTGAGTGACGAAAGCGGCGTCTTCGAGCCGGGTGAATTTCGGCAGACCGCTGGCGACATAGCGGGTGCCGCTGTTGAAATCTCCGGCCAACTGGGCCACTTCGGTCAGCGCCCGGCTCAAGGCCTTTTGCGGGTCCGGGGTCGTACCGGCAGTCCAGACGATCTCGCTTTTGGCCGGAAAGGTCGCCGGATCGTAGGCCAGGACAGCGACGGTTGGAATGCCCATTTCAAGCGTAAAATCGGTAGCATACAACTTGATTCCGGCTTTGCGGTACTTGTCGAGCATCTCCTTGACCAATGCGTCGCTGGCGGAATCCGGATTGATAGCGGGGCAATTGAGGCGTTTGTGACTGACGATCGAAGAGGTGTGTCGTTCGACGATTTCGCAGATTCCTTGGCACAGGGCCTCCTCCACACAGTTTCCGGCTGACGGGCCGTTGAAGGCGTTGATGGCGTAAAACCAGTCGAATGGGATTAAAACCGTCTCCCTGCGCGTGAGATTGAAGGCCCGGGTCCACTTCAGCGGAAGGCTTTCAAATATTTCTCTTGACGCCGCCAGATCCGGCGAGGTGTCGTGAACCGAAGCGGCGATCATCTCAAAGGGTGTGGATCGTCGTGTGAGTTCCCGATGAGGCGCCTCGACAAAGTTAGCCGGGTTGTTGGCGAAGCTGAAGAAACTGAACCGCTCGGCCAGTTCCATCACGGCGCTGGCCTCGGCCTGTTCCGGAGTGGCGCCTTTGCCCATCTGCTTTTTGGTTCCGGTCAGCGCAGCGGCGTCGCGGCCGCAGTAACTGAAAAAGACCGGGATGTTCAGACGACCATTGTCGATCCTGACGGTTTGATCGAGGATTTCCAGGTCGAGTTGCTGAAGTTTCGCTCTCAACTGGTGCACGGTCTCCTCCGGTGGGAGGACCTTGTCCTGATCGCGCGTGTAACCTTTAAAGGCATCCTGTAGTATAATTTCCGAGGTCATCGTGGTTCCTTTTTTCTAAATCGCAACAAACGATCCGCCGCGAAACGACACACCGTCTGAAGGCTTCGACAGCCTGTTAAGGGGTATTTTCCGGCAGGCAGGTTTTTGGGACGGCAGCGGGTAACCAGGCGCTCACCTTAACAAATATGGTCGACCTTGAAAACCGCTTTCTGCATCGCGTAAATTTCCGTTTGCTGTTGGTTTTAAGGATTTTTTAGCATATGCTTCGCAAACCGATTTTATGGATGAGATTTTAAATTGACCGAACCGATATTCTCTGTTAAAAATAACCTTTACATTTGGGGATGTAGCTCAGCTGGGAGAGCGCAGCGTTCGCAACGCTGAAGTCGAGGGTTCGAATCCCTTCATCTCCACCAAAAAAAACAATCGGTCAGCCGCGGCTTTTTGCCCGCGGCTTTCTTTTTGGGTTAAATCCTGTGAGGCAGGCTGGCATGCGGATACCCTGGCACATTCGGATCTTCAGGTCCTTTCTGCAATGTGTAACCTCGAGCGACTTTTCGTCTCTAAACAGTTGAACAGCTTAATAGCCCAGGCTGTTCAGAAAGGTGTGCGCAATCTGCATTCATCTTTCCTCCTTACAGCGCAAGGAGTCCGTTTGCCGCAAGGCACCGGGGGGTTTCCAGAGCCTTTCCATATCTCCTTGCGCTGATCTTCAAATCGACTGTAACGGCTAAAAACATTTTAGTCTCTTTAAAACTCGGAAAGCGGCCGCTTTATCGATGATGTTGCCAAGGGGTCGAAAAAAGACCTGACGCTTTCTGTCTGACTTCCATTAGCGGGTGGTTCATCGTAATGAAATGAACCACCCGTTTTTACGGGGTGACCCAATACAGAGGATAATGGTGAATCGTGCCAGTGGAAAAGCAGAATAATTTGGTCCGGTTTTCGGTCGACTGTCTCAAACTCCATTGTCATAACTACTGCGAACTCGGCACCATGTTCAGGTGTTCGGCCGGTTCGGCCTGGGAAGAGCAAAAATACTGTAAATTTTCCCGCAAGTCTTCGGGCGGAGGGCGGTGCATGCATTTTCGTCGAAACATCGGCGGGCATTGTGACTGCGTGCCGGCTCAAAAAGACGCTGTGGTGGCGATGCGGCGGCAGGACCCCTGAGAGCGGCAGGGGTCGTTTAGAAATTAATTCTAAGCTGTTGGATCAGTCCTCGGGAAGTCGATTGTGGCGGGCGGCCGCTTCCGCCAGTACTCCGAAAGGCAGTTCCGGTTGACGGTAGCGGCGGTATGCAGGGCAACCACTGTTCCAGCTGCACCGCGTGCACACGGCAATGTGCTTTTTGTGACGGCCCTTGTAACGGGGGCAGCTCAGATAGTCTTGGTTAGGTAAGGTGTTGTGCTGACGCATTGCCCACCGGTCTCTGAGGTTTTTCAAAAGGGGGCGCATGCATTTTGCTGCTCAAGAAAATTCTGCACTCCCTCTCTGGTCTGTTTATATTCCAAAATGACCGGCAGATCAAGGCTGGCTGACACCATTTCACTGGTAACAGTCAATGAGGTTTCTTTCGGCACGAAGCCGTGAAATCACGGTGGTGATTCGGTGGGCAAGAATTGATGCTTGACTTGGGGTAAGGATCTAATGTAATTATTTATAGTTATTTAAACGATTTCTTCGATTATGCGGTTTTTTTACCCGGAAGGACGGTATGTCAAAAAACACGACGCGATCATCCGAAGCGACCCGCACCACGAAAGAGACTCAGATCCACATCAAAATAGACCTCGACGGCAGCGGCAGCGGTGACATATCGACCGGCATCCCGTTTTTTGATCATATGTTGACGCTTTTGGCGGTGCACGGTTTTTTTAATCTCACGGTGGCGGCCAGCGGAGATCTGGACGTCGATCATCACCATACTGTAGAAGATGTCGGCTTGGTGTTGGGGGATGTTTTCCGGCAGGCACTCGGGGAACGGTCAGGAATAAAGCGTTACGGACATGCGGTCACACCCATGGACGAGGTCCTGACGAGTGTCAGCGTCGATCTCTCGAACCGGCCTTTCCTGGTATACAATTGCGCCGGTTTGGCGGGCAGCGGTGTACAATTCGACATTTCCCTGGCCAAAGAGTTCTTCAGGGCTTTCGCCAACCGCTGCGGCATGAACCTGCACATCAATGTTCACTATGGCGAAAACCCGCACCACGTGATCGAATCGATGTTCAAGGCCACCGGCAGGGCCTTGGACGAAGCCGCCACCTTCGATGAGCGGATCAAAGGCGTTCGCTCATCTAAAGGTTCGTTTTAAAGCCGGCAGGTTTAAATTTATGGAACTGCCCCATAACGATCGCCGGTTTGGTTTAGTGCTGCTCGGCCTCCTCTTGCTCATCGCAGGCGGTTGCAGCACGACCGGCGTTACAACCGTCAGGGTCGGTTCGGCCGCCGGTATCAAATCGATATGGATACTGCCGTTTGACGATCTTGCCAAAATTTACGGCGAAGCAGGGCTGATAAAATGTCCATTATGCGACCATTATTTTGAAGCCGGTCCGGTGCCGCCGCATGCGCTTGACTGGTTGAGCGAGCGATTGGTCGGCATGCTCGGGCAGCAGTCTACCGCCGTGTTGATCACTCACGGCTGACCGAGCTGCTCGATAAATTTCCCCAGCAATGATGAATGGTTTTGCGGATCGTCCAGTTCTGGTCGGCATTTCAGGTTTGTGGCTGCCGCTGTATAGGCCAAGCCTGTTTTTTTCTAGTAAAATCCGGGTCCATGGCGCCGGTTCTTCTCGCGTCGTCATCCGAATACTTCCACGTTGGCTTGAATCCACCATGATCATCATACCGGCAATCGACATTCAATCCGGCCAGTGCGTGCGCCTTCTACAGGGACGTAAGGAAGAGGCCACCGTTTTTTCCGATGACCCGGCATCCATGGCCCGACGCTGGGCCAAGGCGGGAGCGCAGCTGATCCATGTGGTCGATCTTGACGGGGCTTTCGAAAAAGGCCCACGCAACATGGTTGCCATCCGCTCTATTCTCGACAGCGTCGATGTTGCGGTGCAGGTCGGTGGCGGAATCCGAGATGAACAGACGATCCAGAATTATCTGGATGCCGGCGTTGCAAGGGTGGTTATTGGAACGGCGGCGGTCAGGGATCCGGATCGGGTCAGGGCTATCT
>JBAVJU010000121.1:0-4003 GCA_049687935.1 Desulfobacterales bacterium | reverse complement strand
CTCGCCGATACCGAGGCGGCTGCGAAGCCGGCGCCGGGCAGCGGCAATTGGTTTGGGCGTGATGAATCCGGTATAAACGACGGGGATGGTGAGATCGACGAGGCGGGAGAACGTGCGGTCGAGAGTGATCAGGGCGGGATCTGCGTGCACCAGCAGAACGTCGAAACGGCTGTTGAGGATGTCGACAACCCGTCTCTCGTAAACCGCCGGGTCTTTTTTCTCGACCAGGATATCCCTCAGACTGCACGCGACCAGGCTCCGATGAAGTTTTCCGCTACGAATGCCGTCCAGAACCGGATCGAGCTCGAAGCGGAAGGCTCTGCGGCCGAAAGGGTAGAGTTCGACAATAAACGCATCCGGCGCTTCCCGTTCAAACAGTTCGAAGAGAAGCCGTCTGCGCTCGGACTTGACCGCTTCGAGCGTTTGGCCCTTCTCGGTCGGAAAAAGACCGCTGTAATTGCGATCCGTCATCAGAGCCGGCAGGCGAAACGTCCGCACGTGGACCGGCAGCGGTGCGTCAACCTCGGCGCCGCCGGTAACCATGAGAATGTCATGTCCGATCAACGCCTTGCAGATTTCCAGGCTTCTGAAATAGTGGCCCACGCCCCAGATATGCTGACAGTAGAGGATGATCTTCATGATTCAACCGCCAGAATCGTAACCATCGAGAGCCATCGCATTTATTTTTTCGATCTCTATCTGCCCTCGGCTGCAAACCAGCCAGTGAAGGTGAGCGGGCTTCAGAATGCGGGGTTCGGTCGGCAGAAACCGCCGCTGCAGGAGCCGATACATCAGGCATTTGATCAGGCCCTCGTGCGTGACGACGAGAACGGTGGCGCCCGGCCACCTTCCGGCGGCTGCCTTGAGCACGCGCTGCCCCCTTTCCCAAACGCTGTCGCGGTCCTCGCCGCCGGGCGGGCGGAATTGCCATCCTCGCATCGTCAAACGGGTCAGCAGATCTGGGACTTCCTGCTTGAGTTGGGCGATAGCGCGCCCCGACCATCGGCCCCAGTTCTGCTCCCGCAGGCCGGCTTCGCAGGTGACGGGAACTTTACAAAATCGATTCACAATGGCAGCGGTCGCCCGGGCCCGGGCAAGATCACTGCAGATACACTTGTCCCAATTGCAGGTCTTGAGCAGCTGACCCCAAGTTTCCGCCTGGCGTCTGCCGGCTGCCGTCAGACGGGAATCCAGCTGCCCTTGAATGCGTTTTTCGCGGTTCCAGACGGTTTCGGCGTGCCGCATGAGGCCGAAACGGGTTGTTTTTTCCTCATTTGTCATCGTCCCGACCGCTCGCGGTTTCGCCGTGCCGCCCATCCGGAACCGGCAATCCGGCTGAGCACCCTTTCGACGCCGGCATAGTTTTTCGACAAGTCGTGTTGGCGCCGGATGTAAGCCTGGGCGGCACAGCCCATGCTGCG
Source organism: Desulfobacterales bacterium (assembly GCA_049687935.1). GTDB lineage: Bacteria > Desulfobacterota > Desulfobacteria > Desulfobacterales > SG8-13 > JARFQH01. The sequence goes on along the minus strand of JBAVJU010000121.1, from coordinate 2,582 downwards.
CCGGCGGCCGGCATCGACCAGAAGATCCTCCACGGCCCGTAAAAAAGCATCCGGATCATCGAGAGGAGCCAGCAGACCGGTTTTGCCGTCCTCGACAACTTCCGGAACACCGGCATTGGCAACCGCTACCACCGGCAGCCCGCAGGACTGGGCTTCGAGAAAAACCATGCCCAACGACTCCCCGATTCCGGGAAAAACAAACAGGTCACCGGCGCTGTAATAGCGATACATTTCGGTTCGCGGAACTTTCCCGGCAAAAAGAACCTTGCCCGGAAGCTCGGTTTGCGCCAGGTGTGTGAGTGCCGTTTTCTGCCTGCCGTCGCCGACGACAACCAGCCGAATTTCAAGACCGTTCCGCATTAGGCGGCCGCAAGCCCTCATGACGCCGACCAGCCCCTGAAACTTGACACCGGGCCGAAACATCGCCGCGGTCAGAACAACCGGCGTGTCATTGACCCGCCACTGCCGCCGAAGGTCCCTGCGCGCCGTCTTGGAGAAACGAAAATCCTGCGGGAAGATGCCGGGCAGCGCATACGTTACCCGCTCCGGCGGTAGAAGCCGTTTGAGATTGATGAAATCGACCTGTTTGTTGACAAACACGTGCCGAGAGGCCCGCAAGGCACGCCGGTTCAACAAATATCCCGGAAGGGTCTTGAGGTCGCGCCGGCGTTTGGTCGCATAGGCCCCCTGAAAAATGACATAGGGAACACCCGTTTGGGCGGTGACGTAAGGACCGATCACGTCCGGCCCTTTGTAATAGGCGTGGTAGGTCAACCAGAGATCCGGCGCATCGGCGGACAGCCGCCGTGAAAGCCGTCGGCGCTCGGCCAGTACCCGCGGCATCAACCAGGGCTTCCAGAAAATCCAGCGCGTCCGCAACGCGGTGGCCACCCGCAGTCGGTGTCCTTTGGCGGCCAGATAGTCATAAAGGCCGGTGCCGATAACGAGATCCCCGGAAGGCTGGTCGTGCCCCAACGGCTTGAACGGTGCATAAAAAATGATGTTGAGTGTTGGGTGTTGGGTGTTGGATGTTGGGTGAGCTGAAAGCATGGATTCGAATTCGGCGTTTCTAAGAATAGAATTTTTGTGGAACAAATTTATATACCAAACACTAACGACTAAACACCGAGCTCCGGTACCTCCCGCCGGTATATCTCTGCCAGACGGCAGATGTGGTCTTTATTGTCAAAGTCTTTTAAAACCCGCTCGCGGGCTTTGCGTATGATCTCTTCCCGCAGGCGGTTTTCTGTCAGCAGCCGCGCCACTGCTCGGGCAAGCTTTTCAGGATCTCCCGGCGGCACCAGCAAGCCCGTCTCTCCGTCCTGCACGAGTTCGGGGATCGCCGAAACCGCGGTGGCGACCACCGGCACGCCCATGGCCATGCTCTCCAACAGAACATTGGGGATGCCGTCCCGGTCGCCGTTGGCCGCCACTTCGCAGCCCAACACGAAGACGTCGGCCTGACGGTAGTGGTCGAGAACCACCTCATGGGGCTGAGTGCCGCACCAGCGGGCGACATCGGTGAGCGCGAGGCTGTCGATGAGCTTCAGCGTTTTTCCCCGATCCTCTCCGTCGCCGATCAAGGTGTGACGGACATCATAACCGTTGTCGCAAAGCCATCGAACGGACCGGTAGACGGTCTTCAACCCCTTTTTGGCGGTCATGCGGGCGACGGTCAGAAGACGATATGGCGCGGCAGACGATCGCACGCCCGCAGGCCGGGAAAACAGGCCGGTGTCGATTCCGTGATAGACGCGGTATATCGGGGCGCCGTCTCCATCGACAAGGTTCTTGAGGTGCCGGCGGTTGTATTCGGTGCAGGTCACGACGAATTTCGCCAGGGCGAGCTTCTCGCGCAGTTGCGCCGGATCCGATGTGTAAATATCCTTGGCATGAGCGGTAAAGCTGAAGTCCAGTCCGCTGAGCTGGGCGGAAAAAAGTGCCACCGAGGCGGGCGAGTGCGCAAAATGGGCATGCAGATGGCAAACCCCGCTGCCGGGCAGAAGGCGCTGGACCAGATAGCCGGCCTGCAGAAAATGTTTGAAGGTCGCCGGTCGACGCGTCCTTCCGAACCGCCGCAGGGCGGTCTTCAGCGTTTTTAGATAAATGCGGGGATTTTGGCGGACCAGCAAGAGGTTGTGGACCAGAAAACGGGGCAGGGGAATCAGGAGCGTTTCGGGCAGGTAGTCGGCCCGGGCCCGTATTTGCCGGATGCTTTGATGGGAAAAATTCTCCCGCGGCGCGCGCATCGAGAAAATGTGAACGATAAAACCGAGCTGCTCCAGGAGCAGGATTTCGTTTGAAATAAAGGTTTCCGAAATCCGCGGGTAGCCCTTCAGCACCATCCCCAGAACCGGTCGCTCTCTGCCCGTCACGATCGGAGGTCCTCCACTCGCCGCTAACGGATGTCGGCGGTCACTGCCGCGCCCGAAGATCAATCGCCATCCTTCGACCCCGTTCAGTCGTCAAACAAAAAAAGGGGGCAGGGCACCCCTTTTTAAAATCGGCCGCGGAAAAGGGCCGTTTATGGACGGACACAAGCTAAATCGCCTTGCGGACAGCGGCTGCCGGCCGGCTGTCTT
>JBAVJU010000120.1:0-23995 GCA_049687935.1 Desulfobacterales bacterium | reverse complement strand
GGATTGGCGAAGGTATCGTTGAGGTTCCGGATGGCATCGTTGGCATTTTCGAATACCCTGGCGAGGATATCGCGGTTCTGCTGTCCCCAGCCAACCGGCCGACGCTGCAGAACGCTGCGCCGCCAGTGGCTGTTTTTTCGAAACGCGCGGGCATAGCTGCGACGCAATTGCGGATCGGATATACCGCCCAGCAGGCTGCGGCCGACCCGGGCGGCCGCCTGAAGGCGTATTCTGTAATGCACGTAGCCGGCCGCCAGCAGAAGCAGAAGGATGAGGCCGATCCGAAGGAAACCGTAATCCGCCAGCAGTTGTCCGAAAGGCAGCCTCAGGTGCAGGCCTTCCCAATACCCGGCCCATATGCTGACGATTAGAAACAGGGTCAGAACCCCGCCGAAGACGAGTGCATCCAGCCTGAGGACGGTGCGGCGCCACCTGTTGACAAATACTTCCAGTAAAGGGGCGACCTCCTGTTCGATCGACTGCACGGTTTTTTTAAGAAGGCCGATAATCCGGTAGGCCCGTTCCACGCCGACCTGGTCGATGCGGTCGTAAATGGCCTTCAGGTCGGTATCCCGCCGGTTTTCGAGACGCGCGCGGGTTTTCTCGTCCGTAATGGTGACGGCCAACTCGGGGTTGTAAACCGCGAAGCAACACCCCGTGGTCAGCCCCTGCTGGGCCAACGCCCTTTTCCAGGCCGCAAAGACCTCCTCCGTGTTGTTTTCCCGGGCCGTGTTATCGATCTGGTTGAGGATATAGAGAAACTTGTTGGCGTCGCGGCGGTTGATTGTCGCCCCGACCAGGTGTTTCAGCGTGTCCGGCATCGAACCGGACTCCGGGTGGCGCGCGTCGAAGAAGACGAGCACCAGATCCGACAGGTCGATGATGCGATCGGTGATTCGCAGAGTGGATGAGCGTTGCTCGTCGGCGTCGAAGCCGGGTGAGTCGATCAGTATTCGACCGCGCAGCTTCTCGCTGGGGCAGGTCCGCAACTGCAGGTAGCGGTCGATGTGATCGCTCTGTCCCCGGGCTACCTCCTCGATGGCTTGGCTGATTTTGTAGAGAGGGAAGCGCGGATCCGCATCCAGGGCCATCCCGGGCAGGGTGCGCACGCGATTCTCGCTCGTGAAGCAGATGACCGTGAACTTGTCATCCAGGGCCTGGTTGCCGGTTGCCTGCAGCGAATAACCGAGGAAGTGGTTGATGAAGGCCGACTTGCCGGAGGAATAGATCCCCAGGACTGAAATCAGGGGCCACCACGGGATTCGGCCGGTGTGGGATTCGTCGCGATCGAAAAAACCGAGCTGACGCGAAACCCGGTCAAGCTGCCGGAAGCTTCCGACGACGTCGGTGAGCAACGAATTTTCGGTCTTTAAATGCTGTTCCAGACTCTTTAGTCTTCGCCGGCCGGTGTTGTCCGCCGTCATGGTCGCATGCTCCCCGTGTTTTTTTATCGGTTCGATCGAAACCTTCAGGACGATATCAGATACGAGAAAAATGTCAATGGTTTGGGGAATTTCGAATCGTCTTCCGAAAAAAGATCGATCTCATCGGGAACTTTTTCACTACTCCGCAAAGCCAAGTCTGCCGAAGCAACGCGGCAGATGAAAGTTCAATTCGTCGACCGGGGACCAGGCGCCCCAGTGGGGATGGGACGTGTCGTCGCCGCACTTGTAGAAATTGGCACGCCACACGCTCCCTTTATCAATGGTGATTGGACCGGCGTAGGCTTCAAACAGGGCAAACGGGATGAAGAATTCAACCCGCCAGGTGGTTTCATCAGTCAATTCCGGCTCGACCACCGCCGGCATCGAGTGGAAAATGCGGAGGCGGCGGGTGTCTGTTTCAGATAGTTGTTTAAAGGCTTTGAAACCATCCTGAACGCGTGTCGAATCGGTGATGTATGACGCCAGCACAGCACCGCCGCAGTTGATTTCAAAGTTAAAATATCCGCTGTCGGGTTTTGGTTGGACGAAGAATTCCACGCAGCTGTCTTTGTAAACCGGGTCCTGAAACCGGGTCCGGAGGCACCGCACATAGGTGTCGCGCACCTGAAACAATCCGAAGAGTCCATCGGTGTCATAGACGAGCTTAACCCGCGTGACCGGGCGATGCCCGCTTCCTTCCGGCCGGAAGCAGGCAATGACCAGGCAGGGTATGTCGCACCAGGCCGGACCATCCCACAGTCCCAGCATTTCCGGCCGACGCCTGACCCGTGAGACGGTGTAGAACGGGTTTTTCATCCGGTTTGCCGTATGGATTGAATCCACGCTTTGAATCAGGCGGCACGTTGTGACGCCCTCGATTACGCTGACAGATTGGCGCGCATCAGCATTTGCATATCACAGTTAATGCAGCACTGCCAGCACCGCACCTCGGGGAGAAAATAAAAAGGACTTGGATGACGATCCAAGTCCTCGCTTTCATTGGTACGCCCGGCTGGATTCGAACCAGCGGCTTTCAGCTCCGGAGGCTGACGCTCTATCCCCTGAGCTACGGGCGCATGATGGTTAAGGGGTAACCGTGAGTTAATGGATTGCGGGTCGAATGTCAAGCATCTAAAACCTATGCATGAAAACCGGTTGAGCCCGTTGGCGCAGAATTTCAGCAGTTTCTCGCAACCGCTTATCCGGTGAAGTCGACTCCACGAGTTACGGGTTACGAGTTGCGGTTTACGGGTTACGAGTTGTGAGTTACAGGCTGCGAGTTCTGAGTTTCGAGTTTCAAGTTTCTATTTTCGTGTTAAACCGGCTCCGGCGGAGCTTGGTTTTCCAAGGCGGCCTTGGCTTCACCGACCACATAGAGAGATCCGGCGATGAGGACGACATCATCGGGCGCGGCAGTCGTGATGGCGTGCGCCACGGCTGCGGCGACATCCGGGATGACGTGCCAATCGGCGCCCAGTTCGCTTGTCGCCGGGATCAGTTTCTCCGGCGGCAGGGCGCGGCCGATCTTGGCACGCGTCAGGATAACCCGCCGGCAGTGGGGCACCAGGGCGGATAGAATCTCCCGATAGGGTTTGTCATCCAGGATGCCGATGACCAGTGTGATGGCGCGGCCGGCAAGATCGGTTTTGAGGTATCGACCCAGTGTTCGGGCGGCGGTCAGGTTATGGGCGCCGTCGAGCAGGGTCAGCGGCCGGTCCAGAACCTGCTCCAGACGGCCTGGCCAGCGGGTCTCGGAGAGTCCCCTGTGCAGGCATTCCGGATCAATGGTGCCGATTACCGGCGATAGAAGGTCACAGGCCGCCAACGCCAGGGCGGTGTTTTCCAGCTGATGATTGCCCCTGAGAGCGGTCTTCAGCCCCCGCCAACGGACGTTAAGGCCGGAGTAGGTAACCGTGTCCGCGGCGCTGCGACGAATCCGGAAATCCTTGCCGAGGCGGAACACCGGTGCGGAGTGCTTCGCTGCCACCGATTCGACCACTGCGATGGCCGTTTTCTGTCGGACGGCCGTGACGACCGGCACCCCCGTTTTGATGATACCGGCCTTTTCGCCCGCGATTTGAGAAATCCTGCGGCCGAGATACTCGCGGTGCTCCAGAGAAACGTTGGTGATAATCGCCAGGGCCGGATGGATGATGTTGGTCGCATCGAGCCGGCCGCCCATGCCGGTTTCGACAACGGCCCACTCGACCCTCCGGCATTTGAATTCGTGGAAGGCCATGGCGGTTGCGAACTCGAAGAAGGTCGGTTCGCGGTCGACCCTTGCTGCGGCTTTGACGGCTTGGTAGGCGGACAATACGTTTTCGTCGCTTATCGGTTGCCGATCGACCACGATTCTCTCGTTGAATCGCACCAGGTGCGGCGATGTATACAGACCGGTCCGCAAGCCACAGGCGTTCAGGATCGAGGACAGGGTGGCGGCCACGGAACCCTTGCCGTTGGTTCCAGCCACGTGAATGGCATTGAAGTGTTCCTGGGGATTGCCCAAACCGGCCAGGATGCGGCCGATGGTGTCGAGGCCGAGCTTGATACCGAAGCGCCGCAGCGCGTACATTTCATTTAAGCAGGTTTGATAAGAATCGCCCATGGACGTGATGATAAAAAACCCGGCGGGATTTTCCCCCGCCGGGCTCGAAGCAAATGGCCTGGGTTGTTATCGGCGATACCGGTTTTTTCGCGAAGCGGCCAGTCGTTCTCTTCGCAAGGCTTCCCGCGCTTTTCTGCGGCGGAACTCACTCGGTTTTTCATAGCTCTTTTTCAGCTTGAGCCGTTTAAAGAGGCCGTCATTTTGAATCTTCTTTTTCAGGATGCGCATGGCCTTTTCAATATCGTTGTCGTAGACCTTGACTGTGATTTCCTTCAACTATCTCGCCCCCTTCTGTCCATCGAGCGGCATTTTGCGCTGTGGTGCTAATCGATGGTTGGTCAATTTGTCCAAGTCTTCAATAAACAAGCACATATAACTCAAGCATTCCTGATGCGCAAGTAAAAAATAATCACTTCCAGAAATAATTCCGTCCAACGCCGCAATGTCGTCGCCCGGTTGACCGCAGCCTTTAACCGCCGGCAGGGCCGCCGCGGCGCACATAATTGACTTGACAGGTCTGCGAGTTTTGGGTCATATGGAGCCCACTGCCACTGTGCGCATCAACCGAACCGGTTCGATTGCCGTTGGCGCAGCCCCTCCGTTGAGGACTGCGTTTCATCCCCGGACGTTGTCTTTTTATTGGTTTCCGCGAAGGCGGACGAACATGTAGAGGCCACGTTTGGATAAGATCGACTTAATAAAAAGGAGGAAAAAAGATGCGTCTGATTTTGTTGGGTGGCCCCGGAGCGGGCAAAGGAACCCAGGCCAACTACATCAAGGAACGATACCAGATACCGCAGATTTCCACCGGCGACATGCTTCGGGCGGCTGTCAAGGCCGGAACCGAACTGGGCAAGAAAGCCAAGGCGGTTATGGATTCCGGCGGACTCGTGCCGGACGATGTCATTATCGGGCTGGTCAAGGAACGGATCACACAGCCCGATTGCAAGAAAGGGTTTCTGTTCGATGGTTTCCCGCGAACGATACCGCAGGCGGATGCCATGAAGGATGCCGGTGTTGCGATCGACGCCGTGGTTGACATCGATGTGCCGGACCAGGAGATCATCAAGCGCATGAGCGGGCGCCGGGTCCACCTGGCCAGCGGCCGCACCTATCACGTCACCTTCAACCCGCCCAAAGTGGAAGGCAAGGACGATGCCACGGGCGAGCCGCTGATCCAACGGGACGACGACAAGGAGGAGACGGTCCGCAAGCGCCTGGATGTGTACCACAAACAGACCGAACCCCTGATCGGTTACTACAAGAAATGGGAGGCTTCCGGTGGTGCGGCCGCCCCGAAATACATCCGGATCGAGGGCATCGGCAAGGTCGATGAAATCCGGGACAAGATTTTCAAAAAGCTGGACGCCGTCAAGTAAGATGAATGCCACACGCACCCGCAAAAAAGGTTTCCTTCGCTAAAATGGAAACCTTTTCTGTTATTTATGCCCCGTTGCGTGTCTTGGCCCCGGTGGTGCGAACGTCAGCGCATCGGGGCCGTCCGGCGTTGCAGCATTGTTTCGACCCGCCGGATCGCCTCGTCTTTTGATTGCAGGCGGCCGGCGAGACGGTCGGCTTCGATGCGGGTCAGCAGAGACCTAAAGAAGGGAGCGGGCTGCAGCCCAAGGAGTTCGATCAGATCATCTCCGGTCAGAAGCGGTGGTGAATTCTTGCGGGGCAGGAATTCGGTGAAATAACGTCGCAGCAAACCCCGCGCAAAGCCGTCGAATGTCGGCGTCTGATGCCCGATTTCGCAGGTTCCACCGGCAGCATCGGCTGCAGCGTGCAGAAAAAGGTCCGGCGTTTTGTCACCGCCCACCATAAAAAAGCGGCTGACCGCCCTGTCGGACAACCGTTTGCGTCGGTTAGCCTCGAACAGCAAAAGCGGCCAGCGATGTTTTCGAGCGATGAAATTGACGTAATGCGTTTGACGGTTGGACAATTTGATCCGAGCGCAGATTGTTTTTACGGCGTCGCAGTTCACGGTTGGTCTCCGAAACCGGCACCATTCATTCCGGTCGGCCGTCGGTCGAACGAGTTCGTGCAGCAGAATCGCCAATTTCAAAATGGCGGCCGGGATAGAAGCCAACGACCACACCCCCGGATCGATATCGGAAGGGATGACGGTTCGCGGGTCGGCCAGCAGGGTTTCGATTTCGGAAAAGGCCTTCAGGGTGTGCTCGAAGCGGTCGCAGCACGGTTTTTGATCCGGCCGCTCGCTGCGCAACGCCGCAAGTTCGGGAAGCATGGCCGACAGCAGGCCGCAGTCAGCCATTTGGGTGATCGCGTCGGTCGCACGGCCCGTTTCCAAAATCTTCAGCAGTTCATCGCGGATCCTTTCGCCGGCCGGCTTTGTGATGAGCATGGCCTGGTCTCGAACGGCCGCAGCGGTCTCGGGTGTCACCTCAAACCGGAGGACGGCCGCCATTCGAAAGGTCCGGATCAACCGGACCGGGTCCTGCTCGAAGGTCGAGCGCGACACCATCCGGACCCGGCTGGCGGCCAGGTCGGCTCTGCCGCCGCACACATCGATGATGTCTCCGCTGGCCACATCGACCGCCAGAGCGTTGATGGTAAAATCACGGCGCAGCAGATCCTCCGAGATGGAGAGCCCGGCAACGGCCGAAACGTCAATGACCTGGGACCCGCGTACGATGCGATAGAGCCTCAGTCCCGGTTTGCCCAGCGGCACCAGGCGACCGCCGGTGTGCGCCGCCAGCCGCAGGGCAAAGGCGCGGGGGTTCCCGGCCACAGCAAGGTCGATATCGATTGGCCGGCGACCGAGGAGAAGGTCTCTGACCGACCCGCCGACAAGATAGACCTGACGCGGCGGTGTCACTGGAAAAGTTCCCCGTGACCAGGGCAGTTTATGGATCATGGAGAATGACGGCATTATCTTATGGCCGGAGAAGAAACGTTATTTTGTCAAACTGACGCGTTTCCGACGGTTCGGTGCCCATCGGCGAAAGACCGGCGGCTTATAATCGAAAGGACCCTAACCGGGCACCATACAGCAAAAGGCACCCGTTCGTCTACCGGCCGACGACCGGCTGATCATCTGCGATGTGAAGTCGATCAGACGGTGCCGCATGGAGGAAAAAATATCGGACGCATCTCTTTCAATTTGGCGGAAAAGCGAAGGAAAAACCTTGACACCTGGCCGATTGTGGTATACAAATATAAAACCAAAGTTTAACCCGCCAGTTGGAGAGAAAATCATAGTCGTTCTTCTATAACTATCACTCAATATCCTCCAGCATTATCGAAATGTCCATTTCTGTAACTTACCGGTACAGGACTCAGTTATAACTCAGCAGGCGTTCGGCCCTTTCTCGACCACGTTTGCCCCTTGCGCCAAAATTCTTATGAAAGAAAAACCCGGGAACGGGGAAAAGTGTCGGTTCGCTTTTGCAACCAAAGGGATATTGGCCTATTACAATGTATTTCCAATAGGTTGCATACCAATCATCACGACAATAGTGGGGATCCGAATTAATGAACATCGCAGAGCTTAAAGAGAAGAAAATCAGTGAACTGGCCCGGATGGCCAAGGAATTCAACATTGAAGGCGCTGCCGGTATGCGCAAGCAGGAACTCATGTTTGCCCTGCTGCAGCGGCAAATCGAAAAAAACGGTCTCATTTACGGCCAGGGTACCCTGGAAATACTGCCCGACGGTTTTGGGTTCTTGCGGTCGCCGGATTACAACTACCTGCCGGGTCCCGACGACATCTATGTGTCACCCTCCCAGATCCGTCGCTTCAATTTGCGCACCGGTGACACGGTTTCGGGGCAGATTCGGCAGCCGAAAGAATCCGAACGCTATTTTGCTCTGTTGAAGGTCGAGGCCATCAACTTCGAAGACCCTGAGGTGGCCCGGGATAAAATCCTTTTCGACAACCTGACACCGCTGTATCCGAACCGCAAGATGAGCATCGAAGACGGTGCCGACAACTATTCGACGCGCATCATGGACCTGCTGACGCCGATCGGCTTTGGCCAACGCGGACTGATCGTGTCCCCGCCGCGTTCCGGAAAAACGATGCTGCTCCAAAACATTGCCAACAGCATCATTGCCGCCCACAAAGAGGTGGTCCCATTCGTTCTTCTGATCGATGAACGACCGGAGGAAGTGACCGACATGGAGCGGACGGTCAAGGCCGAGGTCATCAGTTCCACATTCGACGAACCCGCGGAACGGCATGTCCAGGTGGCCGAAATGGTGATCGAAAAGGCCAAACGCCTGGTGGAACATAAAAAGGACGTGGTCATTTTGCTCGACAGCATTACGCGACTGGCTCGGGCCTATAACTCCGTGATGCCGCCCAGCGGCAAAATTCTCTCCGGCGGTGTCGATTCCAATGCCCTGCAGCGTCCCAAGCGGTTTTTCGGTGCGGCGCGCAACATCGAAGAGGGCGGTTCTCTCACGATTGTCGCCACCGCCCTGGTCGATACCGGCAGTCGGATGGACGAAGTCATTTTTGAAGAATTCAAAGGTACCGGCAACATGGAAATCGCGCTCGATCGGCGCTTGGCCGACAAGCGGGTGTTCCCGGCCATAGACATCAAGAAATCCGGCACCCGCAAGGAAGAGCTGCTCCTCAAGGAAGAGATTTTGAACCGGGTCTGGATTTTGAGAAAATTGCTCTCCTCTCTGAATCCGGTCGACAGCATGGAATTTCTACTTGAAAAAATGAGCGGAACCGCAGATAATAAACTTTTTCTCGCATCGATGAATGCCTAGTCGGCATAATAGGGGGTTGAAATTAATATGAAAACAGACATCCATCCCAATTATTTCCAGACAACCATCAAGTGTGCCTGCGGTAACGAGATCGCAGTCGGTTCGACCAAGCAGGATATCCGGGTCGAAATTTGTTCGAAATGTCATCCGTTTTTCACCGGAAAACAGAAACTGATCGACACCGCCGGCCGGATCGAACGGTTCCGCAAGAAGTACGAGAAATTTCAGAAAGACAAAAACGTATAAGACGACCCGTCTCAGCGCTTCTTCCTCGTTTGTCAAAACCACGACACACACGCTGTTGGACCCAGGATATCGCATACATCCCCGCAAGGGTGTTTGCGGGCGTTGGTGTGATTCGTGGTTTTGTGCGTGAGATGCCGTGAAATCAGCAATCCGTTTTTTGCGACCTTCTTCGTGCAACCGCCGCCGGTTGCTTCGGTTTTCTGCGGCGTAGGTCTCGGCGTTCAAAATACAACATTATTATTGAGTGATCCCTGAGAGGATTGAGAACAATGTTCGGTAATCTCGAGGGTGTCGAGGAAAGATTTCAAGAAATCGAAAATCTTTTGGGAGACCCCGATATCATAAAAGACCAGGCGACCTACCAGAAGCATGTCCGTGAACATGCGGAACTGAACAAGATCGTGACGGTCTACCGGGCGTACAAGAAAATCCTGGCGGACATAGAGGAAAGCCAGGCGCTGCTGCACGACGGGGATGCCGACATCAAGGAACTGGCGCGGGAGGAACTCACCGAACTGCGGCGCCGCCAGGATGAACTCGAACAGGATCTGCGTCTGCGTCTGCTGCCAAAAGATCCGAACGATGAAAAAAACGTTGTGCTGGAAATCCGGGCCGGAACCGGTGGGGAAGAGGCGGCTCTTTTTGCAGCCGATCTCTTCAGGATGTACGGCCGCTACGCCGAGAGCAGAAATTGGAAGGTCGAGATCCTGACCCATCACCCAACCGGTGTCGGCGGACTGAAGGAAATCATTGCCATGGTGCAGGGTAGGGGCGCCTACAGCGCCCTGAAGTACGAGAGCGGCACTCACCGGGTGCAGCGCGTACCGACCACCGAGACCCAGGGCCGCATTCACACCTCGGCCGTGACCGTGGCGGTTCTGCCCGAGGCCGAAGATGTCGAGGTGGAGATCGATCCCGGCGATTTGAAAGTCGATGTCTTTCGTTCGTCCGGTCCCGGCGGGCAAAGCGTCAACACCACCGATTCGGCCGTGCGCATCACCCATCTGCCGACCGGACTGGTGGTGATCTGCCAGGATGAAAAGTCGCAGTTGAAAAACAAGAATAAGGCCTTGAAGGTCCTGCGCGCCCGACTGCTGGACCAAATGACGAGCGAACAAAACGAAGAACGCTCTCAGCAGCGCAAAAACCAGGTCGGCAGCGGTGATCGCAGTCAAAGGATCCGGACTTACAACTACCCCCAGGGTCGGGTCACGGATCACCGCATCGGCCTCACGCTTTACCGGCTCGAGAGCATTCTGCAAGGCGATATCCAGGAAATTGTTCAGGAATTAACAACCCACTACCAGTCTCAGGCACTTCAAAATGCGGAACTCGACAGCCTCCAGCGGTGATGACTGGACGATCATCAGGCTGCTCGAGTGGACCACTTCCTACTTCGCATCCCGTGCGGTCGAAAGCCCCAGGGCCGGTGCGGAAATCCTTCTGGCTCATGTATTGAACCTCCAACGGGTGGACCTTTACCTGCGCTACGACCAGCCGTTGATGCAAACGGAACTCGACCGCTTCAAGGCACTGATCCGACGGCGGGTCCGGCGTGAACCGGTGGCTTATATAACCGGGTGCCGCGAATTCTGGTCGATGAACCTGGCGGTTTCCGGTGATGTGCTGATACCGCGTCCCGAGACCGAATGCCTGGTCGAACAGGCACTGACCGAACTGTCAACGGAAGACACCGCCGAGCCTTCTCATATTCTCGAACTGGGAACCGGCTCCGGGGCCGTCATATTGGCCTTGGCATCCAGCCTGCGCCGCAGTGTTTGTGTTGCTTCCGACGTTTCCGAGCGATCGCTGAAGGTGGCGCGCGAGAATGCTCGCAGGCACGGACTGGGCCGGCGCATTCACTTTTTTTGCGGTGACTGGACCCGACCGCTGCGGTTTAGAGGCATTTTCGACGTGATCGTATCCAATCCGCCTTACATCCCTACCGGTCAAATAGAGACGCTTGAACCCGAAATTCACCTATACGAGCCGCTGCGGGCACTGGATGGGGGCGATGACGGGCTGGCGAGCGTACGGCAGCTCATCTTGCAGGCCCACCGCTTTCTGCGTCCCGGCGGACACCTGGTGCTCGAAATCGGACACGACCAGCAGGAGGCTATCCGTCAAATCGCGGCGGCCGCAGGACAATACGAGGATCCGCTTTTCACCAAAGACTACGCGGGCTACAATCGTGTCGTCAAAATAAGAAAAAAAGCTTCCGAACCTGACACGATACCGTGACACTCCGGCACTCTGGCGGTCGTTTTGTTCGCCAGGAGGGCCGTGCAAAAAATTGTTGCGCATCGGAGGCCATTTTGTTAAAAGTGGAGGATTTTTTATTTCGTGTTCGTTTACAAACGGCCGCATTCGCATCAGGCCGGCAGATCGCATCTATTGGTGCCCCCGCAATTTAGCGGGGCGCGTGTCTGGCCTAAGCGTTATTTTTTTATTCGATACACTGCGTTGCGACCTCAGCCTGGGCCGGTACCACCACTGGGGCCGCTGTTTGCCGACGGACACCACTTCACACGTCTTTGGACTTTTTTCCCGGTGCTTTCTCGAACGGAGAAGGTGGGAAAGAGGGCAGAAAAAGGCGGTGGGAAAAAACCAACCAAAGAGGAGAAAACCATGGCTTACGTCACAATGAAGGAACTGCTCGAAGCCGGTGTCCATTTCGGCCACCAGACCAAACGCTGGAACCCGAAAATGAAACCTTACATCTTCGGCGCCCGCAACGGCATCTACATCGTCGATCTGCAAAAAACCGTCCGCATGTTCAAGACGGCCTACGATTTTATCATCGATACGGCGGCAGCCGGTAAATCGGTGCTTTTCGTCGGGACCAAGAAACAGGCTCGCGAGTCGATTTATGAAGAGTCCAACCGCTGCGAGATGTTTTACGTCCACAACCGCTGGTTGGGGGGAATGTTGACGAACTTTCAGACGATCAAGAAAAGTATCGACCGCCTCAACTACCTGAACGAAATCATGAACGACGGCTCCATCAATCTTTTTCCCAAGAAAGAACGACTGAAGCTTGAAAAGGAACGCGTCAAGCTCGACGCCAATCTCGGCGGCATTCGCAACATGAAACAGATTCCCGGGGCGCTTTTCGTCGTGGATCCGAAAAACGAAGCCATCGCCGTTAGGGAAGCTCAGCGGCTGAACATACCGATCGTTGCGATCCTGGACACCAATTGCGATCCGGACCACATCGACTATGCCATTCCGGGAAACGATGACGCCATCCGCGCCATCCGGCTGATTACTTCCCGGATTGCCGATGCCTGTGTCGAAGGTCGGGAACGCCTCGCGGAAAAGAGGCGCGCAGAAGTCGACAAGGCCGAGGAGGAAGTCCCCGAGGTGACGGCCGCCAGTGCGGACCTCAAGCCGGGCGAAAGAAAGGTTATTTCCGACGGCACCGAAGGCCCGGTGGTTGAAATCATCCGAAGAGTGACCCCACAGACAGAAGAACAGCCCGAAGAGCTCGCCGAAAATGCCGATAAAGCCGAAACGATTCAAGCAGAAGATACAGGAGAATAGGAAATGGCCACGATCAGTGCGGAACTCGTTAAACAACTCCGGGAAAAAACCGGGGCTGGAATAATGGACTGCAAGAAGGCACTCGCCGAAAACACGGGAGATATGGAAAAGGCCGTCGACTACCTGCGCAAAAAAGGTTTGGCGACGGCTGCCAAACGGGCCGGCCGCGCGATGTCGGAAGGAACCATCCAATCCTACATTCACATGGGCGGAAAATTGGGGGTGATGGTCGAGGTGGGCTGCGAAACCGACTTTGTCGCCAAGAACGAGGATTTCCAGGACTTTGCCCGTAACATCGCCATGCACATCGCTGCAGCCAATCCGCTCGGTGTCCGTCCTGAAGAAATCCCGCAGGAGATCATCGACAAAGAGATGGAGATTTACATGGCCCAGGCCAAGGAGACCGGCAAGCCGGAGAACATTCTCGAGAAGATCGCCCAGGGAAAATTACAGAAGTTCATCAAGGAAAATTGCCTGATGGACCAGCCGTATGTGCGCAATCCGGACATGACGGTAGCCGATCTCTTGAACGAGCTGATAGCGAAGATCGGTGAAAACATCACGGTCAAACGCTTCACACGCTATCAGGTTGGCGAAGCCTGATCGGGACATCCAAGGGGCCTTTTTCCTTCGACGGCGCTTCGGCGCACCGGCCACCGATTCGCCGTTAGGCACCGCGCGTTAAGATAAAGTGACTTTCGGCGACACGTTGCACTGCACCGGCTCAAGAACCGAGGTACCCGGACATGCCGCTACCCTGCTACAAAAGAGTCCTGCTGAAACTGAGCGGAGAAGCCCTGATGGGCGATCAGAGCTTCGGCATCGATCCCAAGATGATCAAATACGTGGCGGAAGAAATTCAGTCGGCATTTGATCTCGGTATCCAGATCGCCATCGTGGTGGGGGGCGGCAATATTTTTCGCGGAGTTGCAGCCAGCTCCTTCGGCATGGATCGGGCATCGGCCGACCGCATGGGGATGCTGGCGACAGTCATCAACAGCCTGGCGCTGCAGGGTGCCCTCGAGAAGATCGGCATCCAGACCCGCACCCAGACGGCTATCTCCATGCACGAAGTGGCCGAGCCGTATATCCTGCGCCGCGCCTTGCGGCACCTTGAAAAAGGACGTGTGGTGATCTTCGGGGCCGGGACCGGGAATCCGTATTTCACAACCGATACCGCCGCCGTTTTGCGGGCCCAGGAGATTCACGCCGAAATTCTTCTCAAAGCCACGAAAGTGGACGGCCTTTACGACTCGGATCCGGTCCTGAACCATCAGGCCAAATTCCTGAAGCAGATTACCTACATGCAGGTCATCGAAAAACAGTTGAAGGTCATGGACATGACGGCCATCTCGCTCGCAATGGACAATCACCTTCCACTGGCAATCTTCAACCTCAAGAAAAAGGGTAACATTCGAAAGGTCATCTGCGGTGAAGAGGTAGGGACACGGATCATTGCGTGATGGACAGGGGCTCATTTTCAAGATTAATTCTTCAAACCACGGAGTAACGTCATGATCGAAGACATCTACCAGGAAACCCGCGAGAATATGGGTAAATCGGTCGACGACCTGAAAAGAGAATTCAAGAGGGTCAGGACCGGTCGGGCGTCATTGTCGATTCTGGACGGTATTCGGGTCAACTACTACGGTACGCCGACACCTCTCAATCAGATGGCCACGCTGGCGGTGCCGGAAAGCCGCTTGATCGCCATTCAACCCTGGGATGTATCGGGGATCAAGGAGATCGAAAAGGCCATCTTGAAATCCGATCTCGGCCTGACACCTTCGAGCGACGGTAAAATTGTCCGGATCGCCATTCCGCCGCTGACCGAGGAACGGCGCAAAGAACTGGTAAAGGTGATCAATAAGGTGAGTGAAGAACACAAGGTGGCCGTCAGGAACATCCGGCGCGACGCGAACGAGATGCTCAAAGACCTCAAGAAGGAAGGCGATATTTCGGAAGACGAGGCTTTCAAGGCTCAGGATCAGGTTCAGAAAATTACCGACGACCACATCAATCTCGTCGAGCAGATCACCAAAGAAAAAGAGAAGGAGATTCTTGAATTCTAGCCCAGCGAGTCCTCTGGTCGAAGACCTCGATCCTGAAAAAATGCCCGCACACGTGGCGATCATCATGGACGGCAATGGCCGTTGGGCGAAACAGCGCTTGCTGAATCGCGTTCAGGGACATGAAAAAGGGGCTGAAACGGTGCGCGCTATCGTTCGGGCTTGCCGTGAAATCGGGATCTCCCATCTGACCCTCTACGCTTTTTCAACCGAAAACTGGCAGCGCCCCAAGATCGAAGTGCAGGCGCTGATGAAGCTTCTGGTGCATTTTCTGGAAAGCGAACAGGACGAGCTGGTGGAAAACGACATCCGGCTCAACACCATCGGTGAGACCGAGCGTCTGACAACCGGTGCGCGGGAGGCCTTGGCGCGCGTCATGCGTCTGACCGAGACCAACAAGGCAATGACGCTCCATTTGGCGCTGAGCTATGGCAGCCGTTCTGAAATTGTCCGCATGGTGCAATTACTGGCGCAAAAAGTGCGCAGCGGAGAGATCGATCCCCGGGACATCACGGAAGATCTCGTTGCCCAGCACCTGTATACCGGAAATATACCCGATCCCGATCTTCTGATTCGGACCAGCGGAGAGATGCGCATCAGCAATTTTCTGCTTTGGCAGATTGCCTACACGGAAATTTTCGTCACACCCACCCTGTGGCCGGATTTCAGCCGGGAGGAGTTCCTGGGCATGCTAAAAGAATATCAGCGGCGGGATCGGCGCTTCGGAAAAGTTGGTACCTAGCCAGTAATTCTCGGTGATATTAAGGATCCCTGTAAGGCTTTGCCGAGCGCCTGAGACGCGCAGCGATTCGGGTCGCTTTCCGCCTTGCGCGACCGATCCGGCGCAGCCGGCCGCAAAATCCATTTGACGACACTCGGGATATGTATTTGAAACGCTGGATAACCGGGCTGATCGCACTGCCTTTCCTCGTTTTTTTTATTTACCGCGGCGAGATGTGGTTTTTTCTGCCGGTGGCGGTTGCAGCCGAACTGGGGCTGTGGGAGTATTTTCGCATCGTTCTGAAACATGAAGAGAAAATCGTTGCAGCACTGCCGCTGCTCGGTTTTCTGACGGCCGCCGGGCTTCTTTGGGCGGCGTTCAAGGGGGCTCCCGATCTCATGGCGGCGGTCCTGGCCTTCAATCTGATGGCAGGCGGTCTGTTGACCGTCCTACAATTCGGAACCCTTCCGGAAACCCTCAAAACCCTCGCCAAACAAACCCTGGGCATTGTCTACGTACCGCTGTTCGTAACCTTCCTGGTCCTGATCCGTAACGGCTCGGACGGGATGGGATGGATATTTTTTTTGCTCTTTATCGTATTTGCCGGCGACACCAGTGCCCTTTACGTCGGTTCTTTTTACGGTCGACACAAATTGAGCCCCGCCGTGAGCCCGGGTAAGACCATCGAGGGGTCGCTTGGCGGATTGGCCGCCAACCTGATCTTCGGTGCGCTGGCCAAGGTGCTGTTTCTGCCGGGCCTGACCTGGCCGCAGACCCTGCTGTGCAGTCTTATTATCGGGGCAGCCGGACAGGTCGGGGACCTGTTCGAGTCGATGCTGAAACGGTCCTCAAAGGTCAAAGATTCCGGTGCGCTGCTGCCGGGCCACGGCGGCATTCTGGATCGTATCGATGCGCTGCTGTTTGCTGCCCCGGTTGCCTATTTTTTAAAAGTATTTATTTTATGAGTCGATTTTCCGCCGGACCTGCAGCCCGGTGGGAACTGAACGGATGACATCTTGCAGATGAAGCGTTTGAGCATTCTGGGCTCGACCGGATCGATCGGCCGGAACACGCTGGCGGTGGTGGCCCGTTTCCCGGAAAGGTTTGCCGTCGAGGCGTTGGCGGCAAAATCGAACCTGCCGCTTCTTTGCGAGCAGATCGCTCTGTTCAAACCCGAATTGGCTGTGGTTCAGGATCAACATCTGGCCGGTGAACTCCGGAAAATGCTGCCGGAGAGCAGCCGGACCCGGGTGCTGTCCGGCGCGGAAGGCTATACTGAGGCGGCTTCACTGCCGTCGGTCGACATGGTCGTCACCGCGGTCGTGGGGGCTGCCGGGGTCGTGCCCACTCTGGCGGCGATAGATGCCGGTAAAGATGTCGCACTGGCCAACAAGGAAACCCTGGTGGTGGCCGGTGAAATCGTGATGCAGAACGCCGCGGCCCGCAAGGTTCGCATTTTGCCGGTAGACAGCGAACACAGTGCCATTTTTCAGTGCCTGGCCGGCAGTCGTCCCGAAGATCTGAGCAAAATACTGTTGACCGCTTCCGGCGGCCCTTTCCTCAATCGACCGATAGAAGAGTTCGCCAGCGTCACGCCCGAGGCGGCGCTGAGGCATCCCAACTGGCAAATGGGCCCTAAGATCACCATCGACTCGGCCACCTTGATGAACAAAGGGTTGGAGGTCATCGAGGCCAAATGGCTCTTCGCTGTACCGTTGACTCAGATCGAGGTTGTCGTCCATCCCCAGAGCATCGTGCATTCAATGGTCGCCTTTCGGGATGGATCGGTGATGGCCCAGATGGGTGTTCCGGACATGAGAGGCGCCATTGCCTATGCGCTTTCTTTTCCGGAGCGGCTTCCTCTGGCTCAGCCGGTGCCGGACTTCACCGATGGCATGGCACTGACATTTCAGAAACCGGACCTCGAAAAGTTTCCCTGCCTGTCGCTAGCCTTTTGGGCTGCAGAAAGCGGTGGAACGTTGCCGGCCGTCATGAACGCGGCCAACGAGGTGGCGGTGCAGGCGTTTTTAAACGGCCGGGTCGCTTTCACGCGCATTCCGCTGGTTATCCGAGCGGTCATGGAAGTGCATGCGGTTATTGACAAGCCGGACCTGACGGTATTGCGCGAAGCCGATTGCTGGGCCCGTGCCGCTGCCGAAGAGCGGATCGACAGCCTTTAAAAAAAGAGAATCATCTCCAGCCCCTTTATGAAAATGGAGAAAATTTTCCTCCCTTTGACAAAGAGAGGTTTGGAGGGGATTAACACGAAAATAGATTTTCATGCCCCGTGGCGGCCCACAGGGCCGTGAGCGTTTAGTCGATAAAATCGATGATATCCTTTAACTGACAAAACTGACCTAACCGACTCAACTGGCACAACCGCTTCAACACGTAGATAGTATTTCGTGCATTGTGATGGCCATCAGTGCCATGAGCATTTAGAACAGGACCACTTAACATGGGTACCAATATTTTTGCATTCGTCATCGTTCTGGGTGTGCTGATATTTTTTCACGAACTGGGACACTTTCTCGTTGCCCGGCTGTTCGGTGTGGGGGTCGAGCGGTTTTCACTCGGTTTCGGTCCGCGGATCTTCGGAAAGACAATCGGCATCACCGATTACCGGATTTCCGCCGTGCCCCTGGGCGGCTACGTCAAAATGGTCGGCGAAGAACCGGATGCCGAGGTTGACCCGGCCGACGTCCCCATTTCCTTCACCCACAAGCACGTTCTCAAGCGGTTTTTGATCGTGGCCGCGGGGCCGGTGTTCAACATTCTGCTGGCTGTTCTGATTTTTTACGGCATATTTCAGATATCCGGCACCGTGATCCTCAAGCCGATCATCGGTGAGGCCCAGTCCGGAACGCCTGCGCAGGCGGCCGGACTCGCCAAAGGCGACGAGATCTTGTCGATCGACGGACGCGCGTTAGAGAGCTGGGACGAGATGGCGACCATCATCGCGGCCAGCAAGGGTGCGCCGCTCGAGGTCACTTTCCGTCGTGACGGGGTGAACCAAAGTGTGAGGGTGACCCCGGAGCTGAAAACGACCAAGAACATTTTCGGAGAAGAAATTCCGCGCTATGTGATCGGTATTACGGCCGCCGGTGAGGTCTTCACCAAAAAGCTGAACCCGCTCGGGGCGATGACCGAGAGTGTGGTGCAGACATACAACATTGCCGAACTGACGGTCGTCAGTGTCGCCAAAATCATTCAGGGGACCGTTTCCACCAAGACCATCGGCGGACCGATCATGATCGCCGAACTGGCCGGTCAACAGGCCAAGCTGGGGGCCACGAACCTGCTGTTTTTTATTGCCCTCATCAGCGTCAACCTCGCGATTCTCAATATTTTACCGATACCGGTGCTGGACGGCGGTCATCTGCTCTTCTTCTTCATCGAGATGATCATCGGAAGGCCGGTCAGCATCCGGGTCCGCGAAGTCGCCCAGCAAGCCGGGATGTTCGTTCTAATCCTGCTGATGATTTTTGTGTTTTACAACGACATCACCCGAATTTTTTCAGGCCAGTAAGTGAACGATATGCCGCACCGACTGGAAATTGCACTTAAACCGCATCTCGCCGATGCCGAAGGCGAGGGCATTCGACACAAGGCCCGCGATTATTTCGGCATCCTGCTCGACCAGGTCCGCACCGTAAACGCACTGACCATCGACGCCGATCTCTCGCCGTCACAGCTTACGCTCATCCAGTCCGAGATCTTCACCAATCCGGTCACCCAATTCTCTTCCTACGACCCGCTTCCGATCGACGGCGACTGGATCATCTGGGTCGGATTCCGTCCGGGTGTGAGGGACAATCCCGGTAGCACGGCGGTGGAGGCCATCGAGGACCTTCTCAGAGTTCGGCTGGGAAAAGGCGAGACGGTTTACACGTCCAAGCGGTATTGTCTCACGGGCCGGAATCTGACGGCAGCCGAGGCAGACAAGATCGCCGGTGCACTGCTGGCCAATGACATTGTCCAGCAGTGGAAAGTCTATGCCAAAAGCGATTGGAATCCGGCCGTCGGCGTCGGTTTCGTCCTCCCCAAGGTGATGCTGAATCACACCCCGACCGTGGTGACGATTCCAATCCACAGCGATGCTGCACTGCAACAGGTCAGCCATGAACGCAACCTGGCGCTCAATCCGAACGACATTCCGGTCGTGCGGGCCTATTTCCTGAAGCCCGACGTCAAGGCCGCACGGGCGGCCGTCGGGCTCACCGATCCAACAGATGTCGAACTGGAATACATTTCCCAGGCCCGCAGCGATCATTGCAACCACAACACTTTCAGGGGACGGTTTATTTATGAGGAGGACGACGGGGGCGAACGGGTCGTCGAGGACAACCTTTTCAAGACCTTCATTGAAGCGCCGACCCTTGCACTGCAGAAGAAAAAACCCTGGGTGATATCGGTCCTCTGGGACAATGCCGGTGCCGGCCGCTTCGACGACGACCACTACTATACGATTACCGGTGAGACCCACAACTCTCCGTCCAACATGGAGGCTTACGGTGGTGCCATCACCGGCATCGTCGGTGTTTACCGTGATCCATTGGGAACCGGCAAGGGATCTCGGCTGGTCATGGGCGGATTCGGGTATTGCGTGGGCCCCAGGAGTTATGCCGGTGACCTCAAACCGCACCTGCACCCGCGGCGGTTGCTGGACGGCGTGATCGAAGGCGTTCGCGACGGCGGCAACAAGTCGGGGATCCCAACGACCGTTGGCCAGATTCTCTTTGACGCGGGCTATCTCGGCAAGTGTCTGGTCTTTGTCACCGCGGTGGGCCTCATGCCGGCGCGCATTGGCGGCGAACCGGCCGAGTTGAAGCGCACCGCACCCGGTGAACTCGTCATCATGTGCGGCGGCCGGGTCGGCAAAGACGGCATCCACGGCGTGACCGCATCCTCCGAGACGTATTCCGAAAACACGCCCGCCGGTCACGTGCAGATCGGCGATCCCTATACCCAGAAGAAAATGCACGATTTTCTGCTGGAAGCACGCGACCAGGGTCTGATCCGGTTCATCACCGACAACGGCGGCGGCGGGCTGTCGTCCTCTGTGGGAGAGTCGGCCCGCTTCTCCAACGGCTGTGACATCACGCTGGACCATGTGCCCCTGAAATACGAGGGCCTCGACCAGTGGGAAATCTGGGTCTCCGAATCACAGGAGCGAATGACCGTGGCCGTCAGGCCGCAGGATCTGGAGCGCTTCATGGCACTGTCGGCCCGGCATGCGGTCGAGAGCACGGTTATCGGGCGCTACACGAATTCGGGTAAGTTGCACATCACCTACAACGGCCGAACCTGCGCATTTGTCGATCTCGACCTGCTCGAATCCGGCTTTCCGCAGTGGCGGTTCGACGCCCGCTGGCAGTCACCGGAGAAGCGCGGACTCGTCGAACCGGTATTGAGAGAACCGACCGATGTCGGGCGCCTGCTGACCGACATGCTGGCGCGCCCCAACATCTGCTCCAAGGAGTGGATATTCCGGCAGTACGATCACGAAGTTCAGGGGGGCAGCGTGATCAAACCGCTGGTCGGTGCCGATCGCGATGTCAGCAGCGACGCGTCGGTCACAAGGCCGCTGCTCGACTCCACCCGTGGGCTGGCCATGGCCCAGGCGCTGCTGCCGGCCTATTCGACCATCGACGCCTATCACATGACCGCCTGCACGATCGACGAAGCGGTGCGCCGACTGCTGGCCGTGGGCGCTCGGCTCGATCACATCGGCGGGGTCGATAATTTCTGCTGGCCGAACATCCAGTATGATCCGGCCACCAATCCGGACGGCCGTTTCAAAGCCGCCCAACTGGTGCGGGCTTGCCGGGCGCTGAAAGACATGTGCCTCGATTATGAAATTCCGCTGCTCTCCGGAAAAGACAGCATGTATGTCGACGGGCACTTGCCGGGACGCTACGGCGAAGTCCACAAAGTATCGGCCCTGGAGACCCTTCAATTTACGACCATAGGGGTCATCGAGGACGTGGCCGCTTGCGTCACGATGGACAGCAAGGTGCCCGGTGACCTGGTTTACGTTCTCGGTGTCACCCGCAACGAATTGGGGGCATCGGAATACTACCAGCACTTGGGCTACACCGGACTGAACGTTCCACAGGTGCGCCCGCAGGCCTTCAAGGAGGTCTATCGGGCGCTGGAACGCGCTATTGCCGATGGCTTGCCTGCTTCCGTTCACGGCGTCTACCGTGGCGGCCTCGGCATTCACCTCATCCTGGTGGCCATGGCGGGCAACCACGGTCTGGAGGCCGATCTTTCACGGCTGCCGCGAGAGGGGGTGGACCGCAGCGACACGGCCCTTTTCTCCGAATCCGCCGGCCGCTTCATCGTGACCATCGATCCGCAACGGCAGGGGGCCTTCGAAACGCTTTTCGAGGGGCTGCCCTGTGCCTGCGTGGGGTGCATCACCGAGGAGCCCGTCTTTGAGCTGTCGGGGCTTGACGGCCGCGAGCTCGTGTCGATCGGGGTTCCGGAATTGAAGGCGGCGTGGAAGCGGCCTTTTGGTGACTTAATTTAAACTATTTTTAACCTCTGTGTTTTTTCACCGAGGTTAAAAATAGTTTGCGACGATGGAGACACAATGAAAACCGTTAAAGCCCTCGTGCTCACCGGTTACGGGTTGAACTGCGATAACGAGACCGCCCATGCGTTCGAGGTGGCGGGGGCCGCACCGGCCAAGGTTCACATCAATTCCCTCATCGACGGCAGCGTAACCCTCTCCGACTTCCACATTCTGGCTTTCGTAGGCGGCTTCAGCTGGGGCGATGACCACGGCGCGGGCGTGATTCAGGCCGTGCGTCTCAAGACCAATATCGGAGGCCAGATCCGCGCGTTCATCGAGAAAGGCCGGCTGATCCTGGGCATCTGCAACGGGTTTCAAGCCCTGGTTAATCTGGGTCTGCTGCCCGGTCTCGATCACGACTATCGCAGCCGTTCCGTGGCACTCACGTACAACGACTGCGGCAATTTCCGCGACGACTGGGTGACTCTGACCGTCAATACCGCTTCACCCTGCATCTTTACCCGGGGGATCGAGCAACTCGATCTGCCGGTAAGACACGGAGAAGGAAAATTTTATGCCGAAACGACGGTCATCGAACGCCTGACCGCGGACAATCAAGTGGTGATGCGCTATGCCGCTCCGGATGGGCAACCGGCCGGGCGACAATTTCCATACAACCCCAACGGTTCTGTCGACGATATCGCCGGCATCTGCGACCCCAGCGGTCGCGTTTTCGGTCTGATGCCGCACCCGGAGGCCTACAACCATTTCACAAATCACCCCGGTTGGACCCGGCAGAAAGAACTATCGCGTAGAAAATTGGAAAAAATGGATTCGGGTCCTACGCCTGGAATAAAATTATTCCGCAATGCCGTTGAATTTGTCAGAGATGATTTAAGGGTTTCGGCTTGAGGCCAACTCAAAAGAGAATGAAAAGATTTTAGCTTGATAATTCCCTGTGACTCGCTGCAGGGTCACCACAGATTTCCTCTCCCTGGGGAGAGGGCTAGGGTGAGGGGATAGAATCAAACTGCCTTGATACCCTTCAGCTTGCTGCAGGGAGATTCATTCGGATGCACAGCGCGCGAAACGGTTATCTTTGCCTTCATGGTCACCTAAGTTCTTCTTCCTTCTTGACTTCTTTTCTTATTTACCCCCTCTGATTCTTCCGTTATTTTCTCCCCTTAACGCTTACACCACTTAAGCGTTTTTTTTGTGTTGCCCTTCTGGATTTTCACCGATAGGTATCCTCCCAGTTTCAATTGCACGACAACGGATCGACATTTACCAGCGATTTGGCGCATTCGGTGCGGGACATCTCACAGGGACAGGAGGTGCAATGAAAAGGGAGTGTTCGGGATTTACTGTCATTGAACTGATGACCGTTCTTGCCATCGTTGCCGTCCTGGCGACGCTCAGCCTTTCCAATTTCATATCCCTCCGGCCGCGCTACAAGCTCGGGGAAGCTGTGACCGACATCCTCTCGACGCTTCAGAATGCGAGGCTGCGCGCCGTAAAGGAAAATCGCCCTGTGGTCGTTCTTTTTGACCCGGACGGCAACGGCATACTCGAAGGCGACTACATCGCCTTTGTCGACAACGGCAGCGGCGGCGTTGCTGAATGGACACGACAGACCGAAGACGGTGAACCTCTGGTGGCCTGCGGAAAGGTGCCGGAGGGGGTTCAGCTCAGTCGAACGACTTTTGCCCACGATCACCTGCGTTTCGACAGTCGCGGCCACCTGATGGACATCAATCGCAGTATCTACCTCAAGAACGCGAACGGACTGACCAGAAAAATAACGGTCTATGCGTCAGGCAACTGTCGGGTGAACTGATGGAGAGAAAACGTCAAACGAAAAAGGTCGGTGAGAAGCAACCGACCTGTACCCTTCGCAGCGGTTTTACCTTAATCGAGCTGATGATCGCCATGGCGATTGCCGGACTGGTTTTCACTGCTGTCTACGCGGCTTTCGGCTCACAGCTAAGAACCCAAATCGGTCAACAAATGACCGTTGAAATCCAGCAAAGTATCAGGGCTGCTTTCACGTTGATGCTGTACGACATTCGCATGGCCGGCTACGATGCCACATGGCTGGATGAAAACAATGACGGGTCGCACGAT
>JBAVJU010000119.1:0-11959 GCA_049687935.1 Desulfobacterales bacterium | reverse complement strand
GGGCAAGGGAGAACTCATCATCACCGGTCAACTCGGTGAGGTCATGCAGGAATCCGCACGTGCGGCGGTGAGCTACTCCCGTGCCAACATCCGCACTTACGGCGGAAAGGAAAACATTTTCGACAGTGTGGACACCCACATTCACGTACCGGCCGGCGCCATTCCCAAGGATGGGCCTTCGGCCGGGATTGCCATGGCGACCGCCCTGATCTCGGCCGCCACCGGTCGCCCGATCCGCAACGATGTGGCCATGACCGGTGAAATCACCTTGCGTGGCCGTGTCCTGCCGATTGGCGGGTTAAAGGAAAAGTCCCTGGGGGCCATCCGGTCCGGGATCAAAACCATCATTATTCCATCTAAAAATACAAAAGATCTCGTCGAGATCCCCAAAACCATCCGGCGCAAAGTCAAATACATTTCGGTGGAAAGAATGGATGAGGTGCTGTCCGTGGCTTTGGAAGCGGCAGCGCGGGGTGTGCGCAGTCGAAAAAAAGCGGGTTCCCCAGGTACGCGCAAGCCTCGCTGAGGCCGGCAGCTTAAATAAATCGGGATGTCATGAAAATTCTGGCTGTCGACACGGCCACCAGCGGCTGCAGCGTGGCGCTCACCGATGGGGAACACCTCCTTTCGGAAATCAACCTGGTCAGCACCCAGACGCATTCCCGTCACCTAACCGGAATGATTCGAGAAGCCTGCCGGCTGGCGGGATTGGCGGTCGGTGGGATGGACGCCTATGCGGTGGTCAAAGGTCCCGGATCGTTCACCGGCCTGCGGATCGGCGTCAGCACCGTAAAAGGGTTGGCAGAAGCCGCCGGCCGGCCGATTGTAGGGATTTCAGCTCTGCAGGCACTGGCCGAGCAGGCGGCTGCCTCGACACCCCTAATATGCCCGTTGATTGATGCCCGACGGGGAGAAGTCTATTTTTCCACGTATCGAATGATCGACCGCGTCCTCGTTGAGCGGCATCCCGAAGGGGTGATGCGGCCGGAGCACGCGCTCCACAGCATCGATGCGCCCTGCACCTTTGTCGGAAACGGCGCCGTCCTCTATCGCTCTATGATCCGTGACAGCCTTGGTGAAAGTGCTTACTTTTCTTGCGCGTCAGCTCACGTCATACGGGCGTCCACGGTGGCGCGTCTGGCCTGCAAAAGACTGGAAAACGGCGACAGCGACGAGGTCACGCACCTCGTGCCGGCCTATGTGAGAAAATCAGACGCACAGATCAGCCGGCAGTCCCGGCGCTGATAATGCAGTACGGTTTGACGGCCGATAATGATTGACGAGTAAGCAAGATATCTGATACTTATGAAAGCTATTGATTAAGGATGCAAATAGGAACACATGATGAATGAGTTCATGTGGCCGGACAAACCACACCCGACCGCTTTTCCGGTGGCCCGGCCTGGATTTCCCATCATAGCGGGCTGTGCGTTCACCACGGCGGTGCTGGCGCTGTTGGGTTTGACCGTACCGACCCTGTCGGCCTTGGCAGTCACCTTATTTGTGGTCTATTTCTTCAGGGATCCCGATCGGATCGTTCCGAACGCAGGGAGAACGGTCGTGTCGCCGGCCGACGGCAAGGTGATTGCCGTCGAAACGCTCGATGAAACGCCTTTTTACGAAGGCGAGTGTAAAAAAATCAGTATTTTCATGTCGATTTTTAACGTACACGTTAATCGAATTCCGCATGAGGGAACCGTCAAAAAGGTCGCTTATCACCCTGGAAAGTTCATTGCCGCCAACCGCAACAAGGCATCTTCCGACAATGAACGCAACGCGATTTTCCTCGAAACCGAGGAGGGGAGTCCCATTACCGTTGTCCAGATTGCCGGTCTGATCGCCAGACGCATCATCTGTACCGTCGGACCTTCGCAAACCGTCCGCCGCGGACAGCGTCTCGGCATGATCTGTTTCGGGTCCCGCGTAGAACTGTTTCTGCCGCCGGAAACCGAAATTGGGGTTGCCGTGGGAGAGCACGTGAAAGCCGGTTTCACGATAATGGGAGTCTTGCCATGACACGAAGAAGGAAATTCAAGGGTGAACGCTTGCGGCGCGGTATCTATATCCTGCCGAACATCTTCACCTCCTTGAACATATTTTTTGGGTTCTACTCGGTCATCGCCGCCATCAACGGCAAGTATGTCGCCGCCGCCCTGGCGGTCATCATTGCAGCCGTTTTTGACCTGCTGGACGGCAAAATCGCCCGGGCCACCCATACCACCAGCAAATTCGGTGTCGAGTACGACTCCTTGGCCGATCTCGTCTCTTTCGGACTCGCACCCGGTATGATGATGTACCTCTATGCTCTCAAACCCCTCGGCAGGATCGGCTGGCTGGCGGCCTTTCTGTTCATGGTCTGCGGCGCCCTGCGACTGGCCCGTTTCAACACCCAGGTCGGCACCATCAGCAGCGATCATTTCGTTGGGCTGCCGATTCCGGCCGCCGCCGCCATGAATGCCTCCACGATGCTGTTGTGGCACCGCTTCGGCTTTGCCGTGGAACCCTACCGCCTCTTTATCCTGATCATGCTCTATGCGCTTGCTTTTCTGATGGTCAGCAACATCCGCTACAACAGCTTCAAGAAAGCGGGCCTGTATCACAAGATGACCTTCAACGTATTGGTTGCTGTCATACTGATCTTGATATTCATTGCCGCCCAGCCGTCCATCGCCATCTTTGCCCTGAGCCTGTCTTATGTCGTCTCCGGACCGTCGGGTGCCGTGTGGCGGCACTTCCACAAGCTCAAGACCGAGGATGCTGAATCTCAAGAATCTCAAGAGATCGACGAAAATCGAACAACCCCATAAGCTCGGCCTTGACTGCATTGTTTTCTCACCAGCAGCGGTGGTCCACTCATGGCCGAAGACGAACGCCATTAACGAATGAACGAGGATAGAATGCCAAAAACCTATGACATAGCGGTCATTCCTGGTGACGGAACGGGACCGGAGGTCGTGCGGGAGGGCATAAAGGTTCTCAAAACCGTCGCCGACAAGTGCGGGTTCGGGCTGAATTTTAGCTACTACAACTGGGGCGGTGATCACTACACGGCAACCGGCGTCGTCTTGCCCGAAGAAGCCCTGGTCACGTTGTCGGCCGCCGACGCCATTTTCCTGGGAGCCATTGGGCATCCGGACGTCAAACCGGGTTTGCTTGAAAAAGGGATCCTGCTCGAGATTCGATTCCACTTGGACCAGTATGTCAATCTGCGTCCGGTGAAACTCTATGAAGGCGTCGCCACGCCGCTGAAAGACAAGGGCCCGCAGGATATCGACTTCGTTGTGGTTCGTGAAAACACGGAAGGTCTGTATGCGGGTGCCGGCGGATGCCTGAAACGCGGGACACCGGACGAGGTCGCCGTGCAGGAATCGATCAACACCCGCAAGGGCGTCGAGCGCTGCATCCGTTTCGCGTTCGATTTCTGCCGGCGCCGCAACAAGCGCAAGAAACTCACTCTGTGCGGCAAGACAAACGTGCTGACCTTTGCATTTGACTTGTGGCACAGAACGTTCTATGAGGTCGCTGGCGAATATCCTGACATTCAGGTCGATTACGCTCACGTGGACGCGATCTGCATGTGGATGGTCAAAAATCCCGAATGGTTCGACGTGATCGTTACCGACAACATGTTCGGTGACATTATCACCGACCTGGCCGCCATGATTCAGGGGGGAATGGGCATTGCCGCCGGTGCCAACATCAACCCGGCAGGCGTCTCCATGTTCGAACCGATTGGCGGATCGGCACCCAAATACACCGGGAAAAACGTCATCAACCCGATCGCGGCCATTTCCGCCGCGCAACTGATGCTGGAAACTCTGGGCGAGCAGAAGGGGGCCGGCCTGATCGAAGCGGCCGTGATCAAAGTGCTGCGCGACGACATCGCCGAGGTGGCCGCCGGCAAGATGGGACATTCGACTTCGGAAGTCGGCGACCTGATCGTTAAGTATGTGCGAGAATCATGAATTCAGCCGGCAGCAGCCGGCATATTCGACCACCTTCTTTGATGGTCAAGTGAGGACGATACCGTATGGCCGGAAAAATGGTTAACGTGGCCGTTGCCGGTGCCACCGGAGCGGTCGGAAATCAGATGATTCGCTGTCTCGAGGAAAGAAATTTCCCGGTCAGATCGATCAAACTGTTGGCATCGAAGCGTTCCGTGGGACGAGAACTGCGCTTCCGGGGTGATCTGTTTGCGGTGGAAGAATTGACGGATGAATCGTTTGCGGGCGTCGACGTGGCTCTTTTTTCAGCCGGCGGTGATACGAGCCTGAAGTTCGCCCCCTTGGCCGCCGCAGCGGGGTGTGTGGTGGTGGACAACTCCAGCGCTTGGCGGATGGACCCGGAGGTGCCTCTGGTGGTTCCGGAGGTCAATCCGCACGCCATCGCCGGATACGAGGCGAAAGGCATCATCGCCAATCCGAACTGTTCGACGATCCAGATGGTCGTTGTCTTGAACCCGATTCACAGAGCCTTCGGCATCAAGCGCATCGTTGTTTCGACGTATCAGGCGGTTTCGGGCACCGGGAAGAAGGCGGTTGACGAGCTGTTCGACCAGACCCGTGCCATGATCAACTTCCTGGGATACGAGAAAAAAATATACCCCCATCGGATCGCGTTCAACTGCCTGCCGCACATCGATCGCTTCCAGGACAACGGGTACACCAAGGAAGAGATGAAGATGGTCAATGAAACCCGCAAGATACTGGAGGACGATCGTATCGGTGTCACCGCCACCACGGTTCGGGTGCCGGTCTTTTTCGGGCACTCCGAAGCGGTCAACGTCGAGACCCGCGAAAAAATAACCGTCGATGCGGTGCGCAAGATACTCGAGAAATCACCCGGCGTCGAGGTTGTCGACGAACCGGCGAATAACCGTTATCCGCTGGCCACCGATGCCGCCGGGCAAGACCTGACCCTGGTGGGCCGCATCCGCCGGGACGAGTCGATCCCGAACGGGATCAACCTGTGGATCGTCGCCGACAACATCCGCAAGGGAGCCGCTACCAATGCGGTTCAAATTGCCGAAATATTGGTCAAAGATTATTTATAACGGGGTCATACCACGCGGACCAGCCCACAAGCGGCCGATGATGACTTGGGTTTCAGTGTCCGGTCGGCCCGCGAGAATCCCCGCGACACACCCAAACTGAACGGAGTTCTATGGAAGTGAACAAGATACCGATGACACGGCAAGGTCACGAGACCTTGAAGACCGAACTGGAACGGCTCAAGCGCGAAGAACGGCCTGCGAATATTCGCGCCATCGAGGAGGCCCGGGCGCACGGGGATCTTTCTGAAAATGCCGAGTTCGCGGCGGCCAAGGACCGCCAGGGTTTTCTCGAAGGCCGGATTGCCGAACTGGAATACAAAGTGGCCAATGCCGACATTATCGATACCCGCAACCTTTCCAGGGAAAAAGCCGTTTTCGGCAGTCGGGTTGTGCTGGAAAATATCGAAACCGGCGAAGGTGTCGAGTACCAGCTGGTCGGTCCGGACGAATCGAACATCAATGCCGGCCGAATTTCGATTTCTTCCCCTTTAGGAAGCGCCATTATCGGCAAGAAACCCGGTGACGAACTGACGATTCAAGTCCCTGGGGGCAGACGGACTTACGAACTGGTTGACATCCTGTAAATGGGTGAATCAAAAATGGAGGGTACACTGTGGCGAGAATCACCGTTGAGGATTGCCTGAAGAAAGTTTCTAACCGATTTTTACTGGTCAATATGGTGGCCAAGCGGGTTAGGCAGATACGCGAAGGATCGGAATATCTGGTCAGCGCACCGAAAAACGAGGACATCGTGATTTCTCTGCGGGAAATCGCGGCCGGCAAGATAAAGCTGACCCACGTTGCGCCGGCCCTGCCGGCATTCGAGGAACCGGCGGCACTGCCCGAGTCAACGGAAGGTGAGCCCCTCCAAGAAATCAGCGAAACCGCGGTTGACGAATAGGTCTTGCCGTCCCACAGCCCCACATACAAAAAAATAAACCGACATCTCGGCAAGGCCCTTCACCGCTACAACATGATTTGCGACGGCGATCGCATCCTGGTCGGTCTTTCGGGCGGTAAAGACAGCCTGACCCTGATGTGGTTTTTGAACGAACGGTTGCCGCGGGTCCGTGTCACCTACGAACTCACTGCCGTTTACCTCGACCCCGGTTTCGAGGGTGGTTTTGCCGGACGGCTGGAACGCTATTGCCGCGAAGCCGGTTATCGGCTAAGAATTGAGCACACCGATTTCGGTGTGACGGCGCACAGCGAGGAAAACCGTGAAAACCCGTGTTTTCTGTGTGCATGGAAGCGACGAAAGCGGTTTTTCGATATTGCCGAAGAACTTGGCTGCCGCAAGTTGGCCCTCGGGCACAACAAGGACGACATCATCGAAACCCTGTTCATGAACATGTGCTACGCCGGCGAAATCAGCACGATGGTGCCTTTCCAGCCTCTTTTCGAGGGCCGCTTCACGGTTATTCGGCCGCTGGCTTATGTGGATGAGGACCTGATCCGGCAGTTTGCAGCAGAACAAGATTTCCCGGAGTTCATCAACGCCTGCCCCAGCGCCGCCGTTTCCAAACGCCGCGCCGTTAAAGAGTTGCTGTTCCGACTCTACCGAAGCAACGACAAGATAAAAGGGAATATCTTCCGGTCATTGAGCCGTGTCCGACCGGATTACCTGCTGACGTGAAGGACCGGGGCAGTCATCGCTTTCGATCGGCGTCGGCAGGGGGAGCCATCCGCATGCATATGAAAGATGTTCAGAACGAACGCGATCACCGCAACATTCCCATCGACAAGGTCGGGATTAAAAACCTGAAGTATCCGATAACGGTCCTCGACCGTGAAAACGGGTATCAGAACACGGTGGCTTCCATCAACATGTACGTGGACCTGCCCCACAAGAACAAGGGCACGCACATGAGCCGTTTTGTCGAAATTCTGCATCTGTTTCGGCCCGAGGTGTCGCTGAAGCGTATCGCCGAAGTGTTGGAGCAGATGAAGCAGCACTTGAATGCCGCTTCGGCCCACATAGAAGTGACCTTTCCTTATTTTATCGAGAAAAAGGCGCCGGTGAGCGCGGCGCCGGGATTGATGGACTACGAGTGCCGGTTTCGGGGATACAGCGACCCGGCAGGCCGGCTGGATCTGATGGTCGAGGTGACCGTGCCGATCTCTTCCGTTTGTCCCTGTTCCAAGGAAATCAGCACCCACGGTGCCCACAACCAGCGCGGTCAGGTAAAGGTCTGCACGCGGTTCAAGAAATTCATCTGGATCGAGGACATGATCCGGCTCGTGGAGGAAACGGCCTCGTGCGACGTCTACTCAGTCCTCAAACGGGTGGACGAAAAGTGCGTGACCGAGCGCGGATTTTCAAACCCCAAGTTTGTCGAGGACATCGTGCGAGACGTTTCCCAACGTCTGAAAGCGGACGACAACATCACCTGGTTCTCCGTCAGCGCCGAAAACTTCGAGTCGATCCACAATCACAGCGCCTACGCCCACATCACCAGCGATCCCGGCCAATGAGACCCGGCGTGCTGGCGTCGGCATGACACCCTCTGTTTTAGCAAATCAGACATCATTCGCCGACCGGTCTGAATCGCTTCCTACCTGCGGACAGGCCTCAAAATGTTGAGGATCTGCAATATATTGAGATCAAAGCCCCTATTCTATTCCTTAATCCACATTTCGAATCAAATGGCGCGTGACCTGCTCGGCCGAGCGACCCGGCGAATTGACCAGAACGACGAAGCGATGCAGGCTGCCGTCGGGGCGCTCGATATACCCGGCCCGGGTGCTGATGCCGCTGAGCGTACCGGTTTTATAGAACTGGCGGCCCTCGCTGCGCATGAGCGTGTGGTAGGGAGCGAAGGCATCGAGCACTTTCTGCATATCGCGGGCCGTGATGCGGTTGTCGCGCGATATGCCGGAGCCCTCGCTGATGTGGATGTCGTCCAGTTGCAGGATGTTGCGGGCGTAATCGCGGGCTGCCTGCACCCCCTTTTTAAGCGTTCCGGGTGGACCGTAGCGCCGGGCACCGGCCGCAATCAGGATTTGATTGGTGGTGTAATTGTTGGAAAAGGCCAGCAGCCGGGCGATGGTGTCGCTGAGCGTCAGAGGCGACTGGTGTCGGTAAATCAGATGGTCACGGCCGGGCCGGACAGTTCCGATCGCGATCTTTCCTGTCACCGTTACACCGGCTTGGCGCAAGAAGTGGTCGAACAGATAACCGCTGTAGAGGGTGATCTCGTTTTCGTTGTGGGACAAAACGATCCGGCCTTCGTTCACTCCGGAAGAGGTGATCCGTCCGAGCATCATCGGCAGCAAAGGCGTCTGGGGTTCGGCGCTGAGGTAAGTGCCGTTTTCTTTTTTGAAGAACACGGTGTTGAAGTTGACGCACAATGCGCCGTTGGGGGCGTCGTAAGGTTCGGACGAAGAAGAGATTCCCGGGATCACCAGAGGCTGACCGAAGTAAGTGGCATCCAGGACAATGTCTTTGACGCACGAAAACTTGGGTTCCAAGGCCAAGGCGATTTCCACCAAGACCTCGGAAACGAGGCCCGGATCGCCATAGCCCTTGATGGTCAGGTTGTTGTCATCATCGCAGTAGAATTCGGTCTCGAAGCGGTAGTCGGGCCCGAGAATGTGGAGTGCGACTAACGCCGTAAAGATTTTAAGGGTCGAGGCCGGTATCAACGGCCGGTTTTCGTTTTTGGAGATCAGAACCCGTCCGTCGGGATCGGTGACCAGGATCGCATCCTGCCGCCCGATCATTTTTTTAACCGCCTCCAGTCTGCTGCCCGCCGTGCAGTGCGGCACCAACGGCCCGATGAGCAGCAGCACGGCCGCCGTGGATATAAGAATTTTCCGCATCTTTCCCCTCATCATTATTTTCAAAACGGCGGGCTTTCCCGACGATTCGACCGATGGGCCGACCACTAGACCGAGTGCCAGATTTGATCGAACTTATGGCGGCTCAACCGCAGATATTCCCGGTCAGGTGTGAACACCTCGAACGTCACGGTGCCGTTATATCCGGTCTTTTTCAAGGCGGTCAATATTTTGGGAAACTGAATCGTGCCGGAGCCGATCGGCAGGTGGTTGTCCTCCTTGCCGAAGTTGTCGCTCACGTGGATGTGGCCGATCCGATCGGCAAACACCTCAATAAACTTCACGATGCGCTGGCCGCGCGGGCTGCCGATGTTGGCGTGACCCGTGTCCAAGGTCAGTTGCAGGGTCGGAAAGCGGTTGAAGATGTCCCTGAATTCGACGACGTCGACTCCGAACCGGCTGCGAGGAAACATATTCTCCAAACAGAGACTGACTCCCAGCTCCGCGGCCCTCGAAACGATCACCGCCAGACTCTCGTAAGCATGCTGCCGGGCCAACTCGGGCACGAAAACCCCCATGCCGGAGATGGCAGCCGGGTGGGCCACGACTTTTTCAACCGCGAGTGAGGCCGCGGTTTCCAGTGCCTTCAGCACTTCTGCGAGTGAGGCCTGCCGGATGCTGTCGGTCAGATCCGCGAGCGATACAAAGGTCGGCAGGTGGCATAGCAGCTGCATATTGTGACGTTCGAGGGCAGCGAGCAGTTCGGTCTTTTGATTGCGAACAGCGGTGTAATGCGCGGCCGGGGGATCCATGGCCAGCTCCAGGAAATCGAAACCCAGTGCCGCCAGGGACTCCAGTTCTTCCAGCACCGGTTTGACCGGGAAATTCATTGCGCCATAGCGCATGCATTGTCGCCCTTTTTAGGGATGCGGTAACCGGATCGAACGTGCATCTTTTCAGTCACCGAAGGAAATACCCAGGTCCCGGGCGGTCAAGATGGTGTCACACTCGGGGGGAACGGTCTTCATGTGCTGAGTGCCCTGATCCAGCGGCACGTAAGTGACCGTCGGCGAATCGAGGACGGCCGTGATGCCGGACTGGCCGTGATCGAGAGCGCGGACACTTGCGGCGCCGAAATGATGGTTTCAAACGCCCTGGTCGATCTTTTCCCTGAGTTTACCGGAACACTTGAACGTGACCACCCGTCGCGGCCTCAACATCATGGCATCACCGGTGGCGGGATTACGACCCCTCCGTTCCGTTTTCTCCTTGACACAAAATTTTCCGAATCCACTGACCAGAACATCCTCGCCGGATGCCAGGGTACGTTTCACAATCTCCAGCAGCATCTCAACGGTATCGGTGGCTTGTTTCTTGGAAAAACCGTTGCCTTCGGCTACCGCCTCGATTATTTCGGCCTTTGTCAATGCCATGGTCGTCACTCTCCCGTGCGAAGTTCAAAAGTATTTTAAATTTATATCAAGAATTTGAATCGGTTACAAGCATTAATATCATAACGGGTTGAGTTGATTGCTTTAATCACAAGGTATCATAACCATTATATCTCACTGATATTCTTGACAAAATAACTCAGGGCTGTAAACTGGATCCTGAAAAATTGGTTGATCCGTTTGTTTTTTAAATAATTCCAGAACCCTACCCAAAACTACGATTTTCGGTTATTCGAAAATCGACCCCTCTCACCGCTCTTCTGAGCGGTGAATGTATCCAGACGCCACTCCAGCCCCTCGACCGGCGACTCGTTTCTCAGGCGGCACATGCGAGAATGGCAGATCGGGCAATCGTCTTCGATGCAGGCGTCCATGTGAATCAATGCGCTGGCTCGACCCCCGAAGTGCTCGATGACAAGGGCTTCCACCGTTTTGGCTTCGTCGTGGGCCGCCTCCAGGGAGCAGTCCCGCGGCAACACGAGATGCATGTCGATGTGCGTGTGATCGCCCGCTTTCCAGGCTCTCAGCTGATGGATATCGATCCAGTTTTTGCGCCGATTTTTGATGAGCAGTTCTGAAAGACCTTTCAATACCGCGGGATCGGCGGCATCCATCAGCCCGTGAAACGCCTGGCGCACGAGTGCGAACCCGGTCATCAGGATGTTCAAACCGACCAGGCAGGCCACCAGACCGTCCAACCGCAGCCACCCTGTCAGCTTGACCAGAAACAACCCCACTACGACTCCCAATGAGGTGTAAACGTCCGTCAGCACGTGCCTTCCATCGGCAACGAGAGTGAGAGAACCAGTCCGCCTGCCGACCCGCACCAGGCTGAAACCCAACATAAGGTTGACGACGCTCGCCCCCATCAGGATCAACAGACCGGCATCCAGATGAGGCAACGGTTGAGGGCTGAGAAGACGGGGGATGCCGGTTTTGAAAATTCCGAAGGCGGCAACGATGATCAGTGCCCCCTCGAATCCAGCCGAAAAAAATTCGATTTTGCCGTGACCGTAAGGGTGGCTCTCATCGGGCGGCATGGCTGCCATGATGATGCTGCCGATCGCAAAAGCACTGGCGACGACGTTGATGATCGATTCGAGTGCATCCGACAGGATGGCCGATGACCGGGTGAGGCGGTAAGCGTAGAACTTAACCGCCATCAACAAACATCCCGTCAGGAAAGACAGACAGATCAAGGCCAGACGGCGACGCTGGTCTTTTGATGCTGAGGCTTGAACTCGCAGAAAATTATACATTTCTGGGTCGGAAACGGATGCGTGCTTTTAATGAAACCGTGGATGGGCAGTCGTTAAACTTATGACAAATCGACGACATGAAAACAAGCGGAAAGTATGCCCTTAATTTCGTTTTAGATGAGGTAAAGGCGTCAGGGGACGGCCGGTGGGTTCAGATTATAGATGAAATAGGCTGCCAGCAGTTTTTTGTACTCCTGCAGAACCCGGGCGACATACTCCGTGTCTGTCCACCAGGGCTTTTTTGTTTTGCTCTCGGGATCCAGCGGATGATAATAGAATTCGAACCGGTCGGGCTGACGGAATTGTTCGAATGCAATCTTGGCCCGCCGCATGTGGTAGGCCGAGCTGACGATAATGGCCGAAGTGAGATCCAGATCGCGCATGATGCGGACGGTCTTGATGGCTTCCACGTAGGT
>JBAVJU010000118.1:0-5963 GCA_049687935.1 Desulfobacterales bacterium | reverse complement strand
TTAAGACGGAGGCCGAACTGTCGGAGGAGGTTTTCGCTCAGAAATAAGATGAGACGGAGGGCAATGGCAAACTTTTTTCCTAATTTCTTCTTATTACCGGTTCACGTCGATTTCAATAGGGCGATATATTTATTTTAATGGGGATTTTTCCTTAGCAGTGGATGTATCACCTTATTCAATATCCGGTCCATAGCCCTGTCTTAATAATTGTTATCCCGAGAGGTGTTAAATTTCATAGTTTAAAAGATATCATGGAAAAGCGGTGAGAAAAGCCTGACACGGAACACGTGATGTCTCGGTATTTCCTTAAAGACATCGCAAAGGAGATAGCCGACATGAAGAACCAAGTAAAGGCAAATGCTTTCGCCGTAAAAATGACGCTGGCCTCAAACCCTGTTTTATCGAGCAACATAACGGTATCCAGGCAGCGTTTGCCGTCTGCCGGTATGTGAGGGTTGCCTCCTCACGGATATTGTTTTTATCAAGATTAAGAGAATACAAATGCCTTCGGTTAACAGAGCCGAGGGGTTACCATCTACTCTGGAGATTAATCACGGCTCTAATGTTTTCAATATCATGGACAAGTCGTTGCATCTCCTTCCTTAATTTATGATCCAAAAATCTCACTGAAGAATGATAGCCGCATAATACAATAATCCCTAACTGCCATCCCGGATCACTCGGCAAGATTGAATATCGAACGTCACTTCACCAATATTCATATTTTTCTTGTCTCGAAAGCCAGCCGCAAAATGCATAAAACGATACACATCGGCAAAATTCGTTGCCAGGCCAACTGAGATACGAATTGCGCCGGCGCTCTTATTCCCCCGGTGCTGAATCACCTGGAGGAAATGGGGCAAACTCAAATCCGGGCCAGCATTCAATCCGGCCAGCATATCCTCTGCCGTCAGCCCTTCGGCAATTTCACCTGCGCCGGGATTGCAAAAGCAGCCAGTGCGTAACGAGATTCCTTCCTCGTTTGCCAGTTCTTCTATGCGACGATAATCAAGAAGCCGTTCATCCGGTCCGTAGAAGTTCAGCGCTATCGTTCCGCCGCGCATTTTTGTATCTGTCGGACCATAAATCCGGACCATCGGTTTGCCGTTGCTGTGCTGTAACGACAGCAAGTTATCGAGCAGCCAGCCGGTGAAGCAGTGAACCCGCATGGCAATGGTTTTGATTCCCACCTTTTCCAAATATTGTAATCCGCTTTTGATTGCAGGAATGTTCAAATAATTGACCGTACCGTCTTCAAATGCGGCTTCGTTCGGGGCTAAATAGTGGCCGTTTCCCTGAACGCTGGCAAAATTCACCGTACCACCAGCAAACCAAGGTCGTTTCATTTTTTGGAAAACTGACCTGCGAATAAGCAGTGCGCCAATGCCGGTAGGGTAACCAAACATTTTGTAGAAAGAAAGGGCTACGAACTCCGGCCTAACTGCACCCAAATCAAGGCGGCTAGTTGGTACATACGCCGCCGCATCCAGCAGCACATCCATCCCCTTGCTATGTGCTTGTTCAATTAAATCCAATGGATGCTTTACGCCGGAATAGTTCGACTGTGCCGGGAATGCAAACAAATTGTTTGTATCCATATCCACTGAATCTAGAATGCCAGCCAGTTTTTCCCGATCTATGCGCAAATTCGGCTTTGTCAAGGGCACATACGTTACATGTGCCCCTCTGACCTTTGCAAATTCACGGATGCCGTTTACGGAGTTGTGATTATCGAACGTGAGAACGAAACGGCTGGTAGGTGTAAACGGATATGCTTCACCAACCAGTTTTAATGCTCCGCTGGCATTTGCGGTGAAGATGGCAATATATTCATCCGGTGATGCATTGAAGTACTGGAGGACATATTTGCGCGCACCCTCAACCAAGTCTGTCATTGCCAGGGAAGTTGGGTTTGCTGAGTGAGGATTGCCGAGCACCCTGGTACGCAGCAATTCCATATGTTCACACAGTTGCATTTCACTGTACAGCCCGCCACCAGTATAATCGAGGTAAATTTGTCCGTTATCATCAAGGCGTTTGTATTGGGTCTCCCGCCATTCATCTAATATCCTGGTTTGATCGAACGATGGATAACTTTCAACAAAATCAGAAAATCCAGCGGCTATCTGATCTATTTCATATCTGTTCAGTTGGTTTGATTTGGGGGTTGTGTTCACAGGTGCACACCGTTAGGAGACGCAAGTCTATTTCTTGTTACAATACCATAAAATCTACTGCTCACCCTGATACACTGGCAAATTAAATGAAAAGCGGGCGTATCGATAATTTTGGTTAGGAACTTTACAATTAAACTTTGAAATTGATTTGACCGATAAAAATAATCGGAGTGTAGGCAGCCGCCGCATTGTACTCCTGAATCTTCACATCCTCATCAACGACAAAGATCAGTGAAGGCAGCGCATCGAATACTGATCTGAGCATCTCTGCATCAAGTCTATCATTCATAACGATTCAATCCTCCCTTTGGGAACGGGTATCGCATGTTAAAAAAAACCGGTCGGAACGGTTTGTATACGTTCCGGCCGGTTTTTCGAAGCGAAAGCGAAAAGCTTTGGGGATGGACAAGGCCGCACAACTGGTTTTGCCGAGGCATACACACTTTACGCCGCAGGGTGAGACCATGCGGAGAATGCCATTTATTGCTAAAAAAACCGCTCAGCGAAGGGCCCTATTACCAGCCGAAGCTTAGATACTTGTGTATCGAATCCGCCGCCATGCGCCCGGCGCCCATGGCCAGGATGACGGTTGCCGCGCCGGTGACGATATCGCCGCCGGCCCAGACCCCTTTTTTGGTGGTCTTGCCGGTTTCGGGATCGGTGATGATGTAGCCCCATTTGTTGAGCTGCATGTCGGGCGTCGAGCTGGTCAGCAGCGGATTGGCCCCGGAGCCGACCGCAACGATGCACTGATCGCAATCCAACTGAAACTCCGATCCTTCGATCGGCACGGGTCGGCGGCGTCCGGATTCATCCGGCTCGCCGAGTTCCATCTTCAGGACCTCCATACCGGACAACCGTCCCTGATCGTTGCCGATATAACGGGTCGGATTGGTCAAGAGCATGAACTCGATCCCCTCTTCCTCGGCATGGTGAATCTCGGCCGCCCGGGCCGGCATTTCCTCGCGTGACCGGCGGTAGACGATCCGCACCTTATCCGCGCCAAGCCGCATCGCCGTGCGGGCAGAATCCATGGCGACATTGCCGGCGCCCAGGACGACCACGTTCTTTCCCCGGGGAACCGGCGTGTCGACCTCGGGAAAGAGATACGCCTTCATGAGGTTGGCCCGCGTCAGGTATTCGTTGGCCGACAGGATGCCGATCAGATTTTCACCCGGGATGTTCATAAAACGCGGCAAACCGGCGCCGACGCCGATATAAACCGCATCGTAGCCCTCTTCCTCGAAAAGTTCGTCCAGGGAAACGGTCCGTCCCACCACCGCGTTGCACTCGACCTTGACCCCCAACCGCTCTATGAAGTTGATCTCCTGGGCCACGATCGCCTTCGGCAGCCGAAATTCCGGAATACCGTAGACCAGAACACCGCCCGGCTTGTGAAAGGCCTCAAGGACGGTAACCTCGTGCCCCTTGGCGATCAGATCACCGGCCACCGTTAGACCCGAGGGTCCCGATCCCACCACAGCCACACGTTTGCCGGTCGGTTCGGCCTTGGGCGGCAGGGCACCGGTGCCGTGCTCCCTTTCGTAATCTGCGGCAAAACGCTCCAGGTTGCCAATGGCCACGGGCTTGTCCTTTTTCCCGACGATGCACTTGCCTTCGCACTGGATTTCCTGGGGACAAACGCGGCCGCAAACCGCCGGCAGGCTGTTTTTACTCCACAGGTTTCGGATGGCCTTGGTAAATTCCTCCTCCCGGATGAGTTTGATAAAGCCTGGAATATCGACGCCGACCGGGCAGCCCTCGACACAGCTCGGTTTTTTGCACTGCAAACAGCGGGCGGCCTCCTCCAGCGCCATTTCGGGTGTATAGCCCAAAGGGACTTCTTTGAAATTCCTGGCCCGGATCTGGGGCTCCTGTTCAGGCATCAAAACCCGGGGTTTTTTTTCGGCTTTTGCAGCTTTTTCCGCCATAATTTCCTCCAAGGTAAGTCTATCTATTTTCCGTACTTGTTCAATTCGACCGCGCGGCATCCACCCTATCAACGGGCGTAGTCCGGTTTCAACATGCAATAGTCTTCGAAGCAGCGCTTTTCATCCTCGCAGTAAGCCTGCAGGCGGCGCATCAACTCGTCGTAGTCGACCTGGTGCCCGTCAAACTCGGGGCCGTCCACGCAGGCGAACTTGGTTTTTCCTCCCACCGTGACGCGGCACCCACCGCACATGCCGGTGCCATCGACCATAATCGGATTCAGGCTGACGATGGTCTTGACCCCGTACTGGGCAGTCAACTTGGAGACAAACTTCATCATCGGCACCGGTCCGATAGCCACCGCCAACTGTGTATCACCTTTATCCAACACATCCTTCAGGGCTTCGGTGACGAATCCCTTACGTCCGTATGAACCGTCGTCGGTGCAGATGAGCAGTTCATGCGAGGCGCGACGCATGTGATCCTCCATGATCAGCAGGTCCTTGCTGCGGGAGCCGATGATCGCCGTCACATGGTTTCCGACGTTTTTGAGCGCGCGGGTAATCGGATGCAAAACGGCGATGCCGGTCCCACCGCCGACGCAAACGACATTGCCTACCTTTTCGATTTCCGTCGCTTTGCCCAGCGGACCGATCACGTCCTGATAGGCATCACCAACCTTCAGGCTCTTGAAGAGGGCGGTCGATTTTCCGACAACCATGTAGATAATGGTGATCGTGCCCTTTTCGGGATCGGTTTCCGCCATGGTCAGGGGGATGCGCTCCCCCTCCTCGTTGGCCTTTAGAATCACGAACTGGCCCGGTCGGGCCTTGCGGGCAATCCGCGGCGCCTCTATTTCATTC
Organism: Desulfobacterales bacterium; assembly: GCA_049687935.1. Taxonomy (GTDB): domain Bacteria; phylum Desulfobacterota; class Desulfobacteria; order Desulfobacterales; family SG8-13; genus JARFQH01. The sequence goes on along the minus strand of JBAVJU010000118.1, from coordinate 994 downwards.
AAAACAACGGTGCCTTCGGCCATTTCTTCTCGTCTTATGATTTTAAACATGGTGAGCCCTCTCTATCTTGAATTGTTCTGCCCCTTAAACCGATATCGCAGGCGTTCCGATCTTGGTTCCGACCTACATTACAAGCATATACTCATAATAAAATCAACCTCGAATCACACTTTTTTTAAGCGGTTCCCGGTGAACCTCTACACGAAGCCAGGTGATTGGATGGTAAAGCGGTCAATTGTTTGAGCGTTTTAATGTCCGGTTACCCGGCGTAATCGATGGGATTCATTTTTCCAATCTAATTTATGCCCTCTTTTAAGGCGGTTTGCAATTATCAACCGGTCGTGCTAAGGGCGCGAAAGCGCTTGCGCGGCATATAAAATGCGCTTTTCCATGCCGACCCGCTAATTTATTCGATCTTGCAGAAAACGGCTTATTTCCGAATCGGAAACCGATAGGTGTCCCTCATTCAACGTGAATTGACACAAACGAAAAAAAAGGCTTTGGGGAGTCCGGCGGATGAAGATATTCGACAGCCATTGCCATCTCGACGACCCTTGCTATGACCGTGACCGGCAGGAGGTCCTGCAGCGTGCGCGGGAAGCGGGGGTTGCCGTCATGATGATTGTCGGCACCGACCGGTCCAGCTCCGACAAAGCGGTTCGCCTGGCCGCTGATAACAAGGGGTGCTATGCGTCAGTCGGGGTGCATCCTCATGATGCCCGGGATTGCACCGATTCGGTCATTGCCGGCTTGCGCAAACTGGCCCTCGCCGACGAGGTGCGGGCATGGGGTGAAATCGGCCTCGACTTCAACCGAATGTACTCGCCGCAAGCAGACCAGGAGCATTGGTTTGTCCGCCAGCTCGATGTGGCCCGCGAGATGAATTTGGCCCTGATATTTCATGAGAGGGACAGCAACGGCCGGTTTATCGAACTGCTGAGTGCCCACGCCGATGCCGGACTAAGGGGCGTGATCCATTGCTTTAGCGGCAGCC
>JBAVJU010000117.1:0-12532 GCA_049687935.1 Desulfobacterales bacterium | reverse complement strand
ACGGCAAGGTCACGGACCGGCCGCTGCGCGCGGCCTCGGCCAGCGCGTCGAGGACTGTCAGATTGGCCACGCTTTCGGCGGCCGGATAGGCCGGTGCAACTGCGCCTTGGACGGCATCGGCAAAGTGTTCTACCATCAGCCGATATTCATCCGCGCCCGGGATAACGATTTTTTTTCCGGTTTCCTCGCTTTTCCCGCGCAGCCGGAACACGGCCTTTTTTTCCCATGGTATGAAGGCATCATGGGGCAGGTCGATGGCGCCCTCATTTCCGATGACGCTGTAGGTCTGCTGCAGTGCCGACACGAAACTGACCTCCAGACTGGCCAGGCCGCCGCCGGCAAAGGCGAGACTGCCCACCAGGTGCACATCGATGCCGGCGGCGTTGACGTCGGCTTGCCCCTGAACCTGCAGCGGTTCGCTATCGAAGAGCCAGCGCGCCAGGCTGACGCCGTAACAGCCGACATCCAGCAGCACTCCGCCGCCGGTCGCCGGGTTGAGCCTGAAGTTGTCGCCGCTGTGCATCAGGTCGTCTTCCATGCGAAAGCAAAAAGCCGTCCGCACGAGGCGCAGGGTGCCGATGGCGCCGTCCCTGACCATCTGCCGGATACGGCGGCTGCGCGGATGAAAGCGGTACATCAGGGCTTCCATGAGCGGCAACCCCGCTGCCGAGGCCGAACGCGACATTTCATCGGCCTCCGCAGCACTGCAGGCCAACGGTTTTTCGCATAGAACCGGTTTTCCGGCGGCAAGGGCGGCGAGCGTCCACGGCCGGTGCAAATGATTCGGCAGGGGGACATAGACCGCATCGATCTCGGGATCATTTAAAAGGGCCGCGTAGTTGTCGTACAGGCGGGGAATCCCGTTTTGTCGGACAATTTCGCGCGCGGTTTGCGGTGAGCGGGTGGCCAGCGCGACGACGGTCCCGTTGCGGGACTTTTGAATGGCCGGAATTACACAGACGCGGGCGATGGTGGCATTGCCCAGGACCCCCCAGCGAACACGCTCATTCATTCATGACCTCCGGCCGCCCCCCGTTCGCCGCCGACCGTTTGGCCGCCTCCAAAATCGCCACCACCCGCACCGAATCCGCCAACGGCGCCACCAGCGGTTCACCCGCCAACAGGTGGTCGGCCAGATTTCGATGAAAAAGATAATGCTGCCGAACGGGTTGCGCCAGTTTTTGGGGAATGATTTGGCCGGAAGCATGCCGGCGGTAGAGTGTCAGGTCCGGCGTCATTTCGGTGGCCGGGATGTCGTGCCGGTGAAAATAGAGCACCGGATCAACGCTGTACGTGGCGACATCCTGCCATTGACCCAGGATGGCCCCTTCGGTTCCCAACAGGTACCACTTGGGCTTGCGCACGGCCGCAATGTCCGAATGCACGAATTCGGCCTCCTTGCCCCCGTCGAATCGAATATGAATCCGCTCCTGGTCGGCGTTGGTCACATCATGCCAGACCCGTTTGTGGCTCGTGCTGCTGACCGCCGCCGCTTTCTCCGGCATCAGGCTCACGACCCAGTCGAGGTAGTGGGCGCCCCAGTCGTAAGCCGTACCGCCCGATATCGGCGCGTGCGAGTGCCAGTAGCCGCAGGGGTGGAAAAACCCGCCCACGAAGGTCTCGAGGTAAAAGAGGTCGCCGATGAGCCCCTCGCAAAGGGCGTGTCTGATGGCCAGGTAGTCGACGTCCCAACGGCGGTTTTGATGACAGTTCAGGTGGAGCCCACCGGTCTCGGCCGCGCGGACCATGGCGTGGGCTTCGTCTCGGCTCAAGGCCAGCGGTTTTTCACACACCACGTGTTTGCCGGCGGTCATCATCTGCAGCGCCAGATCGGCATGGGTGTTGGGCGGTGTGGCCACGATCACCAGGTCGACCGCCGGGTCGTCGGCCAGGGTCGCGGCCATCGTATGGGTTTTCAGGTCGGCAAAGTCCTGCCCGGCCTGCTCCAAGCGTCCCGGATTCACATCGCAGACCGCCCGCAAGGCCAGTCCGGTCGTGTTTTGCACCCCCAGCCCGTGATATCGGCCGACAGACGGGGCGTAACCGAGGATGCCGACCCCCAGAGGCCGGTTGGGTTCGGTACGTCCGGTCAAATAGCGGATCAGACGGTAGAGGACCTGCTGCAAGAAGGGATGGTCATATGCCTCAAGGGTGGTGGCGGCCACTTTGCCCTTCCCCAGCGGCCGGCACACCAGTACCGGGTTGTGGCGATACTGCCAGTCGGCGTAGAGGAGGATCTCGGTGTCCGCGGCGGCAATGTCCATGGGGCGGTGCACGCTTTTCAGATAGACGGCATCCGGCAGGCGCACCGCCAGCGGGTGTTTTGGGTTGCGGAAAAGAACCCGCAGCTCGGCGGCGGGCCCGGGTCGGCCGCAGTGCACCCCCAGTAAATCCGTCAGGGGCTTGCCGTCGGCCGGATTCAGCAGCAGCCACCCGCCGCCGGCCTTGACAAAATCTGTCAGCGATTGCGGTGGTTCCGTCTCTCCCGTCCCTGCGGCGGTCACCACCGCATCGACGTCTCCCAGATCCCTTGGCAGCTTCGGCAGCACCGTCAGGCGCACGTGAGGCATGGCGTTCAGATACGTCAGCAGCGGCGCGCAGGCGGCTTCATCTTCGGCCGCCAACAGCACCGAAAAAGAAGGTTGAACGAGCATGGCGTAACCCCTTTAAAATCATGGCTCGGAAGCGAGGGCCAGGCGCCAGCGGACCCCCTCATGGGCATCTTCGACAATGACGCCGGCGCGCAAGAGACAGTCGCGGACCGCATCGGCAGCCTCCCATTGCTCGTTGTGGCGGAAGGTCGTCCGTAATGTCAGGAGTTCCTCGACCAACGGCGCGATGCAGGCGGCACTCTCACGCGGTTCCGATTCCAGGGCCGGTCCGAGCAGAACGATCAGATCCCGCAGAACTTCCCGCCCCTGTGAGATGAACTCTTCGTTCTCCAGATCCAATTGGGCCTGCCAGAGCGTGCGGTCCAGTTCCAACAGGGCGTTGACGATGGCCTTCGGATCTCGCCGCTCGAGCCCATCGAGAAAAGACGCTCGCAGCAAATGGATGGTATCCCAGAAGGAAGGGGACGTCGCTCGGCCGGCTTGCGGCAATTTTTCCAGGGATGGGGTGGGCCGCATTGACCGTTTTGGTGCACCCGCTCGTCCCCTCAGGATGTCGATCGAAAAACGATCTCCTTTCTCGAAAATCTTTTCGCCCCCGGCGCTGCGCAACACCGCGCGGCCGATGCCGGCGATGCGGGCTTCCTCAGTTTCGAGGTCGATGATGCAGGCGGTGTGTTCGTCGAGGCCGAAGATCGACACGTCTTCCGGCAACAGCGCTGCCAACTTGTCGAAGCGGGGTTTGCCCATGAAACAGAAGCGGGTGTCGTGCGTACCGCCTTCGGCGTTGTTCCAATGCGGCACCACCACCAGGTCGAAACCAAGCGGTCCGAGAATGTTCATCCCTTCGACCCAGTGCAGATCATGGCCGACCTTGTAGATTTCATAGACCGGCAGGGTCATGCGGCCCACCGTGAGGGCGGCCGCGCTGGCCGCCACCAGGCAGCCGCCGTCTTGCACTTTTCTGATCAGGATATCCGGTACCGGTGTCGGCCGCAGTTGGCGCACGGCGTAGGTCGGGCTTCCGGGCCCGATCAGGATGTAGTCGGCTTCCCGCAGCCGGTGAAAGGCCTTCTCGGCCTCGTAAGACGTGTGCTTCTCGTTGGATTTAAAGGAGGCGACGATGAGCGGTTGCCGAACGTGAAGACGAAAATACGCCACCGCCCTGCGTGAGATCTGGTCGACATTGAGCTGAAACCCGGCCGGGGTGTCGAGAAAGACCGCCCGCGGCGCGGTGCCGAAGCGCGCCAACTGCTCCTTGTGCACCTCGACCATCGTGGCGGTGAGCTCTCCGGAGCCCATCAGAACAACCGTCCCCTTCCTGGAGGCCATGAGCTATCCTTTTGATGCAGGGTAAATGGGTTCGTGCCGGCGCGCTGCACGGGCATTGGGTCGGGTTTTTAGATTCGACGTCGCCCGGCGTCATTTTTCCGATTTGTTGCGGTTCAGCATTTTGGTGTAGGTGACGATTTTCCGGCCTCCCCCGACGATCAGGATCAGCGCCATGAGGTAGAAGCAGAAGTAAATGAACCCGGAGGCGGCCGCAAACTGCTCGATCCGGGTGATTTTCGGCATCACCTGGGGAATACGATACAGCACGCCGAGGCCGGCCAGCACCAGTGCAACCCCCCAAGCGATCTGAATCCGCGCCTTACCGTCGCTCATTTGAAATCAGGCTTTCTTTTCTCCAGGAAGGCGCGGGTTCCCTCCGCGGCATCCTCACTGGCCATGCAAAGGGCAAAGGCATCGATTTCGAAGTGGCACCCGGTGATCAGATCCGTCTCGCTACCGATATTGACCGCCTGTTTGGCGGCCCGCAGGGACACTTTGCCCTTGGATGCCATGACGCGCGCGGTTTTGAGCGCCTCTTCGAGCAGCGTTTCGGCGGTGCACACCTTGTTGACCAGCCCGATCCGCTCCGCCTCGGCTGCGGTGATCATCTGGCCCGTGAATATCATTTCCTTGGCCCTGTTCTTGCCGATCAGCCGCGGCAGACGCTGGGTCCCGCCGAATCCGGGTATCAGCCCGAGAGTGATCTCGGGCAGGCCGAACATCGCGTTCGCAGACGCGTAAATGAAATCACAGGCCAGCGCGATTTCACTGCCGCCGCCGAGCGCATACCCGTTGACGGCGGCAATCACCGGGATCGGCAGGCGCTGCAGCCGACCGATGACATCGTGGCCGGCTTGCGAAAATCCTTTGGCCTGCAAGGCATCGAGGGTGGCCAGTTCGGTGATGTCGGCGCCGGCGACAAAGGCTTTTTCCCCGGCACCGGTCAGGAGCAATACCCGGATGAGGTCATCTTGGGAAACCTCTTCCAATGCCCGATCAAATTCCTGAAGCAGGTCGATGCTCAGCGCGTTCAATGCCTTCGGCCGATTGAAGGTGATGGTCGCCAAGCCCTCTTCGATCGCCAGAATGATGTTACGGTATGCCATGTTCTCCCCTCGCACTGTGCCGGTTTCAAGTTTCACGAATAGAAAAGTTCCCAGTGTCGGATATGGATAATGAATCGAGGTGGTTTTGTCAAATCCAAAACCGGTGTGAAAAATCATGCCGGTTTCAGGAACTTCTGCTTTCACCGACCGCCGACAGGGTAATGGCGCACAGAATCATGACACCGCCGATCACCTTTGCGGTGGTCAAGCCTTCGCCGAACAGGAAGTAGGCCATGACCGTGCTGCCGACCGGTTCCCCGAGGAGGCTGACAGCGATCAGACTGGTGCTGAACCACTTCAAGGCCCAGTTGTAACTCGAATGTCCGATCAGCTGGGTGATCAGGGCCATGGCCCACAGGCACGCGTAACTGGAGTCGGAAAAGCCTGTGGCCGGCAGGCGCAGAACCAGCACAAAGAGCCAGAGGATCACGGCGGCACTGGCGTAGCACACGCAAATGTAGGCCAGCAGCGATAGACTGCGGCGCAGATTCCGGCCCAGGAGCAGATAAACGGCGGCGCAAACACTGCCGGCAAGGGCCAGCAAATCCCCTAGAAGCGCTTCTCCGCCGGCGGCAAAATCGTCGACGCCGATAATGACGGCGCCGGCCACACTGATAAGGATACCCAACGCCACGACCGGCTTGACCCGCTCACCGGTTATCAGCGGGGTAAACAGACCGACCCACAGAGGAGTGGTGTTGACCAGGACGACACTGTTGGCCACGGAAGTATAACCGAGAGACGTAATCCAGGTGCCGAAGTGGAGGGCCAGAAAGAAACCGGACAGACCGGCCAGGGCGAGGTCGCGCCGGGAAAGTGACAGCAGTTCGGCCCGCGCCTTAAACCATGCAATCGGCACAATGACAGCACTGGCCAGACCCACCCGGTAGGCGGCTATCACCAGGGCCGGCACATCGGTTGCCAGCCGGACGAAAATGGCGCCGGTCGAAACGGCCAACACGCCCGTAATCAGCGCGACGTAAGGGTTGACGGCCGGGCCGTTCAGCGGCCGCTGGCAGGCTTCAGGCATCGTGGTGTCGGCTTGCGCATTGGCGGACGGTGGTCTTCCCAAGTTGGAAAAAAGGATATTTTTTTCGTGCCCGAACCGCCCACTATCAAGGCTTGGCAGGCGCCCGGTGACGTCATCTGCGGTCCGAGCTATTGCCCATCCGCGGTTTCATGAAGGCACTGATAAGTTTCCGATCCAGAAATGTGCAATTTTTCGCAAGTTCAAGGAAATCAAGGAATTGCGCGGAGGCATACTTCCTGTATGCCGCACAAGCGATTCCGCCGATTGACGCCGAAATTGCGGAAAAGGGCCATTTATGGACGGAAACGAGCTAACTTCTGGATTTGCCGACCGCTTGTCGGTCATCCACGAAGGCGGTTGGATTGGTATCCTGGATGTACTTCTTGACGCCCAGAACGATGCCCTCGCACAAGCGGTCCTGGTATTTCGGGTCCAGCAGACGCCGGCACTCACGCGGGTTGCTGATAAAAGAAGTCTCAACCAGTATCGACGGCATCTGGGCCCCCAACAAAACGTAGAATGGGGCCTGTTTGACGCCCTTGCTTTTGATCTGAGAGTATCCCTTGCGATCGAGGTGGGTTGTCAGCGTGTCCTGGACGGTGGCGGCCAGCCGGCTCGACTCGTTGATCTTGGAGTAGTGCATTAGAGAAAAAAGGATCTTTTCCAGATCACTGATGTTGTTGGTCGAGGTGGCGTTCTCCATGGCGGCCACGCGCTTGGCCTCGTCGTCGTCGGCCAGGTTGAGGAAGTAGGTCGAAATTCCGAAAGCCCTCTGATTCCGGCTGGCATTGGTGTGAATCGAGATGAACAGGTCCGCGTTTTGGGTGTTGGCGAATGCGGTTCGCTCCTCAAGGGTCAAATAGTGGTCGTTGCCGCGGGTCAAGAGAACCTCGCAGTGCAGTTCATTTTTTAATTTCACGGCCAACCGCTTGGCAATCTGCAACACGATCTGTTTTTCGTGAACACCTTTGAGATAGCCCGGCGCGCCGTAATCCTTGCCACCGTGTCCCGGATCGATCACGATCCGGCGCACACCCAGCGAGAGCTGGCGGGCGATGTCGCCCGTGGAGGCTTTGGGGTCTATTTTCGCCATCGCGCGATTGATCGGCCGCGGTAACGGGGCTTCCAACCCACCCCCGCCGCCTTTGAGGTCCATGACGATCCGGAAGGGTTCTTTGAGAGAAAACACCTCGTAGCTTTCGAGAGATTTGATGTCGACCACCACCCGCACCGAGTCGGGCGTGTACTGGCCCGCGCGGGCCAGTTTGAGCAGATCGTCATTGATGGTGATGATCTTCTCGAGGTCTTTTCCCAATCGGCTGTTGTGCAGATCCACGTAAAGACGCTGCGGCTTGTGAATGGACGGATCTTTTTTCAGGAGGTTGTAGTCGAAGACCGTCTCCCGGTCGGTGTCGATCACCAGGCGGGTGTAGTTCGGATTCGACCAGAATCGCAGTCCGGTGACGAGGGCCGTTCCGCCGGTCGGAGACACCGCTTCGCCCGCTGCTCCGCTACTCTCATCTTTCCCGTCGGCGGCGGCTGCGGTGCTGACGCCGCTGATGCCCCGCAGGGCCGCCTGGGCTTTGGGGCTTTCGTCGCTCTGCGGGTAGTGGGTCACGACCTGCTGCAGCCGATCGATGGCCTGCTGGCGGTCCTTGCGGTTTTGGGACCATTGGTAGAGCTCACCGTAAAGAATGCCACTCATGTAGAGGCCGGCGGCCGCCTTCGGTCCGGCGGGAGACTGCCTGTAGGCGGCTTCGAACTTGGCGATGCACGCGATCCAGTTGTTTCTGAATTTCTGTTTTCGGGGGGAACGGCGCAGTTCTGCGGTGCAGGACTCGGCACTCTGGTACAGTCGGTCGTCTTCCGGCTGTGCCGCCTTAGCCTCAGAGATGGCGGCATCGAGTCCGTTGGCGGCGGCGATCGCCTTTTTGGCACGGCCGGCATAGCGGCTTTGCGGGAAACGGTCTTGAATCCGCTCGAAATGATCGATGGCTTGCCTGATGTCAGCGGTCCTTCCGGAATGCCGATAGAGCTCGGCATAAAGGGTGCCGGACATGTACAGACCGGCGGCCGCCCAGGGCCCCTCGGGTGTGTGTCGGTAAACGGCCTGAAACTTTTCGATGCACCGCATCCAGGAGTCACGGTATTTCTGGGCCGAAGGCGTGTTGCGCAGCTTCTTGTAGCAGGCTTCGGCCCGGACATACGCATCGCGGGCGGTATCGGCCGCTGCCGCGGGCACAAAGCACCAGAGCAAAAAGGTCGCAACGATCAAAAGTCGAATGGGAAGGAAGTTTTTTACCATACGCTATCCCGATCCGCCTTTCGCAAGCTCGCAGAGTCGGTCCAAACAGTTCAGGGCTTCCAGGGGTGTCAGGCGCGTGATGTCGATGCGCTTCAGCATGGCCAGGACGGCATTTTCCGGACTGTTAAACAAACTCAGCTGCACCGCCTCCTTTGCGGGTCTGTCCGCCATGGCGGCGCTTTCCGAAAAAGGACCCACCGGGTGAGCACCGCTTTCGATGCCGGCCAAAATCTTCTTGGCCCGTTTGACGACCGTCCGCGGGATACCGGCCAGCCGTGCGACCTGAATTCCGTAACTCCGGTTCGTTCCGCCATCGACCAGTTTGCGCAGAAATATGATTTCGTCGTTCCATTCCTTGACGGCGATGTTGAAATTCTTCACGCGTCGATGGGTCCGGACCAGGTCGGTCAATTCGTGGTAGTGGGTGGCGAAAAGGGTCTTGACGCCCGTACCGGAAAGATCGTGCAGGTACTCGGCCACTGCCCAGGCGATGCTCAGTCCGTCGAAAGTACTGGTCCCGCGGCCGATTTCATCAAGAATCACCAGACTCCGGCCGGTGGCGCTGTTCAGGATGTTGGCCGTTTCCTGCATCTCCACCAGAAAGGTGCTCTGACCCTGTGACAGGTTGTCGAGGGCGCCGACCCGGGTAAAAATCCGGTCGGTCAGGCCGATCGATGCCTTGCGGGCCGGTACGAAACTGCCCATGTGGGCCATCAGGACCAGCAGCGCCACCTGGCGCAGGACCGTCGATTTGCCCGCCATGTTGGGGCCGGTGATGACCAGGATCTGGTTCTCGGCATTGTCGAGCCGTATCGAATTGGGCACGAAGCGCTCGCCGGTGATCATCTTCTCGATGACCGGATGACGCCCGTCCTCTATGTCGATGATATCCTCTGCGGTGACAACCGGACGGCAATAACCGTTCTGATCGGCGACCTCGGCCAGGTTCAACAGGCAGTCGATCCGCGCGATGAACCGTGCCGCTTCCTGGATATCGTGATTGACATCGACGACCTGACTGCGCATCTGCTGAAAAATATCGTATTCCAGGGCGGCCCGCCGATCCTCGGCATTCAGGACCTTGTTTTCAAAGGTTTTCAGCGCATCGGTAATAAAGCGTTCGGCATTGACGAGGGTTTGCTTGCGCACGTAATGAACCGGAACATCGGCCGCGCGTGATTTGGGTACCTCGATATAATAGCCGAAGACCTTGTTGTAACGGACTTTAAGCGCGGTGATGCCCGTGGCCTCTTTTTCCTGGACCTCGAGCTGCGCCAGCCAGCCTTTGCCGTCGCGGCTGATGCGCACCAGCTCATCCAGTTCGGCGTTGTAGCCGGTTTTGATCATGCCCCCGTCGTTCACGCTCAAAGGCGCATCATCGCGTATGGCCGCCGCGATGCGTCCGGCCAGGTCTGCCAGATTCCGCCAGTCTTCGATCGGCATCAAAAGACCAGCCTTGAAACGGGCAACCTGCGCCATGATGTCCGGCAGCGCTTGGAGCGACCCCTTCAGCGCCAAAAGGTCCCTGGCATTGCAGTGACCCATGGAAATTTTGCTGCCGAGGCGCTCGAGATCGGCAACCGCCTTGAGAGTTTCCCGCAAACTTTTTCGCAATCTCTGGTTCTTTTTGGCCTCTTCGACCGCCTCCAAACGCGCCTCGATGAAGTCCACATCCATCGACGGGTAGCGCATCCAGTTTTTCAGGAGACGGCCGCCCATGGCGGTCACGCTGCGATCGAGCACGCTGAGCAGGGTCCCTTGCCGTGATCCGGTGCGGATGTTGGTCATCAGTTCGAGATTCCGGCAACTCAGATCGTCTATCCAAAGGAACTGATCGAGTCCATAGGTTTCGATCCGGGCGACGTGCCGCACTTTTTGTTTCTGAGTCTCCTGGACGTAAGCCAGAAGGGCCCCGGCTGCCTGGACCCCTAGCCGCAGGTTTTCACAGCCAAACCCCTCGAGCGACACCGTTTCGAACTGCTGCAGCAGCCGCTTGTACGCGCGCTGGTAGTCGAAGCTGCCATCCGGTGCGTATGAAAGGGACCGCTCGCCCATCGTTTCCAGAAAGAGTGAAAAACCCGTGTCGGTTTGGAGGGATTCGGGCAAGATGATTTCGCTGGGGGCAATCCTGAGACTCTCGTTGATCAGCCTTTCCAACCGGTCGGTTTCGGTCACGCGGAAGGCACCGGTGGACAGGTCAAGGCTCGACAATCCGAATGCATCCGCGTTGCGGGCCACCGCCAGGATGAAATTGTTGGTTTTTTCCTCCAGAAATTCATTTTCGACGATCATGCCCGGCGTAATCACGCGCACGACCTCCCGCTTCACCAGTCCCTTGGCGGTGGCCGGGTCTTCCATCTGGTCGCAGACGGCGACCTTGAGACCGGCATCGAGCAGGCGTGCGATGTAGCCATGGGCCGCCTTGTGGGGCACCCCGCACATCGGGATCGGCGTATCGACGTTCTTGTTGCGCGAGGTCAGGGTGATCTCGAGGATGCCGGCGGCACGCTCGGCGTCCTCGAAGAACATCTCATAGAAATCCCCCATGCGGTAAAAAAGAACCGCGTCCGGATACTGTCCCTTGATCGACAGGTACTGACTTATCATGGGAGTGGTTTTCGGTGGGCTCATGATGTGCTGACATTCTCGTGCGGCGAAAAATCGGTACCGGTCGGGCCGGTTAACGGTTTGACCGGTGATGGTACCAACGCTGTCGGGTCTCAAGCTCACCCGTGCAGGGGCGGCCGCTTGGATTTCAGCGCCGGGCAACCCCCTCCAACGGTCAAAAGTTTCTGAATGGTCCCGTGGTTTGGGTGCATCGGACATCTATGGCTTATTGTCCCCGGCCGGGGGCTGCCCGCCCGGATTGGCAACGGTCGCCTGGAGGGCCGAATCGGTATTCCCGGAAGTGTCCGTCACCAAAGGGGCCCCTCGCAGGGCGTGCAGTTCTTTTTCCAGCGCAGCGGCCTTTTCGGTCTGCTCATTCACCTGGGCCTTTAAAGCCTTGATCTTTTTCTTGGTTTTCAGGCCGCGGCCGATCAGAAAGTAGATTCCCAGAAGCAAGCCGGCGGCAAAAAAGATGCCAAAGATAATGAGAAGTTCTGTCTCAGGCAGGGTTTTGTATTGTGACGGGATAAGGGGCAAGTTGATCGTCAAGCTTTTTTTGGTTTCCCAAAAGAAATCTTTATTTTCGTAGATTACAACCGCTACAAGCACCACAATGAGTATCCAGACGACCAATTTAACCTTTTTCATATCCGATCTCCATCCGCTAAAATTTGAATTAATCAAGAAGATTATGCTCTTTGCCGATAAAACTCAACCTTTTTTTGCCTTCAGCGCGACCAGTTCGACGCGGCCCCAGCAGCCGATCCGGTCACCGACGATGATCACCACCGCCTTGACGCGGTCGATTCCGCGGCCGAAGGCGATCGCTTTTGAAATGTCGGCTGCTGAACCGACCCGGTTGCCGATGGCGGTCGCAGCCGCATCGGCGACGGCGCAACTGGGAGATATGACGCACACGGCATCGGCTGCTCCCAGACTCAGGGAGTGACCGATGGTGCCGGAGGAAGTGCAGACCCCGACCGGTGTGCCGCCGCCGCCGACCCGCAACCCGATGTGACGGCTCAAGGGCGATGATCCGGCGTAAATACCCATTAGCACAGGTTGCCGCGTTCTGACAAAGACATCGCCGCCGTTCTCCACGATCACCTGTTCCGTGCGGAAGAGCAAATCCCGTCCCACGTGCTCGGCGATGGCCCCGGCGACGGCCGCCATCGGTCCCACACCGGCCGCCGCGGCGGCCCGCGCCATCTCCTGCACGATAAGAGGCGCCGGCTCCGCAACCCGAAACGGGGTCAATGAGTCGCGAAAAATCGGCTGACGCTCGATAAAGGCCTCGATGTACCCCCGGTACTGCAGGACGAGTTCCCGCGCCGCCGCCGTCAAATCGAGGTCGGCATGAATTTGTAGGTCGGTTTCCTGAACCGCGACCCTGAAGCCGGTCAAGCCGGCCGGTCGGATCCCGCGGCGGTAAAATCGGCTCTGTGCGGGAGCGGTCGTCATCGCGGCCCCCTCAACGGACCATCGGTTGGGGCCGCATGTCCGCCGGGCACAGCCGCAGAAAATACTGATCGGTCATGCCGGC
>JBAVJU010000116.1:0-6332 GCA_049687935.1 Desulfobacterales bacterium | reverse complement strand
GTCTGGACTCAAGCAGCCAGCGGCTGATCAACCGGATGAAGGCCGGAGATGTTCTGGGAGAAATGGGTCTCCTGCGCTCTGCTCCGAGATCGGCGACCGTCGTGGCCTGCGAACCGGTTGAACTTCTTCCGATTAACTGGAAGATGATCAAACGGCTGCAGTGGCTGTATCCGCCCACGGCCCGCAAATTCATGACCAATCTCTTGACGATTCTCTGCGGTCGGGTCGAACGGCTCACCACTTGTTTGTCGGACGTCAAGGTTATGGACGATGCCACCGGGTTGAGCAACCGGCAAAGCTTCACCCGCCAGATGAACAAGGAAATTCAGCGCGCCCGACGATATCAGACCCACCTGTCGCTCGGCCTCATGAAGATCGAGTTCGACAACGCCGATACCGGCTTGGCGTTATGGCAAAAAGAGACCATCATGCAATCCGTCAGTGACACGCTGACCCGAAATGTTCGCAGCTGCGATTTGTTGGGGCGGTGTGACCCGCAGATCTTCGGATTGCTGTTTCCACAAACCGCGGTTGAAAAGGCCCGGATGATATGCAATCGGTTGCGGTTCCTGTTGCAGGCTCGCCGCGATGCCAGCGACGGGATTCAGCTCAAGATCGCTTTCGGGGTCTCCGAATTTTCTCCCGAACAGCAAGAAACCGCTCCGGCCCTGCTCGAACGGACCGCCGGATTGCTCGAGCAATCAACACAATCATCTTGATTAACAGAAAAATGATAAAGGTTGTTATGATTGAAGGGCTTAAAATCTGCCAACGGCACCGCAGTGAGACCGGCCGGCGGTTTTTTGTCGCCATCATCGCCTTGCTGTGCTTGATGCCCGCCGGTTGTGCTGCCCGAAGGGAAACTGTCTTCACCGGACGGACCATGGGCACCACTTACAGCGTCAAGCTGGTGACCGGTTACCTTCAACCGGTTTCCGGCCTGCAGTCGCAGATCGACAGACGACTGGATGACATCAATCAGAGCATGTCCACTTACAGGGAAGACAGTGAAATCAGTCGCTTCAATCGCCTGGCGACTGCCGGTGAGAAATTCCGGGTTTCACCGGACTTCATGCGGGTCATGCAGATGGCCCAAAAAGTCTTCACGATCACCGACGGTGCGTGGGACGGGACGGTAAAGCCGTTGGTCGATCTCTGGGGCTTCGGGCCAGACGAAAAAAGGGTGGTTCTTCCGCCGCCGGCGGCGGTACAGCAGAGGCTGCAGGCCGTCGGATTCGATGCCGTTCAGATCGTTGACGATCGGTACCTGGTCAAGCGCAAAGCCTCCGTGAACCTCGATCTCGCCTCGATTGCCAAAGGATACGGCGTCGATCAGATTGCCGCGCTTCTGAGAGACAGCGGCTTCAAGGATTTTCTGGTGGAAATCGGCGGCGAGGTTTACGCCGCCGGGCACCGTAAAGACGGTCTTCCCTGGCGGGTCGGCATCAATACCCCGAGAAAAGAGGCATCGCTGGACCAGGTTTACAAGGTCGTCAACCTGACGGATGGGGCCATGGCCACCAGCGGAGACTATCGCAACTTTTTCGAAATCGACCCCAAACGCTATTCCCACGTGATCGATCCGCGCAGCGGTTATCCAGTGGCGAACGGGGTCGTCAGCGCATCGGTTCTATCCGCCGATTGTACGTTTGCCGACGGCCTGGCAACGGCGCTGATTGTCATGGGAGCGGATAAAGGGATCGAACTGGTCAACCGGCTCGAAGGGGTGGACTGCCTGATTGTGGTGATGCAGGCCGACGGAACGCTGATCGACCATTATTCAAAGTCTTTTCAAGCGGCCAATTGAAAGAACCCGTGGTCAAACCAGGGCTTGACAATCATGGTCCAGTCCAGTAGGGTTTCCCCCCAAAATCCATTTAATTAAAGCGCTTATGCAACGTAAACCTCTGCGCGCGACCCCCCCGGCGGCACCCGGGGCTACGGTCATGCCGAGGGCTAACCAAGGGATATCAGGAAGAAAGGAAAAAGAAGTGGAAATAGTGGTCTTGTTGAAACAGGTTCCTGCGACCGAGTCGATGATCGGCATTGCCGAGGACGGCGTATCGATTAAAACGGCCGACCTGAAATGGGTCATCAGCCCTTATGACGAATTCGCGGTTGAAGAGGCGCTGCGAATCAAGGAGGCTCATGGCGGAAAGGTCACCATTCTCACCGTCGGACCGGATAAAGCCACCGAGGCGATTCGAACGGCCCTGGCCATGGGTGCCGACGAAGGCATTTTGATCAATGACCCCGCGGCCCTCAAGTGCGACGGGTTGGGAGTGGCGCGGATCCTTGCGGCGGCTTTAAAAAAGATTCCCTACGATATCGTCATTGCCGGACAACGGGCCGTCGATGACGACAACTACCTGGTGGGCACCGCCGTTGCCGAGTTGCTGGAAATTCCCAACATATCAGTGGTCAACAAGCAGGAGATCAGCGACGGCAAAATCAGGTGCCGACGAACGATCGAGGGGGGCGTGGTGGTGATCGAGGCGCCGCTGCCGGCTCTTTTTACCACCCAGCGGGGGCTGAACGAACCGCGTTATGCCTCCTTGCCGGGGATCATGAAAGCCAAGAAGAAACCACTGGCCACAAAAACCCTTGCCGACATCGGCCTGGATGCGGCGGCACTGGGGGAGCCGAAAACAAAGCTCGTTTCCCTGCAACTGCCGCCTGAAAGAAAAGGCGGTCGCCTGGTCGAAGGTGAAACCGCAGCCGAGAAAGCGGCGACATTGGTGCGGTTGCTGGCCGAGGAGGCCAAAGTTCTTTGACAGTGCCCAGCCATAATCGACATATTAATAAATTTTTTGAAAAAAAATTTATATGGAGAAGAATATGAGCGTTTTAGCCATTGCAGAGCAAAGAGACGGACATTTTAGAAAAGTCACCTACGAAGCCTTGAGTGAAGGCCGGCGGATCGCGGACGGCATGGGCACCGACCTGGCCGCGCTGGTGATCGGTTCAGGTGTCGAGACCGCTGCCGGTGAACTCGGAAAATACGGGGCCGACAAAATCATCGTGACAGATCATCTGCGCCTGGCGGAATATCTGACCGACGCGTATACCAAGGTTGTTGCCGGCGTGATCGCCGAAGTCGATCCCCAGGTGGTTATCATGGGTGCCTCGACCCAGGGCAAAGATCTGGCCGCACGCCTGGCCGCGCGCCTCGATGCCGGTCTGGCCATGGACTGCGTGGCGGTGCGGGTCAAGGACGGCAACATCGTCGCCACCCGACCGCTTTACGGCGGCAAGGTACTGGCGGAAGTCGCGCTGAGCGGGAAACCCCAAATCGTCGCCACGCGACCGAACGCCATGAGCATTGCGGAATCCGCCAAAGCAGCTGTAATTGAAAAGACCGCCGTCGATCCGGGAGAAAGCAAACTTCAATTTGTCGAAAAAACGCTTGAAACGGAGAAGGTCGAGTTGACCGAGGCCGACATCATTGTCTCCGGCGGTCGGGGCATGGGAGGATCGGATTACAGCCTGGTCGAAGCACTGGCCGCTGCACTCGGCGGTGCCGTGGGGGCGTCCCGCTCGGCGGTCGATGAGGGATGGCGCCCCCACTCCGACCAGGTGGGACAGACCGGCAAAGTGGTTTCTCCGAACCTCTACATTGCCTGTGGCATATCAGGTGCCATTCAGCACCTGGCCGGCATGTCTTCTTCAAAGGTGATCGTGGCCGTTAACAAGGACGCGGAGGCACCGATTTTTTCCAAGGCCGATTACGGCGTGGTGGGAAATCTGTTCGAGATCGTGCCCCTGATCACGGAAGAAGTGAAAAAGATTAAGGGTTAACGTCATCAACCTGCAAGGCGACTCAGACAGTCAGCCGCTATTCGCAACCATTCATCCGGGCGGAGGCGCATCATTTTCATGCACTGTGGCGGCCTAGAGGGCCATGAGTGTCTCGTATGCATTAAAAAGGGTTGCCCGGGATAGAGGCAACCCTTTTCGATTGGTGCGCCCGGCCGGGCCTGCCGAACACCTTAGCCTGCAGGAGCCGCCGACCGGTCTTTGTTTCCAATTCCATCTATGATAGTAACGCTTTATGATTGTCCATCTCACCAGCCTTGGATGCGCCAGAAACCAGATCGATAGCGAGGTCATGCTGGGCCGGTTGAAGGCGGTCGGCGCGCTTTTCACCGACACTCCGGGTGATGCCGAAGTGATCATCGTCAACACCTGCAGCTTTATCGAATCGGCGGCCGATGAATCGATCGACACGATTCTGGAATTGGCGACACACAAAAATGAGGGCCGCTGCAGGCGGTTGATCGTGACCGGCTGCCTGCCGGAGCGATACCGGCAAGAGATCACCAGGGCTATTCCGGAGGTGGATGTTTTTCTGGGGACCGGCGCATTCGATCGAATTGTCGAAGCGGTCGAGGGACAGCTGGATAAGGCCAAGTGCCTTTTACCGGATCCGGATTCACTTTCACCATCGATGGCAGGTGTGTCGCGGGAGCGCAGCAATCGCTGGATGGCCTATGTGAAGATTGCCGAGGGGTGCAGCCGGCAGTGCACCTACTGTATTATTCCCAGGCTGCGCGGCCGACGGAAGAGCCGGTCGATCGAGGATGTCGTCGCCGAATCCCGGCAGCTGGTTCAATCCGGCGTCCGGGAACTGGTTTTGGTCTCACAGGAAACAACCGCCTACGGCAAGGACCTGCATCCGCCGGCGGATCTCGCACGCCTTCTGACAGCTCTTGCCGCTCTGCCGGACGGCTCAGGCACGGAGACTTTCTGGATCCGGTTTCTCTATGGGCATCCGCAGAGTATCGACGAGAGGCTGATGGATGCGGTGGCGCAAAACGCGAACATCTGTTCCTATTTCGATATCCCGATTCAACACGCCAGCCGGTCGATCCTCAAAAAGATGGGCCGGCAGTATGGCCCCGATGACCTGCGCCGCATGCTCGAGCGCATCCGCAGGCTGATGCCGGAAGCGGCTCTGCGGACAACGGTCATTGTCGGCTTTCCAGGCGAAACCGATGCGGACTTTTATGAGCTGCTGAGCTTCGTTGAGTCCGAGCGCTTTGACCATCTGGGGTGTTTCGTCTATTCCGACTCAGAGGATCTGCCGTCCCACGGACTGCCCGGTCACGTGCCGACCGCGACGGCGCGGGCACGCTACCGCATCCTGATGGAGCGCCAACAAGAGATATCGGCAACACGAAATCGTGACTATCAGGATCGGAAAGTTGCCGTTCTGGTAGAAGAGCACCAGGAAAACGGTTTATACATAGGCCGAACCGAATTTCAAGCTCCGGAAGTCGACGGAATCACCTATATTCACGCAGATCGACTGCAAACCGGTTGTTTTGCCATGGTGAGGATTACCGATACACTCGATTACGACCTGGTGGGGGAAGCGGTATGAGCGTTGATCTCAAGCAGAGCATCCTGAACAGGGTTGCAGTGGATCTGGTCGGTATCGAATCCAAACTGTCCGACAATCTCCGGCCGTATCTGGATCTGGTGTCGGACATTGCCCGTCACATTCTGTTCAGCGGCGGCAAGCGACTGCGTCCGTTGCTGATGGTCATCAGTGCCAGACTTTGCCGCTACACCGGGGGCGATACGCACAAGTTCGCGACCATATTTGAATACCTGCATGCCGCCACACTGCTGCACGACGATCTCGTCGACGGCGCCGCGATACGCCGGGGCCGACCGGTGGCCAACGCGGTTTGGGACAATTCCAGCGCCGTTCTCGTAGGGGATTTCCTGCTGGCGCGCTCTTTGACCATCGCGGCCGAGACCGGACGCCCCAGAATTATCCGGGTGATCGCGGAGATTACCGAAAACATGTCCCAGGGAGAAATTCATCAATTGATGCGAAAGGGGGCCATCGACCTGACGGAAGCGGAGTACCGTGAGGTCATCCGCCGCAAGACCGCCGTGCTGTTCGAAGGTGCCTGCCGGGCCAGCGCCATTCTGGCGGATGTTTCACAACAAAAAGAGTCGGCTCTCGGCGCCTACGGTTTGAATCTGGGGCTCGCGTTTCAGATGGCCGACGACCTGCTCGACTACACGGCCGACAGCGCCGTGCTGGGAAAGCAGGTCGGTGCGGACCTGCGCGAAGGCAAGCTCACCCTTCCGATCATCCACGCCCTGCAGAATGCCGGGGACGGAAACCGGGAACGCATACTGCGGATCGTTCGAAACGAAGATTTTTCACCAGCTGAATTCAAGACCCTGGTCGATCTCCTCAATCACTGCGGCAGCCTCGACTACACCCGCAGAATGGCGGCTGAACACATCCGGCAGGCCAAGCAGGCGCTGGCGGTTTTCGAACCGTGTCCGGCAAAGGAGCTGCTGCTCGATAT
>JBAVJU010000115.1:0-26129 GCA_049687935.1 Desulfobacterales bacterium | reverse complement strand
GAACCACCCCGCCTTGCGGCGCTCCGCGACCCGGCGACGGCTCCGTGGCCCTGGGCGTCGCCAGAGGGTCGAAGCCCGTCTGCTGGCGGGCCCAAATCTGACATTCCATCTTGTCTCTTTCCATCTGCTCCTGGCTTTGCCCTTGGCCGGGGAAGACAAAGAAATCCTGTGCCGGGGAAACCGCAGCCAATACGAGAAGGACGAAAAAGAAAACGGTATAGCCTATTGTGGCCTTCATTATGGACTCCTTTCTACGCTTATGATCCTTTGTGTGATGATAGGATTTTGGCTTACCTGCGATGAAATCGTCACAGCCGGCCCATCTGACCGGCTGTCTGCGGCCGTCTCCCCCGCCGGCAGGGTGACTGTCAGCCGCAGCGGCGGCAAAATGATTCATTCTCGCAAATCCTGATTGTCGGTTCTTTGCTCAAAAGACTTCGAATTCCCAACAGAACCGTGAAGTGAACCGACTTCAGGTAATCATCCAGTGCGTTGTGGTCCGTCCAGGTGGTCAAAAACAGAATTTCGGTTTCATCTTCTGCATTCTGGAAAAATCCCGAATCCACACAGCCTTGCTCCTTCTTAATGTGGGCGGACAAAGATTTGATGGTTTGCCAAACCTCTTTGCGCTTTTCCGCCAGAACATTCATTTTGACAAAGAAAAGAGCCACCGATTCACACCCCAAGGCGCCAAGAAGGTTGTATAGTTCTATCCGCTCATCGACCGCATACAAGGCATCTCCAAAATGTATGCCAAGGTGACCGTTCAACCTGCAATTGATAAAAATATTTGATATAATTTTACTTTTTGTATTTGCTCGAGGCCGTGATCGACGGGAAGACACGTTTCATTTCGTGAAATAACAAAGAAGCGTTAAATCTCGCGGAAATTTGAAATTCGATGACGCAGCAGCATCCCACCACTCAGGTGAAATTTCGGGCGATACCCCGACGGCGCTCGGCAGCACGGCTTCGCCGTCCATCGTGATCACCCTCAGGTCCAGCAGGGAGCCGGTGCCTTCTGTCGATCGGGGTGAAAATAGAATTTAATTGAAAAGTTCATTTCAAGAGCTTGACAGGCGGCGGCAACCAATACCCCTTGATCCATTCCTCCTTCGGCCCGTAGGCTCGAATGGGTATTGCAAATTCACCGGTTGGTGCCGGCAGCCAGTTGCTAATCTGATCTGCCGGCGGCTTCTTGTTTTGGATATAGATGGTCAGCGAACCGTCCTGGTTGTATCGACAATTTGCCTTTCACTTTCGCTGGCCATCAAGCGCGTTAAAGGCTAGGGTCGATCAAGCGCAATTGAATAGCCGATGATTTTTCATCCCCAGCCATCACGAGCGTTGAGCCTTGATTACCGATGATGAGCGCTGTCCATCCACTGCCGTGCACTGCATCCTAAGACTACCTGGCGCTGTGTATGAACTCCGCCATCAGTTGGCGGACCACATCGTCCACAAGCTCCTGGGTAATCTGCCGGGCACTGCCGTCCAAGCGTTGCTGGGCAATGCCCTCCCAGGCAAGCAGATTCTGGCGGGCGTCCACCAGGTCAATCGCCAGGGTCCCCCGGGTATACCGGCGCACCTCAGTGCGGTAGCCGCCCCAGGTGGCATACCGATTGAAACGATAGTTATGGAAGGTATTAGGAGCCGGCACCTGGCGAACATCCATGCGCTCTTCCGTATTGACGAAAAAATTGATCAACAGGTCCGGGTCATCCGAGCGCTGGTAGCCCCGGCTCGACATCTCACGGCTCATCGCGCTCATCAGCATGGCACTGAGCGGTGTCCGCACGCCGTTGGGCCTGTCAGTGCCGAGCACCGGCATAAAATTGTAGGTTTCGAAGCTGGCGAAGTCGGTCGTCGGATTGGTGTTCGTCGTAATCCTGAGGGACGATGCACAGGCGACCATGATTGATGCCAGGATACCAATGAGCAGCATTTTTCGTAAAAGAGAATGGAGTTGATTTTCTGTGACGGCCCTGAAAAATATAAAAGCCGCTAGCGCATATTTTTTGGGATATTTTGGGGTCATTTCAAATCCTTTATCTGGTCCTAAAAATGGTCGCGAGTGTTTTCCATGGGTTTTTAAAGAGAGACGGGCATGCTAATCGGCCTCCCCGCCGGTTGCACTCGTTTCTCCTTCCGGCTCGGGCTCCGGCGTCACCTCCGGGCCGAGAAGAATGGCAAGAGGCTGCGTTTGCGGGCTGGCGCCCAGGGCAGTGATGAGCGCCATGGTGAGCGGCACCGCCAGGAACACACCCACTGTTCCCAGCACCCACCCCCAAAAAAGCAGTGAAAGGAACACCACCAGCGTAGAGATGCCGAGTCCTCGGCTCATGATCTTAGGCTCCAGAATATTCCCGATGACCGTGTTGGCGACAAGGTAGCCCAGCGCCACAAGCAACGTCGTCTGCAGGTCGGTCTGCACGAGCGCCAGGAAGACAGCCGGGATCATCATCAGAATGGCGCCGACAAAGGGGATGAAGTTCAGAAAAAAGGCCAGGATCGCCCAAAGGGCGGCGAAGTCGATTCCGAGAATCCACAGCCAGAGCCAGATGCACAGCGCAGTGGCCAGGCTGGCGAGGCTTTTGATCACCATGTACTGGTTGATGGATCTCACGACACGCCGAAGTCTTTCCGCAGCCTCCTCTGTGAGATGGTATGCCATTGTCAACTTGGCCGGAAGGCTGGAGGCCTCGAGCAGCATAAAGACGACGGCGAGAAGGACCAGCAGTCCGCTCCCGAAGGTGCCGCTGACGTTGGTCAGGGCGACACGCACCAAGTTCACGGCGGCCTGCGGGTTTAAAATGTCTTTGACGGCTTCGCGGGCGTTGACCATGCCGGCACCCTCCAACCATCCGCCGAACTGATTGCTCAGCAGGATCAGCCGCTCCTGATAACCGGGCAGACCGTCCCTGAAACCCTCCAATTCACCGGTAAACACCAATGCCAAAATACTGATCGCCTCGAAGAGCACGAACACGATGAGCCCCAGGGCGAGCCATTTCGGCACCCGTTTGCGTCGCAACCAGCGCAACGGAGGGGTGGCGACGATCGCGATGAACGCGGCGAGCAGGACGGGCGCGATGACGGATGCGGCCGCCTGCAGGAAGTTCACGACAATGGCGATGGCCGCCGTGACGATCACGGCTCGCGAGATGGGGGAAAACCGGGTGACGCCGTTCATTTATTCGACCTTCCTTATGAGCGGGGAATGGGCCGACGTGGGCCGGCTCAGCAAGGCTCCTCGCAAATCAGCGGTGGATTTGGCAACACTCTCCACCCGTCCTTGCGAGAGCCGGGACATTCGCTGACAAAGAGTAGGACCATAAGGCCTTTCCGTTGTTGGCCATGAGTGTTTCAACAGGTATTCCGGACAACATATCGCTGGACAAAATGACTCCAAATTTCATGCCAAAGACGTGGGATAGATCGTTAGCGTCATAAGTTGGCTAGTTTCCGTCCATAAATGGCCCTTTTCCGTAATTTCGGCGTCAATCGGCGGAATTGCTTGTGCGGCGTACAAAAGTACGCCTCCGCGCAATTCCTTGATTTCCTTGAACTTGCGGAAAATTGCTCATTTCTGGATCGGAAACTTATCAGTGCCCTTAATACAACCGCGGATGGGCACTGGCTATGTCAATTCGCTATTGAGATATGAATGAGTTCCGCAAATTAGGATAAAGATGCTTTTTTATCGTGAAATATAAAAGAAACATTAAATATCGCGGATATTATGAAAATGGGCGCGGCAGAAAAAATACCTTTTGAAGACATGGCGCAAGGCTTGTATCAGCCTGGGGATCAAGGGCGTTGATCTGTATGGCGGCACCCGGCACGGCAACGGCACTTGGAATGGTCTGCACACCGGAGGAAGTCGTAGAGTCAACTGACCATGCGCCAAGGGCGTTCGGGCGATATTGAGAAAATAGACAAGGGCGGGCACTGCGCCCAACACATGGGCTCAAAAAACTAACGGGTCAACATCTGATCGACATTTGAGGGGGAGAAAAAGAAGGTGAGCTATTGTGAAAAATTCAGAGAATAAAGCTAAAAAGGGGCAGAGTATATCCTCCCGGCCCCCTGTTCAAATCGGCGATGTGCACCGCATTCTTTAGCGTTTCGAGAACTGGAACCGCGCCCGGGCCCCACGCTGACCGTACTTTTTGCGTTCTTTGGCCCGCGGATCGCGTTTGACGAAACCCGCCCGCTTCAGCGGGTGGCGGAGATCGGGATCGATCTGCATCAGGGCCTTGGTGATACCGAGGCGAATGGCGCCCGACTGGCCGTTGACGCCGCCGCCCAACACCCGCACCCTGACATCATATTTGCCGGAGGTATTGGTGATGACGAAAGGCTGGAGCATTTCGGTTTTGGCCGATTCGAGTTTGAAGTAATCGTCGATCGGACGATCGTTGATGGTCACATCGCCGTTACCGGGTTTTACCCATGTCCTGGCAATTGCCGTTTTTCGTCTTCCCGTTGCGTAATAAATTGTCTCCTGAGCCATGAATGTCCTCTTGGTGTAAACTTTATGATAAAGGTTTTGACGGTGTTATCGGTCGTCGGCGTATTACCATACGCCCGCCTCCCTCCGGCCTTGCCGAAATCTTTATCTTAAAGCCTACTTTATTGGTTCAAGGCCGTGGGGGCGTATGACAAACAGCCGAGGCTGCCACGCGCAAATCAAAAGTCGGTCAGAGCGTCCACACGTCGGGTTTCTGGGCCTCGTGCGGGTGCTCACCGCCGGTGTATACCTTAAGTTTTTTGAAGAGCTTTCGTCCGAGCTTGTTCTTGGGCAACATCCCCTTGACGGCAAGACGCAAGAGATCTTCAGGCCTTTTTTCGAGAAGTTTCTTGGCGGTGATCTCTTTGAGCCCACCGATGTAGCCACTGTGGCGATAGTACGTCTTCTGGTCCCATTTTCGTCCCGAAAGCGTCACCTTGTCGGCGTTGACGACAATCACGCAGTCGCCGGTATCCGCATGCGGCGTGTAGAGCGGCTTGTGTTTTCCCCTGATCCTGGCCGCCACTTGGGAAGCCAACCGGCCCAGAACCGCTCCTTGGGCATCCACCACCCACCACTTACCTTCGTTTTCCGAATTTTTAGCACTGACAGTATATTTTTTCACGGGTCCTCGCTCCTGTCTTGAAGAATCGCAACTTTTAATAAATATTTTTACAGGTGTCAAGATTATTTTTGGTTATTCTGTCCATGCATTGTTATGCCGACCCGGCCGGCAGGCCTCTGAAGATGACGTCCGACAGGGTCATGCACCGTCAATCGTACAAAAAAACAGTGGACAAGCCTTTTATCGTCATGTTAAAGAACGCCGTTCAAGAACATCAATGGAAGGGAGGTGGTCTGTTGGGCAGCGTCATCAAGAAACGAAGAAAAAAAATGAGAAAGCACAAACATCGCAAGCTATTGGCCAAGACACGCCATCAGAGACGAAAGGGCAAATAATGTCTGTCTCACAACAATTCTCTCTGATTACAAAAAAGCCACCGGTCGCCTGAAGCAAGCGGCCGGTGGCTTTTTGACGGGCAGAATTCGGCGCTACTCGGGCAGCGATTTGAAATATTGTAAAAATTCCGAATCGGTAGACAGCACGAGCGTATTTTTATCGTCCAGTGATTCGCGGTAAATTTCGAGCGTGCGGACGAAGGAATAGAATGCCGGGTCCACGCCGAAAGCATCGGCGTAGATCCTCGTAGACTCGGCATCGGCTATCCCTTTTATTTCCTGGGCTTTCCGGTAGGCTTCCGAGGTAATCAGCTTCAGCTCTCTCTCCTTGTCACCCCGTATTTTCTGAGCCTCACCCTTTCCTTCTGACCTGAACTTTTCGGCAATCTGTTTCCGTTCTGCTATCATGCGGTTGTAAACCGACTGGCGGACCTCTTCGACATAGTTGATGCGCTTAATCTTGACGTCGACCAATTCGATGCCGAACTGGGCCAGTTTGGGTTGCGACTGCTTCAGAATGCCCTCGGTAATCTTCTGCCGACCTATGCTGATCACCGTTGACGGCCGCCGCTGTTCCTGATCCTGTTCATCTTCACGACCGATCTCGGTGGTGTCGAGTTCGCGGTTGCTGTTGCGAACCACTTCGATAAGCCGGTTGGAGGTGATGAAATCCCGCACCGCCGGGTCGATGATGTCGTTGAGGCGGCCGATGGCGTTGAACGGATTGTTGACGGTCTGAAAAAACTTCACCGGTTCGACGATCTTCCAGCGGGCAAAGGCATCCACATAGATGAAGGTTTTATCCAGCGTCGGAATCTGCCCCGGATCGCCATCCCAGTCCAGCAGGTTCTTGGGAAAGTAGTTCGCCGCCTGTATGAAGGGCACTTTGAACTTCAGCCCCGGAGATACTACCGGAGACCCGACAATCCGCCCAAACTGCGTTACCACCACCTGTTCGGTTTCGTTTACGATGTAAGCCGACTGATAGACGACAACGGCGGCAACCAGCAGAACAATTATAATTATCGGACCTTTTAGTTTCATTTTGCCGTCCCGTTTTGTGGTTGTTTGCCGAGATTGAGAAGCGGTAGTAGGTTCTTCATGTCGGAACCGACGATGTACTTATCCCCCAGTTTCGGGATGACATCGCTCATCGTTTCGAGATAGAGCCGACGCCTGGTGACATCCTTGGCTCTGACATACTCCTTGTAGAACGCCGTAAACCGGGCGGCATCACCCTTAGCGCGATTGACGCGATCCAGCGCATACCCCTCGGCGGCTCTGACGGTGCGCTCCGCCTCGCCCCGTGCAGCCGGTATGGCCTTGTTGTAATCCTCTCGAGCCTCGTAGATCAACTGTTCTCTTTCCTGGGTCGCCTGGTTGACCTCGTTGAAGGACGGCTGCACCGGCGCCGGAACGTTCGTCCGCTTCATTTCGATCGTAACGATGTGAAGACCGGATTCGGCCAGATCCATCTCCTTCTGCAAGAGTTCTTTGGCCTCGACGGCCATTTCTCCCCGCTTGTTGATGACCTCGTTGATGCTCCGGTCGCCTACGACCAGCCGCATCGTGGCCTCGGACATGTCCACCAGCAGCCGTCGCACATCGCGCACTTTGAACAGGTAATTGTACGGATCCTTGACGCGGTATTGAACAATCCAGGGGACCACCGCCACATTCAGATCACCGGTCAGCATCAGCGCCACGGTTTCAGTCTCGCTGGAGCCCAGACGCGAGCGGACGGCATTACCGTCTGAGGTGAAACCGAATTCTTCGGTGCGAATGCCTTTTACGTTGACCTTGGTGACCCGCTCGATTCCAAGCGGTAATTTGAAGTTCAGCCCCGGCTGAGCTGATCTGACATATCGCCCGAAGAGCTGGACAATGCCGACTTCATCCTGTTTCACGGTGAAGATCGACGACCAGACGGCCGCAAGAACCAAAAGGATGACAATCAATAACGGGCCGCCTGGAAATTTGATGTTTCTGATCTTTTGGACGATTTCATCCACGTTCGGCGGCACACCGCCACCCATTTTCTGCTGCTGTTCTTTTAGCTTTTCCCAATCCCAACTCATTTTTTGTCCTGTCAAGGTGCCTTCCGAATCGACAGTGAGGGCCGATTCGAAAACGCGGTCTGGTTTAAGGGTCCACTCGAAGTGAATGAAAGCGTGCTGTTCGCGAATCGATAAAAGAATTCAATTATAAAACCATATCCCTTTAAGTCAAGCGAAATTCGGAAAAACCGCGCGACTGAGGCCGGTGAAATATTTTTTCGGCTGGATGACTTTGCGGTAGGCGCTTGCATCTCATTGAAATCGACGTTATAGACTTTACGATGAAGGAAAAAAGAGAAAAGATCGATGCGGCGGTTCCGATCGGCAGTGTCATCGACGAAATCCTGCACCGTCACGTCCCCCCCACAGCGGCTGAGATCACTCGCATCGGTCAGATGTGGGACAAAATCGTTGGTGAAATTATGGCCGAAAACACCCGGCCGGCTGCTCTCAAGGAGAAGACCCTGTTGGTCCATGTCAACAGTTCACCCTGGTTGCACCACCTTTATTTTCTCAAAGAACAGATCGTCCGGAAAGTAAACGACACGTTGGGTGAAGACGTGATTGAAGACATCCTATTTAAGATCGGCTCTGTCCCGTAAGGGTTCACGAAAAAATAAGCATGGAAGCCATCACGTCGGATACTTTTTTCGATGGCCGGTTGCAGGTCCGTCAATTCCGCAAAGGCTACCGGTTCTCAATCGATGCCGTCATCCTCGCCAATCACATCCACCCGCGTCCCGGTGAAACCGTCCTGGACCTGGGTGCGGGGTGCGGCATCATCTCCCTGATGTTGGCCTACCGTCACACCGAGACCGCTGCCATCGGTGTTGAAATTCAGCCGGAACTGGCCGACCTCGCCCGCGTCAACGTCTGTGCCAACGGCATGCAGGCCCGGATTCGTATTTTATGCGAAGACATGAAAGGGCTGCAACCGGCGCGTCTTCAAGGACCAGTCGACTGGGTCGCCTCGAATCCGCCCTACCGCAAAACCGACACCGGCCGTCTGAACCCGCATCGGCAGAGAGCCGTTGCCCGCCATGAAATCAAGGTCACGTTTACCGATGTCATCGCAACCGCACGACGTGTTTTACGAACCGGCGGCAAATTCGTCGTCGTCTACACGGCTGAAAGAATGACCGAAGTTCTGCACCAAATGCAGTCGTCCGGCATCGAACCCAAATTCTGCCGCACGATTCACTCCGGCACCACCACCAATGCCAAACTGGTGTTGGTCGAGGGGCTGAAAGGTGGCCATCCCGGCATGGTTGTAGCGCCGCCCCTTGTTATTTATCGGAAAAACGGTGACTATACCGCTGAAATCGAAAAGATGTTTCGGCCTTGACAGGCGGCCGGGCGGCGTGACGTCGCACCCATCCGGAAATTCTCGATGAAAATAAGAATTCCAATAGATTACGCCGACCAAACGGATTTAAGATTTGGTTCGAAAATCCTGATTTGGTTGCGGCCGAAGGCCTGCATTGGAGCTAAGAGGTCAGCGGATTGATGACCAGTCCGGTGGTGACTTTCGGATAAAAATAGGTGGCTTTTCTCGGCATCACCAGTCCTTGATCGGCCACATTTTTAACCTGCTCCACACTCGTGGGGTTGAGGATAAAACAAGCATCGAAGTCCCCGCATTTGACACGCCCGACAGCCTCCCTGGCATCCGTGGTATAATCGATAAGTTTTTCATTGTCGAGACGGGCCTGATCGAATTCCAGAAACTCAGTGAAGATCAGGCGCGTCAACACCGTGACATCCAGTTGACGCAGCGGTCCCGAACAGTCAAGCCCGAACAGGTCATCGAGCGCCGGCGAATTCTTGAGCGTCAGGTAGTAGAACGCCCGGCGATCTTTCAGGGCCATGCCGATCGATTGCCCGATGCCGTTGCCGTTCATTTTGCCGATAAAACGCTCGAGTGCGCTGTCGCGCTCGGACCCGCGAAAAGAAATCGTTTCGATCTCGAAATAAGGCTTCGCCCTGACCAATAGACGATCGATTGCCGATGACGGCACATCCCGGAGCATACGGTGCGCCGGACGGATGACCAGCCCCGGGTCGGCCATGCTGCAAAGGTACATCATGACAAAGTCGGCCGGATGCCCGTCGGAAAGGTTCGGATGGCCGGCATGCACCCAATTGCGGAAGTTCAGCGCCGTCTCGTACCGGTGGTGGCCGTCGGCAATGTAGAGTTTTCGGGATTGCAGTGCAGCGCTGACGTTCAGCACGCTGTCGGAATCGACAACGCGCCAGAGTTTGTGCTGGAACCCGTCGTGCGCTCTGAAGGCGATATCCGGTGTCCGCTCGGTCGATAGATGCCGTATTAAGCTGATGAAGTCCCCGTCGTCATCCGGAACCATTGCGAATATCGGACTGAAATTAGCGTGACAGGCTTTCATCAGTGCCAGCCGCTCCGACTTGACATTGGTGAAGGTGTGTTCGTGAGGTAAAATGATGCCGGCATCAAACGGCGCCAGTCGCACAGCCGCGATCAGTCCGGAACGCGTGACCAGCCTGTTATCGGTGGTGAAATCGAGCGTGGTCAGGTAAAAGGCCGGCACTCTGTCGCGGACAAGCGCCCGTTCTGCGACCCAGTTTTTTAAATGGTCGGCCGCCCGACTGTGCGGATTGTGCGACGGGCTGTCGTCTGCCGAGGCCTTGCCCAGGATGAGCCGGACCATGTTGTAAGGACTGCGGGCGTAAAACAGCTCTTGTTCGGTACCCGAAATCACATCGAACGGCGGTGTTATGACATCGGCCAGATTGTCGACTTTGTCCGGATTGTAAAGGATCCCCCGGAAGGGAATGACGTCGGCCATCGTTGGTCTTTCCTCGTGTTCAGGTTTCGTTGAGTGATTCCGACACCTTGCGGATTCAATCTGGCAGGAGCGCGCCTGAATGGCATGCCCGGAACCGCTGCCGGCGTGTCCGCAATTGGCGAACGAGACGCCGATCTGATACTAGAAAGGCAGGGGGAGTTCAAGCTAAAATAAGGTGGTTGACAGAATTGCACAGAAACGGTATTCAGGGCACCGCGTTGGGTCGGGAAAAGATGCCGGAGAGGTGGCCGAGCGGCTGAAGGCCCCGCTCTCGAAAAGCGGTATCCTGTCAAAAACGGGATCGTGGGTTCGAATCCCACCCTCTCCGCCACTTTTGCTGGTTCCCGTCCATGAATTACCTATTCCGATGACTGCATGAAATTCACGTTCTTTTTACCCGCTGATTTGTGGAGAGATGTCCGAGCTGGCCGAAGGAGCACGACTGGAAATCGTGTGTGCTGTCAAAAGCGGCACCGAGGGTTCGAATCCCTCTCTCTCCGCCATCAACTGTTTGCAGATGCACCCCGAATAGTTCAGGCGAGACCGGCCGACTGTGAACCGGCACCCTCCACAGAAAAGGGTGCTGCTGCAGGCTTCGTCTTTTCAGACTGGCTGTGATCTGCTTCAGCCTGCTGAAGGGTTTTTATGTCGTATCTTGTCCTCGCGCGCAAATATCGTCCCCAGAGCTTTGAAGGCGTTGTCGACCAGGACCACGTAACCCGGACGCTGATCAATGCCATTGCGGCCGGGCGCGTGGCCCACGCCATATTATTCGCCGGACCACGCGGCACCGGAAAGACAACCGTGGCCCGGATTCTGGCCAAGGCCATGAATTGTGCGTCCGGACCGACTTCTGAACCATGTAATGACTGCCAGTCATGCCGCGAAATCACTTCCGGCAAGGCCGTCGATGTCTTCGAAATCGACGGTGCGTCCAACAACAGTGTCGATCAAGTCAGGGAACTGCGGGATAACGTCAAGTACATGCCGGCCCACAGCCCTCACAAGATATACATCATCGATGAAGTCCACATGCTCAGCACACCGGCCTTCAACGCCCTGCTGAAAACCCTGGAAGAACCGCCCGCCCACGTCATGTTCATCTTCGCCACCACCGAACCCCACAAGATACCGGCGACGATTCTGTCCCGCTGCCAGCGCCACGACTTCAAACGGATCGCGCTTGCGTCAATCACCGACCACATGCAGAAGCTCTGCGGCCTGGAACATTTCGACATTTCCCGAAACAGCCTCACGCTGATCGCCCGCGAAGCCGGGGGGAGCATCCGCGACGCCCTCAGCCTTCTGGACCAAGTAACGGCCTGCTCGGACGGGAAAATAGCGGACACGCAGGTGCTGGACCTCCTGGGGGTGATCGACCGCAAGATGATTTTCGATCTCGTGCAGGCACTGCTGGACGGAAACGCGCAAAAGGTGCTCGAAAGCCTGGATGTCGTTCACCAGCGCGGCCACGACATGAAACGCCTGTATGCCGATCTTGTCGAGCACTTCCGGCATTTGATGGTGGTCAAACTGTGCCGGCAGACCGGTCGCCTGGTCGACCTGCCGGCGCATGAAATTCAGCACCTGCAGGAGCAGGTCGCCTCGGTTTCAACGGCACACCTGAACCAGCTCTTCGACCTGCTGTTCAAGGAAGAACCCGCCGTCAAGTTTTCAGCCCAACCCAAGATCGCCGTGGAAATGGCCTGCTTCAGGCTGCTTCAGGCCAAGCCGACCCTGACGATCGAATCATTGATCGAGAAACTCGACACCCTGCGGCGTCAATTCGATGAGTCACCGACCGACCTTGCCCCACAACCGGCCGACATTCAAAGTCCGCCGACTGCCGCGGTCGGCGCCGACGTGACCAAGAGCAAATCACTCGACGACAGACCGAGGACGCGTGTGAATGCCGCCGCGGTGCCGGCTGTCGAAGCGATTTCTCCCGCAGACCTTCAACAGGTTTGGAAAAAAGTTCAAGCCGTCATTGCGACCGACCATCCGGCTCTGGCTGCCAGCCTGCAAAAGTGTCGGCCGAGACGGTTGGAGGACGGCCGCCTCGCAATCGAAGTCGGCGGCAACGGGTTCACCCTATCGATGATCCAGAAAACCAAGAATCTGGACATCATCCGCAACGTGTGTCGGGAGGTTTTTGGCCGCGCGGTGGAAATCGTCCTGGACGCTGTCGCGGAACCATCTGACAGTACGGTAAAAAAAAAAGAGGAAAACCAGCTGAAAAACGAGGCCATGAGCCACCCGCTGGTCGCCGAAGCCGTTAAAATTTTCGATGGTGAAGTGCTCGGTGTGACAATCATAAAGGAGGATGCGTCATGAAAGGCATGGGAAACATGATGAAGCAGGCCCAGAAACTGCAGGCAAAGATGCTGCGCATGCAGGAAGAACTGGCCGAGAAGACAATCGAAGCCACCGCCGGTGGTGGAATGGTCAAGGTCGTCGCCAACGGCAAGCAGCAGATCGTGTCCATCCAGATCGAAAAGGAAGTGGTCGATCCGGATGACGTCGATATGCTTCAGGATCTCGTCATGGCCGCCGTCAACGACGCCCTGACCAAATCGCAGGAAATGGTTTCCGCCGAGATGGCCAAACTCACGGGTGGTTTGAGCATTCCGGGACTGACATGATCTATTACCCCTCCTCCATCCGCAGGGCCATCCAATCGATCTCCAAGCTGCCGGGAATCGGCGAAAAAACCGCCGAAAGACTGGTGATGCACCTGCTGCGGGCGCCGCGCATCGACGTTGAACAATTGTCCCGCAGCATTCTGGAACTAAAAAACAGTGTGCGGTTGTGCGAGCAGTGCTTCGGCCTGAGCGACGCCGAAACATGCGGAATCTGCAGCAACCCGGCGCGCGACCCCCAACTGGTGTGCGTGGTCGAACAACCGGCCGACATGGTGTCGATCGAAAAATCGGGTGCCTTCAGCGGACGCTACCACATCCTCGGCGGCGCCCTTTCCCCCATCAACGGCGTCGGTCCGGATGATATCCGAATCAGGGAACTGATGGCACGCATTGCGAAGCAAAACATCCGCGAAGTTATCCTGGCCACCAGCACAACGGTTGAAGGCGAATCGACTGCCGCCTACATGGCCGACCGCTTGAAAGACAGTCCGGCCATCGTCACCCGCATCGCTTCTGGCGTGCCGGTCGGGGGTGATCTTAAATACATCGATCAGGTCACTCTGAAAAGAGCATTGGAGGGCCGCCATGCCGTCCAGAGCAAATGAGCCCGAAGCTATCTTCGAGTGCCGGCAGTGCGGTGACTGCTGCCGGGGTTATGGCGGCACCTTTGTGTCAAAGCCAGACATCGATACGATCGCCTCTTTTCTCGGCACGGACCCCGAATCTTTCCTGGCGAACTTTTGCCGGCTTTCCGGTAATAGGCCCTTGCTCATCCAGAAAGAAGACGGATATTGCATATTTTGGGACCGGATCTGCACCATTCATCCGGTCAAACCCCTCATGTGCCGACGGTGGCCGTTTATCGAGAGTGTACTGAGAGATGTCGCCAACTGGCGGATAATGGCGTCGATGTGCCCCGGCATGAGGGCCGACGCGCCGGAATACCGGGTCAAAGAATGCGTTCAGAAAGCATTTCGGGACGAGTCGATCAATAGCGGCAAACGGCGCTAATAGAAGTCCACAGGATTCCCCTGCACTAAAACCGTTTCCAGTGGTGAGCCTCCTTCACCCTATATGCGCTGCGGTCTTTCCCGTCGGATAAAACGCGGGCAATGATGTTTCTTTCCTCGAGTTCACGAAGACTTTGATCGAGGCTGTCCGCAGTACCGTTCCAGATTTCGGTGAGATTTTGGGTGGTAACCGGTTTGCCGACATCCGCCAGACCGCATGCCAGCAGGTAAACCGAAATGGTTTCCACCGGAAGGCCGAGGTTGAAAATGGCCTGGTCCATGGACGGTCCGTCGCTATTTCCGTGGGTATGCATACGGATCAAAAACCCTATCGCACGGTCGAAAATATCCGCGCCTTGATATATTCCCTGTTCAGACGGGCAATGGTGATGATCGAGATTTCTTTGGGGCATTCGGCCTCGCACTCCCTTTCGTTTGAGCAGTTGCCGAAACCCAGCCGGTCCATCTCGCGCACCATGGCCGCAGCACGCCGCGCCGCTTCGGGTTTTCCCTGCGGCAGCAAGGCCAGGTGGGACACTTTGGCTCCCACAAACAACATGGCGGATGCGTTCGGGCAGGCCGCCACGCAGGCGCCGCACCCGATGCAGGCCGCGGCGTCCATGGCCAGATCGGCGGTTTCCTGGGGAATCGGAATGGCATTGGCATCCGGGGCACCACCGGTGTTGGCCGAAATGTAGCCGCCCACCTGTATCATTTTGTCCAGAGCGCTGCGGTCGACCACCAGGTCCTTGATCACCTTGAAGGCCCGCGCCCGCCAGGGTTCGATCACCAGGGTCTCACCGTCTGCAAAATGGCGCATGTGCAGCTGACACAGTGTGGTCCCCTTCTGGGGACCGTGCGGCCGGCCGTTGACCACCGCGCCGCAAGAGCCGCAGATGCCTTCGCGGCAGTCGTGATCGAAGGCGATCGGTTCGCGGCCTTTCAGGGTCAGGCGTTCGTTGACGACATCGAGCATCTCCAGAAAGGACATGTCGGTCGATATATCGCTGGCCTCGAAGGTTTCCAGTGTGCCGGCGGCCTCCGGGCCTTTCTGACGCCATATCTTTAACGTCAAATTAATGGTCTTCGTCACTTGTAGCTCCTTTGAGTCAACTCGACATTTTCAAATATAAGCGCTTCCTTGTGGAACTCGGGTTCCTTGTCCGGGCCGGTGTAAGACCAGGCGGCCACATGACAGAAATTTTCATCATCCCGTCTGGCCTCGTTTTCCTCTGTCTGGTAGGCCTCGTTGAAATGTCCCCCGCAGGATTCCTGGCGTGCCAGGGCATCGACCACCATCAGTTCGGCAAATTCCATGAAATCGGCCACCCGCCCGGCCCGCTCCAGACTCTGGTTGAAATCCCGGTCGTCACCGGGAACCACTGCATTTTGCCAGAATTCCGCCCGCAGTTCCTGAATCATTCCTCGGGCCTTCTCGAGCCCCTGATTGTTGCGGGCCATACCGCAGTAATCCCACATGATCTGACCGAGCTGTCGGTGGAAATCATCCACGGTGCGCTTGCCGTTGATGCCCAGCAGTTTTTCGATCCTGTCGGCCGCTTCCCGGGCCGTGTCCTTGAAAGCCGGGGTGTCAGGGGTTACGTCACCAAAGGAAGTGCGGGCAATATAGCCGCCGATAGTGTAAGGGATCACGAAGTAGCCGTCCGCCAGCCCCTGCATGAGTGCGCTGGCGCCAAGCCGGTTGGCCCCGTGATCCGAGAAGTTGGCCTCTCCGAGCACAAACAACCCGTCGATCGTGCTCATCAGGTTGTAGTCCACCCAGAGCCCTCCCATGGTGTAGTGCACAGCCGGATAAATCATCATGGGAGTCCCGTAGGGGTCTTCACCGGTGATTTTTTCGTACATTTGAAAAAGATTGCCGTACTTTCGCTCGATCGCCTCGCGGCCGTCACGTTTGATGGCATCGGCGAAGTCGAGATACACCGCCAGTTTGGTTTCGCCGACCCCTTTGCCCATGTCGCACTGTTCTTTCGCATTGCGTGAGGCCACATCCCGCGGAACCAGATTGCCGAAGCTCGGATACTTGTTCTCCAGATAGTAGTCCCTTTCATCCTCGGGGATCTGCTGCGGTGACCGGTTGTCGCCGGGTTTTTTGGGCACCCATACCCGTCCGTCGTTTCTGAGGCTCTCGCTCATCAGGGTCAGTTTGGACTGATAGGTGCCGTGGACAGGGATGCAGGTTGGATGGATCTGCGTGAAACACGGATTGGCGAAATAGGCGCCCCTCTTGTAAGCCTTGAAAGAGGCCGAGACGTTGGAGGCCATGGCATTGGTCGAAAGGAAAAAGACGTTGCCGTAACCGCCGGTGCACAACACCACGGCGTGGGCCGCGTGCGTCTCGATCTGGCCGGTTATCAGGTTCCGAACCACGATGCCCCGCGCCTGACCGTTGGCCACCACCAGGTCGAGCATCTCGCGCCGCGGAAACATCTGCACTTTCCCCAAGCCGACCTGGCGCATCAGCGCGCTGTAGGCGCCCAGCAGCAACTGCTGCCCTGTCTGCCCGCGGGCGTAAAAAGTTCTCGACACCTGCGCGCCGCCGAAACTGCGGTTGGCCAGCAAACCACCGTAATCACGGGCGAACGGCACCCCCTGGGCAACGCACTGATCGATGATGTTGTTGCTGATCTGGGCCAGGCGGTAGACGTTGGCCTCGCGCGCCCTGAAGTCGCCCCCTTTCACCGTATCGTAAAACAGCCGCCAGATGCTGTCGCCCTCGTTGGTGTAGTTCTTGGCGGCGTTGATGCCCCCCTGGGCGGCAATGCTGTGGGCGCGGCGCGGCGAGTCCTGAATGCAGAAGGTTTTGACGTTATACCCCAGCTCCGCCAGCGAGGCCGAAGCGGCGCCGCCGGCCAAACCGGTCCCGACGACGATGATGTCGAATTTGCGTTTGTTGGCCGGGTTGACCAACTTTAATTCAAAGCGGTGCCGATCCCATTTTTGAGCCAGGGGCCCAGCGGGAATTTTGGCATCAAGCTGCATGCGTTACCTCCTTCAGGCAATGGACAACAAGTAAATCGGAAGCAGACCGAATCCCAGACCGACGACCAGGCTGAAGACGATGCCGGCCGCTCTGATAAACGGCATGTATTTCGGATGGTTGGCACCAAGGGTCTGAAAAGCGCTCCAAAAACCGTGGCTGACGTGGATGGCGGCAACCGCCATCGCCAGGACGTAGAGAAGGACATTCACCGGATTGGCAAAAGTGCGCGAGACAATCTCGTAGATAGTGGTGCCGGTCTTATCGGTGAAGGTAAAGTTGAGCAGGTGAAAGATCACGAAAACAAGGATCAGGAGACCGGTGTAGGGCATGGTCCGGGAGCCTATCGTCCGCCCGCCGCCGCTGCTGTTGACGGCGTAGCGATTGGGCCGGGATCTAAAGTTCTGGTAGAAAAGAATCAGACCGCTGCCGACATGCAGGCCGGCAAAAGTGAGCAGACCTAATTCGAACAGGGTGACCAGCGGACCGAGGCTGTGAAGGTGCTCGGCATAGGAATTAAAGGCGTCGCGACCGCCGTAGATGAAGAGATTGCCGGCCAGGTGTGTCGTGAGAAAACCGCAGAATCCCAAACCGGTTATGGCCATCAACCACTTCTTGCCGATGGAAGACGCAAACGTCTGCGTGAACCAGTTCATGCATGCCTCCGTGCTCGTTAAGTGCTTTAAACAAAATAGGATACATAAGTGTTGGCGCTGCTTCTGTCAACCCAAATGTTTAAACCACCAGTTGTCCCAGGAGGTCTGCAGGATGTCTTTGGCCAGCCATCGCCCGGTGGCTGTCTGAAGCCTTTCGACGACCGCC
Source organism: Desulfobacterales bacterium (assembly GCA_049687935.1). Taxonomy (GTDB): domain Bacteria; phylum Desulfobacterota; class Desulfobacteria; order Desulfobacterales; family SG8-13; genus JARFQH01. Next base: position 8,302 of record JBAVJU010000115.1, on the reverse strand, counting down.
GGCAGCCATTTTTCAGGCGGTTTGTACCCGATGTCCGCCAGCGCCTTGAGTTCCAGGATGAGCGATAGTTGATCCGCATCTCGGGCCAACCGGGCTTCAGGGGTTTGATTGGCCTCGAACTCGCGGATGAGGCCCTCTATGGCAGCCCCAAAAGGCAGGCCTTGCAAAGAGTCCTGCAGGGCTTTGTCCGCATCGCAGCTGACGTACTCTTTGTTAACCGTATTCAGATCACCGATCCGGGCTTCGGTCAAATCATGCACCAGACACATCGCGATCAGCCGACCGCCATCCACATCGGCTTCTTTTTGGGCCATAATGAAGGCAATGAAAGTGGCGCTGTAGGTGTGCTCGGCCACGGATTCTTTTCCGGACCCGAGAAAGCTAAAACCGGACCGGGGGATTTCTTTCAGCATTCTGGCCTGAAACAGCAAATCGGCTACCTGGCTCATATGAGTTCCCTTTTTCTTTCGGCTAACCAATTCCATCAACCATCAGATCAGCTGATGGTTGATGGAATTAATTAAGGGCAGATCGAGAGAATTGCAACTCCCCAATTCCATTTTTCGGAGCGGACCGCTTAATGACGGTCGCTGTCGGAACCCGTAAACTTCTTGACACTTGGGCTTTAAACCTTTAAATTAGCGAAATTTATATTCCGAGGAGGAGATTCTTTTTAAATGCCACAAACCGACATCGATATCATCCATATTTTTTTGAATGCCGGGCTGGTGGTTCAGCTGGTGTTGCTTCTGTTGTTGTTCTTTTCAATCACCTCCTGGGCCATCATCCTCATCAAAACGCGTTACATCGGCAAAGCATTCAAAGAGTCGGCCCAATTCATCGATTTTTTCTGGAAGAGCCGGGATCTGTCAAACGCGTTCGTAAAAGCCAAACAGCTCGACGCCAGCCCCATCGCACGTATATTTAGGATGGGTTACCTGGAACTCAAAAAGCTGAGCCAATCGGGCCTTTCCCTTTCGATGCCCTTACCGTCGTCTTCAGACACCCCGTCGCTCGGCTCCCAGACGACCGGTATCGAAAACGTCAAACGCACGCTTCGCCGGGCGATCAACACCGAGATGACCCGTTTGACTCAGATGGTGCCTTTCCTGGCCACAACCGGCAACACGACGCCCTTCATCGGCTTGTTCGGCACCGTTTGGGGTATCATGCATTCGTTTCGCAGCATCGGTCTCAAAGGCTCCGCAAACCTGGCCGTCGTCGCCCCCGGTATATCGGAAGCCTTGATCGCGACGGCCGCAGGACTGGCGGTGGCCATTCCATCGGTCATCGCTTTCAATCATTTCAACCAGAAAATACGGGTCATCGAAACCGAACTGCAGAGCTTCTCAGCCGACTTTTTGAATATCGTCGAGCGGGATATCTTGAGAATCGAAAGGAGAAAAGGTTGACATCCGGCGGCAACAACAACAGTTTTATGTCCGACATCAATGTCACCCCCTTCGTCGACGTGATGCTGGTGCTCCTGATCATTTTCATGGTAACAGCGCCGATGATGACCCAAGGCGTCGACGTCGCATTGCCGGAGGCCACAGCCGAACCCCTGCCGGCGGAAACCGAGCATTTGATGATCTCCATTGACAATAAGGCCACCATTTTTATCAACGATGTACCGGTGACCGTGGAAGACCTCAACGAAAAGCTGAAAAGAATCATGAGCAACCGCAGTGACCGCGAGGTTTATTTGAAGGCGGACAAGGACATCCCCTACGGAACGGTCGTCCGGGTCATGTCCGAAATCAAACTGGCCGGCGTGGAAAAGCTCGGAATGGTGACCATACCACCAGCCAAAGAAGAAAAAGTTACCAAAAAGTAGCGGCCGCAATGAAGAAACGCGCGTCACACGCCGCCTCGAACCGAATCGCCAGCATCGATGTCGGCAGCCGGACTTTGCTCTTTTACATCGGAATATCGTTGCTGCTCCACATCGTCCTGATGACCGTATTCATCATCATGCCGGCGTTGACGCCTTCCAGGAGATACATTCCATCGGCCGTCAACGTCAGTCTTGTTTCGATGCCGGCCTTGGGCAACGGAGCCGCCAAGGCCCCTGCCCCTGAAAAACCGGTCGCAGAATCAACGGTTCCCGAAAAACCGGCCGCCACTAAGGAGCCGGTCGTCAAACCCGTACCCGTCAAACCGCCGCCCCCGCCGCCGAAACCCGAGGCGGAGGTATCGACAGCACCGACGCCTAAACCGGACACGAAGAAAAAGGAATCACTAAAACACAAGACGGTCAAGCCTTCCGAGGTGATCAAAGACGCCGTTTCGAAAATGGAGAAAAATGTCGAGGATACGCGTCCTTCCAAACTGGAAGAAACATTGAACCGCCTGAAAAAGCAAGTTGAAAAAGAAGACCGGAGCCGGAAGACAGAGGCCGGGGCCGGCTCCGGCCAGGCGGGATCGATGGCCGGCAGCCCGACCGGTACGGGGCTCACTTCGGGCCAATTTCAAAGCCGGGTCCAGGTTTATCAGGCCGAAATCGCCTATCAAGTTCAAAAAAACTGGGTCTTTTCGGAGCTGATGAGCGGCGGCCGGACCGACCTCGAGGCGATCTTGGGCTTCAAAATCAGACCGAACGGTGAAATCAGCGACATCTGGTTCGATCAAAGATCCGGCAACGCCTACCTGGATGAATCGGCTTATCGCGCGATCGTCAAGTCCAACCCGCTGCCGCCGCTGCCCACCGGTCTGTTCTCCGGTGATTATACCGTTGGCATCCGGTTCGGGCCAAAGGGCATCAAGTGATAAAATAAAAAAACCTGCAGCAGCACAAAGGATCAAGGAATCGTACGCATGATCAAAAGGAGTGGACCTACTTTGCTGGTGGCGACGGCCTTCGTTATTCTGCTTTTGCCCGCAGCCGTTTTCGGTCAATACGACTACATCGATATCAGCAACCCGTTTTCGCGTAAAATACCGATGGCCATACCGGCTTTCGCGGCACTGAACACCGATGGGACCGATCCGGCTCTTTTAAAAAAAGCAACTGATATCATTACAAATTCATTAGATTTCACCGGTTATTTCAACATGATCGACCGCGGTGCCTATCTGCTCGAACCGGGCAATCCGGTCATTACCACCGACCTGATCAATTTTCGCAACTGGACCACCATCGGGGCCGAATTGCTGGTGACCGGCGGCTTGTCGCAAACCGGCTCGCTCGTCGATATCGAACTGCGGCTCTTCGATACACTCACGGGCAAGCGGCTGCTGGGCAAGCGCTACCACGGTACGGTGGATGATGTCAGACCGATTATCCTTCGATTCTGCAACGAGGTGATCCTGCAACTCACCGGCAAACGCGGCATATTCGACAGCAAGATCGCCTTTGTCTCCAATGGGAGCGGCAACAAGGAAATTTTTATCTGCGATTTCGACGGCAGCAACCCGGTGCCGTTCACTCGCCACGGGACTATCAGTTTGTCTCCCGCCTGGTCTTCGGACGGCAAATGGATCGCTTACACGACCTACGTCAACAAAAAACCGGACATTTTCATTCACCGGACCGAGGGCAGCGAGCAGGTGACTGTTGAAGAGAAAGGAATCAATATTACCCCTTCGTGGGTTCCGGGTCAGTTCACTCTGTCGGCCACGATGTCCTTCGCCGGCAACCAAGAAATTTATTTGTTGACGGGTTCGGGGAAAATTATTAAAAAGATTACAAACAATTGGGCCAGCGATCTTTCTCCGAGTTGGGCGCCGGATGCTAAAATGATGGCCTTTGTGTCAAACCGAACCGGAGCGCCGCAGATTTATATCCAGGATATCAAAACCGGCCAGGTTGAACGCCTGACGTTCGAAGGCAACTACAACACCCAGCCGAATTGGTCGCCCACGGGAGATCGCATTGCCTACACGTCAATGATCGGCAGCCGTAACGATATTTTTACCATCGATCTGAAACGACGGCAACCCTTGCAGTTGACTCAGGAGACCGGGAACAACGAATCACCTTCCTGGTCACCGGACGGAAGCCTGATAGCCTTTAGTTCAACACGTGAAGGCCCTTCGAGGATTTACGTGATGACCGCTTTCGGTGCCGACCAAAGACGACTGCTCACCATGTCCGGCGAGCAGTCCAGTCCGAGTTGGTCGCCGAATTTAAGTAAATACTAATACAAGCGAGGATTTGAAAGGAGGAAAAGATGAGAAAGAAAGTATGGATTTTTCTGGCCCTGTTTTTGGTAATTCCTGTTCTGCTGGGGACGGTTTCATGTGCGAAAAAGACCGTCACCAAAGAAGAACCGGCGCCGGTCATGGCCCCGGCCCCGGCCCCGCCACCGCCGCCCCCACCGGTCGAAGATAAAGCCGCAAAGGCGTTTGAGATGGCAAAAAGCGAATTTCTGAACGGCAACATTTATTTCGCCTTCGACAAATCCAATCTGGATGATATGGCCCAAGCGACGTTGAAGAGACAGGCCGAGTTTTTAAAGACCTATCCGAATGTCTACACGACGATCGAGGGCCACTGCGACGAGCGCGGTACCCCCGAATACAACCTCGCGCTGGGTGAAAGGCGGGCCGAAAGCGCCAAATCATTCCTGGTCGATTTGGGAATTGAGGCCTATCGCATTTCAACCGTCAGCTATGGCGAAGAGCGGCCGGTCTGCACCGAGCAAACCGAAGCGTGCTGGGCCAAGAACAGGCGCGGCGTTTTCGTCATCAACTAAACGGCCAGTGAACCGTACTTCCTGTCTGGCGGTCGGACCTATAGGCTTCCAGATAATGATTTTGGCAAGACAGAGCGAGGAAGTCGTATAAGTCTCATACAACGACGAGCGATAACGCAGTCCAAAATCATTATCTGGAAGCCTATATCGATCGCCAGGCAGGGACAACCTCATGACAGACGGTCATGAGGCCTGCCGTAAATTCGCCTGGGGTTCGCGAAAACAGTGCAGAGTTCAAGGGTCAGACGTGCGCCAATCGGCTGCTTGATTCATGGCGTCGACCGTGCTAATATTCTGGGCACGTTCATCATCCTTTTACCGACCACCCTTATTTTAACCATTACAAAAATGCCATGAGACAGACTCCTTTTGCCACTTTTCTTTTCTGCGTTCTCGTTTTAGCGGGTTGCGCCGGACGCTCCGATGTCATCGTTCTCGATGACCGCTTGGCTGCCGTAGAGGGTCAGTTGGCGCGTCAGAAGGCACTGATCGATCAGTTCGGCCAAACCAGCGAAAACAAGGAGCAAAATATCCGTGGCCAAACCGCCAACCTCAGGGTTGAGATTGATTCCATGCGAGAACAGATCGGGGCGATCAACGGCAGGCTCGAAGAAGTCGAGTATCAGATCAAGCAGGGAAAAAATGCTCCCGGCAATACAGATGCGTCCGGCTCAACGGAACTCGATCGACTTAAAGAAGATGCGCGCGTCACGAACAGCCGTATCACCAGTATCGAGCAGTACCTGGACATGGATGGCGCTGCCAAATCCCCGGCCGTCAAGCCTGCTGCGGCCAAGGTGCCTGCGGCAAAGGTTCCGCTCTCGAGCCTTTCCGAGCAGGAACTCTACGATCAGGCCAAGCAGGCCTTCGACGCCGGTGAGCTCGAAAAGGCCCGGGAAGGCTTTCAGGAGTTTACCAAGCGCTTTGCGAATTCCCAAAATGCCGACAATGCCCAGTTCTGGATCGGGGAGATTTACTACCGGGAAAAGTGGTATGAAAAAGCCATCGTCGAGTACCAGAAGGTCGTCGAAAACTACCCCAAGGGCAACAAAATCAGGTCCGCCATGCTGAAGCAGGGATACGCTTTCCTGAACATCGGGGACAAAGCAAATGCCCGGCTTATCCTGAAGGAGTTGATCAGTAAATACCCCGACACCACCGAGTCTCAGTTGGCGACCCAGAAGTTAAGTCAGATCAAATAGTTTCCGTATGCAATACCCGGTAGAATGAAAATCATCGGCATCGACCCCGGCTTGTCGTCAACCGGAATAGGAATCGTCAACGGGGCCGGCGTCAAAATCAGCGGCTGTTCTTACGGCAGCATCAAAACCTCCCAAAAATCGCCCCTGCCTGGCCGGTTGCACGAAATTTATGACCGGCTTTTCGCTCTTTTAAAGGTCGAAAAGCCCGACCTGATGGTCATCGAAGATGTTTTCTCGCTAAAACAGTACCCCAAATCGGGCATTATTCTGGGTCAGGTTTCAGGTGTTATTTTGCTCGCCGGGATGCAGATCGGAATGACGACCCTGGAAGTACCGGTTAGAGAAGCCAAACAGGTCTTGACCGGAAACGGCAACGCCACCAAGATGCAGCTTGAAAAATCCGTTCGAAACCTGTTGAAATTGTCCTCTCCGATTCGGCCGCTACACGCCTCCGATGCGCTCGGCCTGGCCCTGATCGGCCTGTATCGCTGCAGCCGCCGACACTGCCTGACGTAAGGGGCGCGGCAAGACAAGGCAAAATTCGACAAAAAGGTGCAGCTCCTGTATAGTATGAGCGCTTTGAGTCGAATTTTATTTATTGACCAGTGCAACAGGTTTCCAGCAGCCTGATAGACCCAACTTCACCAGCATCAACCCGAAGCCGCGCCATGATCGGTTACCTTGAAGGCAACCTGCTGAAAATCGGAGAAGACCGGATTCTACTTCTTGCGAACCAAGTGGGCTACGAAGTTCTTTTGCCGGCCTATTTGATCGAACGCATGCACGCCGGCGACATCGGTGGCCCGTTGGCCCTGTACATTTACTACCAGCAGACCGAGCGACAGCCCAAGCCCGTTTTAATCGGCTTTAATTCCGAAGAAGAAAAAGAATTTTTCCAGCATTTCGTATCCGTCGGCGACATCGGCCCGTTGAAGGCTGTCAAGGCCATGACATTGCCGGTTGGAGAGATCGCGCGCGCGATTGAGACCAAAGACCAAGCCGCCTTGAAAAGACTCAAAGGCATCGGCAGCCGCACCGCCCAGAAGATAATCGCAACGCTGTGCGGTAAAATGGAACGCTTTGCACTGCCGACCGAGGCGGCAATTCAAAAGAGGTCGGTCGACGGGGAGACGGTCGATGCCGTGATCGAAGTCCTTGTTTCCCAACTCGGCCACAAAGTCTCGGATGCCAGACGGCTGGTGGCGGAAGCGCTGGATCGCAACGGCGCCATCACCACTCCGGAAGAGTTATTCGAAGAAGTGTATCGCGGAGAGTCGAAACCGTGAATGAGGTCATCAAATTTTCAACCGAAAACCGGGAAGTTGTTTCCGGTGCCTGCCTGCCCGAAGACAGGGAACCGGACATCCTGTCATTGCGACCCGCTTGTTTCACCGATTACGTCGGGCAGAAAGAAATCGTGGAAACGCTTAAAATTGCGGTCGAAGCCGCCAAGATGCGTAAAGAACCCGTCGATCACGTTCTCTTTCACGGACCGCCGGGGCTTGGAAAAACGACCCTGGCGCACATCATCGCCAACGAGACCGGCGGAACATTGACGGTTACCTCCGGGCCGGCCCTGGAAAAGGGTGGTGATCTGATTGGTATTCTGACACACCTCGAAGACGGTGACGTCCTTTTCGTCGACGAAGTCCACCGCATCCCGCGGAATGTCGAAGAATTGTTGTATCCGGCAATGGAAGACTTCGCCATCGACTTCGTTTTCGACAAAGGGGTCCATGCCAGAAGCCATCGCTTTCGACTCAAGCGCTTCACGCTGATCGGCGCGACGACCCGCATCGGTCTCATCTCTTCGCCGTTGCGGGATCGCTTCGGGATCTTGCGAAGTCTCGATTTTTACACCGAAGCGGAATTGATTCGGATCACCACGCGCTCCGCCGCCCTGCTCGATGTTCCCCTGGACGATTTCGGGGCCGCCGAACTGGCCACGCGCTCGCGCGGAACACCGCGGATTGTCAACCGTCTGCTCAGGCGGGTCAGGGATTATGCCCAAGTTCGCTCCGACGGGACGATTAAGCGTAAAACGGTCGAAGCGGCATTGGCGTTGGAGGGCGTCGATGAGAAAGGGTTGACCGACCTCGATCGTCGCTTCATTCGGACGGTCATCGAATTTTACAACGGCGGACCGGTCGGTATCGAAGCGATTGCCGCCACGCTACAGGAAGAGACCGACACCCTGGTGGATGTCGTCGAACCCTATCTTCTCAAGGCGGGATTGATTACCAGGACTTCCGCCGGCAGAAAAGCGACCGAGGCGGCCTATCGCCACCTGGGATTCAAGATACAGAAAAAGCTGTTTTAATCGCGTGACTTTTTCGACATGCCGGTTATCACACTCCTGACGGATTTTGGCACTCACGACGCCTACGTGGCGATCATGAAGGG
>JBAVJU010000114.1:0-17634 GCA_049687935.1 Desulfobacterales bacterium | reverse complement strand
TTGCTGAAGCTTGCTCAAGACGGCGCGCAGGTCTTCGCTGAACGCCTGCTGCCTCCGATCCTCGAAGAGATACAACAGCGCGCCCTTGACGATCACGAACAGAAATATGAAAAAGGTCACCGGGAAGATAATGCTGTCGAAGAGGTATCCCGCGCTCAGCTGCAGGGTCCAGATGGCCATGTTGCGGGATTTGTCTTTGAAATACGTGGCTTGAGCCTTGATGGCTTCTTTTATCTTGGCCGTCTTGCCCTTGAGTATCAAGTCGGCAATACTGCTCTCCTCCGCCGCCGAATCGCCGCTGAAAATATGCCGGTTGATGCTTTCCACCGAAAATTCATCCTTGATGCCCTCGAAGCTGCGCTGGGATTCATCTATCAACGGCCCCGTGATTTTTTGGGAGATAAAAGCGGCCCCGGCAATGGAAAACGGAAAAACGATGTAAAACACAGCCGCGCAGACGGCCAGGAAGAAGGTGGCGTCTTTCATGAGGCGGTTCGTCCTGACCCAACGTGGAAATATCCAGCGGGTAAGGACGACCAGAAATCCGGAAACGAATGTCAACGCCAGGAACCAGTGATCGATCAGGTCCACGGCCTGCAGCAGCAGGCGGGTGATCAGGATGACGGTCCCTCCGGCCAGAGCGGTTTTCCAGGCGATGTCCACGTAGTCGTAGACCGATTGCACGATGTCGCCGATTTGAAGGTTGAAGCCGATGCCGACTTCCGAGCCCTCGATGACGGCCAGACCGGTCTTGATGCCCGACAAAATCAGGAATCCGGAGACCGCCTTGTCCATGGACTGCTTCAGATAGGTCTGATTGGCGGCGGCGACGTTCTCCATTCCGAGTTTGTTAATCGGAACATCGAGAACGCCATTGAGCGCTGCAAAGAAAGCCAGCAAGAGAATAAAACACAGAAGAGGTTTGAGCAGCTGGCGCAACTTCATGGGTACGCTTCCTTTAGGGTTCGCGAAATAATGAGGATAAGCCCGTGGCCTATCATCTCCGATGCCCAGACCGGCCCTGCTATTGGCTGCGAATCATAACGAGCAGCATCTTGAAGCGGTCAGTCGCGTGAAGCGCATGCGGAATGCTGGCCGGCATGATCAGCATCCGGCCGGCTGATACCGACCGGGGATCGCCACCGATGGTGACCTCCGCCTGTCCGTCCAGAATATAGACCACCGCATCGAAGGGGGCGGTGTGTTCGCTGAGCCCCTGGCCCTTGTCAAATGCAAAGAGCGTGATAGTGCCGCTTTCTTTCTTGAGAAGGGTCTTGCTGACCACCGACCCGTCGGCGTAGGCAACGGCATCGGCCAGATCGAAAGGGGTGCCCTTTGTGGTTTCATCAGAATGTTCCATTTTTATCTCCTTTGTTTACTGCATCGGCACCGCCGCTTTGAAAACAACCGCCTCGCCCTCCAAGACGTACCCTTTGACAGCGGCGGGAACCAGCACGGCCCTCCCCTTGGGTAGAGCGACCTCTTCACCGGTCCCCTGGTCGGTAATCTTGCCGGACCCGGCAGTGCACAGCAGTATTTCAATGCCTCTAACCGTCGGACTGAAATAGGGTGTTTCCGAAACGACGGTGATGGTCGACAAAACAAATTCACGCGCCGGGCATTCGTAGACACGTTCTCCGCCCGCTGTCGTGCGCGCTGCCAGAACGTGTGCCGTCCTTTCTTCAAAATTGAGCACTCTCAGCAGTTCCGCAACATCGATGTGTTTTCGGGTCAGGCCGCCCCGAAGCACATTGTCGGAATTGGCCATCAATTCGATCCCCATCCCCTCCAGGTATGCGTGCAGTTCCGCGGCCGGCAAGTACAGGGCCTGGCCGGGTTGGAGCAGGACGAGATTCAGCAGAATGGGGCCAAAGATGCCGATATCGCCCGGATACGCCTTACCGAGTTCGCCCATCCATCGATATGCCGGATCTTCAGATGCAAACGTCAGGGCGGTTTTTTGGGCCTGGTCGGTCAGAAGAATCCTTTTTGCAGGAGACAGTGTCATCAAGGCCTCAAAAAACGATCTGAGTCCTTGCGCATCGGGCCGGTCCTGCAGAACTATCAGCAGGTCGTCAAAAACCGCGAGGCCGAGACGGCTGCCGAGAGCGAGAATTTCGGGGATTTTGCGAAAACCATGCAGCGCCCAGAATGGGGTCAGGGCACAGATGCATTCCGGCTTGTGGTTGGCGTCCCTGTAGTTTCTTTGCGGGGCATCCAGAGGGATACCCTGGGCATTTTCCCTTTCAAACCCCTGTCGGGCCTGGGTAAAGCTCGGATGGGCCTGCAATGAAAGCGGCTGGGCGGCCGCCAGCACCTTGAACAGGAACGGCAGCTTATTGTGAAACATGACAGCCGTTCTGCGGCCGAGCATCTCCTGCGGATACCGTTCGATAAGCTCTTCCAATGAGACCCACTCCGCGCCCACCGCTACCAGTGAAGGGGCCTTCGGGTGGGCTCCCATCCAGAGTTCGGCCTGGGGAGTGTCAGGCTCCGGCCGGGTACCGAGCAGTTCCGCAATGGCGCTGTGAGATCCCCAAGCATAGGGTTGGATCGTGTTTTTCAGAATGCCGATACGCTGCATAAGATCCTCGATAGAAGGGAAAGGGAATCAATTATAGAAGCATCAAGCGACAGAGAATGAACGGTTTGTCAACAGCCTTAGAGGCTAAGTCTAAATTATGCCACGGCGAGGCGTCAAAAGAAACCATTGGGTTAATATAACGCTATATTGATAACCAGCTTACAGACGATGTGCAATATCCGGGGGCGTCGAAGAAACCAATTCGGGTCTGCCGGTGCCCCATTGATGTCACACCGAGAATTTCTGCCGCCGAGATGGAAGTCTTGACCCTGTTTGGGTTTTATACTATACTGAAGCAATTATTTTTCGAGCAAATCCGGATGCATATCTTGAGACAGCCCTTCACGGTTTTCCGTTGAAGCCCTGGCCCATGTCCGGCTCACCCTAAGGCATCGTTGCCGTAAATGTTTGACATCGAATCGGCCGGTCTCTCCGACACCGGTAAAAAACGAAAAGACAACGAGGACACCCTGCTCGTCGATGATGAGTTGGGCCTTTACATTGTCGCCGACGGGATGGGCGGTCACAGGGCCGGCGAAATTGCCAGTCGACTCGTGGTCGAATCGATGCACGGTCATATCCAACGCTGCCGGAACGGCAAGGCGCCGGCAGCGACAGGGCCCGCCGACGCCACCCTTTCCACCGGAGCCAACCAGGTCCTCGCCGGAATTCTGCTGTCCAACCGCGTGGTGCACGATGCGGCCAACATAACGAAAGATTATCGTGGCATGGGCGCCACGCTCGCGGTTCTTTTTTTCGATGACCGGACACTCGTGGCCGCCAATGTCGGTGACAGTCCGATCTTCCTGGTTCACAAGGGCCGACTCGAACGGTTGTCTGTGCCCCACACCGTGTTGGCCGAAAGCGAGGCCGCAAATCATCTCGGCCTCAAACGACTGGGTGCCGAATTCAGTCACGTTTTGACCCGGGCCATGGGGGTCAAGGCCACAGTCGAGGCCAACATCTGTGAGGTGTCCTGCTTCACGGGCGATATCCTCGTCATTTGCTCCGACGGATTGACGGACATGGTGGCAACGGAAGAGATCCTGGCAAGCGTCACCCGTCACCCTCCCGCCGAGGCCTGCCGGGAACTCGTCGACCTGGCCAACGACCGCGGCGGCACCGACAACATATCGGTGATCGTGCTCAGGATCAAAAAAAATACGAATGGCGAGGGCAGAATAAAAGGTCTGTTATCAAGGGTCTCTAAAGGTTTTTCGAGTCTTGGACCCCAAAAAAAGACAGCGCACTGAGAGGGATTCGACATGCCGATGCTCACTTTGAAGTTCAAGAAGAACACGATCGCGGATTACCCGCTCCAGAAAGGAAAATCGGTGACGATCGGCCGGCGCACGAACAACGACGTCGTCGTCGAAAACCTGGCGGTTTCGGGGCACCACGCCAAGATCGACTCTATCGGGGATGGTTTCGTTCTGACCGACCTGCAGAGCAAGAACGGTTGCTTCGTCAACGAGCAGCTTGTCACGTCCCATTGGCTCAAACACGGAGACATCATCAATATCGGCAAGCACACTCTCGTCTTCAGCTATAGCGATAATGAAGTTCGCCCTGAGGAAGCCGACGGGCAGGTGGATCAGACGATTGTGATGGATGCGAACCTCTTTCGCAACATGGTTACGGAGCCTCCCTCCCCGCAGTCGCCGGCAGCGGCTGAAAACACACAACCTGTCGGGGTCCTTTCCTTCCTTTCCGGCGGCGACGGTGAGATCACACTGGCCAAGAAGCTCACCAAAATCGGAAAAGATCCGAGCGCGGATATTGTGGTCAGCGGACTCGGTGTCGGTCACACTGCCGCAACCATCAGCATGCGGCCCAATGGGTTTTATCTGAGTCATGTGAGCGGGTTGTTCAAGGCCAAAGTCAACGGTGAAGCCGTGAAAGACACCATCCAGCTCAAGGAGTTCGACATCATAGAACTCGGATCGACCAAGCTTCAGTTTTTCACTAAAGATTGAGCGAACAGTGCCGTCTCGCATGCCGCAGAAAAACGCAACGCGCCAAACCGCCAAGGCCGCCAAAACCCGCCGCAAGGTGTTGACAAAAAGATCGGACCGCACGATGCGCTCCCCCTATCGACCGGGATCGAGTCCGGAGCAGGACGCCTGGTTTACCGCATTCTTCATCGAAAACCATCTCGATCACTACGCTTACCCGGAACTGGCCGCGTCCCCCGAGCAGGTCCGCTTCATGGTGTTTACCGAAGGTGATGAGCGCTATTATCCCTGTTCCAGCCGCATGTTCGACGCCATCATGAGCCGCAAGAAATCGAGTTTCATGACCGGCAAATACCGGGAAGTCCTCGACCGCATCATGGCGCTGATCGCGTGCAAAATCGAAGATCCGCGGGACCGACAATTCCTGGAAGCCTTGGTAAAAATCAAATACGAACACGAAATAACGGATCAGATTCTGATTCCCTCACGACTCGAAAAGCGGTTGCTCATGATCTTTTTGCACCGCACGCAGATCGAAGATCCCTGGTTCGAAGAAAAAGCGCGACGGAATCGGCGGGTCCAACTCGCTCTGAACACAACCGCCTTCCAAAATGCACTGAACCGCGTTGAGCCCTTCCCCTGCGAACAGGTGCCCAGCAGCCTTGCCGGTATCCGGGAATTTGCGGATTTCCTCGAGTTGCAACGGCTCATCGCCCTGGCCGGTGCATCGGCATTGTGGGAGACCGATGCTGCCGAAAAATTCACTGAACAGAATTATGTGGACCTCTTCAAGCAACCCGTCGATGGGAACGGACTGGAACAGCTCCTGGCATTTTTAGCAATCACCGGGAACCATGTCCCCAACAATGAAGACAAAGGCCGCAAAATCCTCTGGCTGGCGAACGAAGCCGGTGAGATCATCGTCGATCTGGCCATCATTCGGTACCTGGTCAAACGCGGTCACAAAATTGTCATCGCCTTCAAGGAGGGTCCTCTTTTCACCAAAGCCGACTTTGCCGACTTGAACGCCGATCCGGTGCTGCGACGCGAAATCGAAGGCGTGCTGATGCTGCGGGAAAAATCGCTCGGCAAAAACGAGCTGGTGGGCAAACTCCGTAGTGATTACGATATATTGGCCATATCCGACGGCACACGCGAGAACCTCAACCTCTTGATGGTTTCGACCACCTTCGCCAGGGCCTTCAGGGAAGTCGATGCGGTTATATCGCGCGGTGATGATCAGCGCCGGCGGTTCTTCGACACGCCTTTTCAGTTCACGCAGGACATTTACAACATCACCGTGCCCCGCGGCGGCGGCATCGAGGTCACCTTCAAGCCCAAACACGAAAAGGTGATCAAGTTTTCACACGCCGACCTCGAACGAAAGGCCCAGTCGATTGTCGACCAAATGGCCGCCGCCAAGACCACCGGCATGACGGTGGTTTTTTACAGCGGCATCATCGGTTCGATACCGGGTAAAATCGACATGGCCAAAAAGATCATGTCGACATTTGTCCACCATCTCGAGGAACACTCCACTCAGACCTTCATCATCAACCCCTCCGAGTTCTACGAGCCCGGCATGGATGCCGACGATCTGATGTACATGTGGGAAATCGTTCAGCGCAGCGGCCTGATCGACATATGGCGGTTTCAAACCTACGAGGACATCCTGCAGGCGTTTCAGATCCTCAAGAAAAAGGTTCCGCCTGAATGGGTCGGCAAGGATGCCACTTTCAGCACCGGCTGTACCAAGGAGATGAAGATCGCGGTTGACGTGCAGCGGAGCCACCCGGAGATGCAGATCATCGGGCCGTCACAGGAAAAATTTATGCGGCGCGACGAATACGGAATCGGAAAGATGTTCGACCGGCGGTTCGGGGTTCTATAACGTCGTCACTTCTTCACCCGCTCCACGTAATTGCCCGTCCGGGTGTCGATCCGCACGACTTCACCCTCCTCGACGAACGGCGGCACCTGGATCACGGTGCCGGTTTCGAGCGTTGCCGGTTTGCTGTCGCCCGAAGCCGTATCGCCCTTGGCCCACGGATCGGCTTTGGTGATCTTGAGTTCGATGAAAAACGGCAGGGTAATGCCGATCGGTTTGCGGTCGAACATCAGCACGTTGCAGACCGTGTTTTCTTTGAGAAAATTCTTGGCCTCACCGACCTGGCTTTCGCTCAGCAGTTCCTGTTCGTAGTTTGATGTGTTCATAAAACAGTAGTGTTCGCCGTCGAAATACAGGTACTCCATTTGGGTCTCTTCGAGGTTGGCTTCGTTGAATTTTTCACCCGATCGGTAGGTTCGGTCAAACTGAGAGCCGGTGATCATGTTCTTCAAGCGACATTTGTAGAGCGCCTGGCCCTTGCCGGGCTTGACGAACTCGAACTGAACGACGATGTAAGGCTCGCCATCGATTTCCAACTTCAGGCCTTTTCTGAGATTTGAACTGTCAAACATCGACTCTGTTATCCTCCTTGTATCTGGGTATCATAAATGGCGACCTTTCGGGTCATCGCCGTCCGCTGGGGGTCGACGCGAGCCGGTCCGCAGATCATCCGATAGAAGACCGGCTTCGAACTCGCGCACTGCATCCACCAGACGTTTGACTCTGGCGGGATCTTTTTTGAACCGGATCGGGTGCCCATAACTGTCACGGGCGTTTGTGCCCGTGCAGCTGTCGACCCCGGCCGGTCTCACCTGCCGCAGCCCTTCCACGACATTGTCCGGCGAAATGCCGCCGGCCAGAATAACCGGTATGCGCACGGCGTCTACCAGTTTTCGGGCCATAAGCCAATCACAGGTTCGGCCGGTGATGCCGATGAAGCCATTGACCGGCTGATCGGCCGGCCCCGCTTGCGAGGTATTTTGAATCAGCAGGGTGTCGGTCAGAAAATAATCGCTTGCGGGTTCGAACAGGGCCGCCAGTTCGAGGGTCGGTACCTGCCGCGCGAAGCCCGGGGGGGAGATCGGGATGGAGCGCATGATGGCGATCTCCGGAAAGTTTTTCCTGACCTGCCCCTGTAGAGTAAGCAGTTTTCGGCAAATTTCCAGCATTCCGTTGGCGTCGCTCACAGACTCGCAAAAATGAACGATGTCCGGGCGGTAGTAGTCCAGCATTTCCATTACCGTCGCGGGTGTGTTGAAAAGCGGAATCAAGCAGCTGCGTCCCCCGGCGGAGCGGGTCAATCGAACGGTTTCGCGTATGGCGGCGTCTTTCCATCGCGACGCCGAGAGAATCACACTTCCGATGTGATCCACTCCCAACGCGATGAGGACTTCGGCCTCGGCCGGTGTCTGTATTTCGTATAGCTGAACGCGTATAAATTGGGTTGACATTTGCAGCGCTCTCTACCATATTCAGCCTGTTTTCGCAAACCGTTTCAACGGTTTCGGCCGGTGGTGCCACCCCAATCATGCGTACTTCTCCGGCTCAGTGGCCGCACGATAGACCCCCCTTTTCAAAAGGTCGCAGATGATTCTCGTCATTGACTTCGGTTCGCAGTACAACCAGCTTATCGCCCGGCGCGTGCGGGAGGCCGGAGTGTATTGTCAGATCGAACCGCCGACCGTCGCCGTCGAAACCGTCAAGTCCCTGCAACCGCAAGGCATCATCCTCTCAGGCGGCCCTTCCAGCATCTACGAAAAGAACAGCCCGAAAATCGACCCGTCCGTTTTTGACCTGGCCATACCGGTGCTGGGGATCTGCTACGGGATGCAGTACATGGTGGATGCCCTCGGCGGCACGGTCCGCCGGGCCAGCAAGCGCGAATACGGATTTGCCGAGCTGAACCTAAAAAAAGCCGGGGGACTGTTCGCCGGGGTCAAGCAACAGGCCCAGTGCTGGATGAGCCACGGAGACTCGATTGAAAAGCTGCCGTCCGGATTCATCGTAACGGCCGTCACCGCCAACACGCCGATCGCGGCCACGGTTCATCCGCAAAAGAATCTCTTCGGGCTGCAGTTTCACCCCGAAGTGGAACACACGCCTCAAGGGCGCCGGATAATCCGCAATTTTCTATTTGATATTTGCCGCTGTCGCCGGACGTGGACCATGACGTCCTTTGCCCGCGAGTCGATCGCGCGGATTCGCGAACAGGTCGGCGACAAGCGTGTGATCCTCGGCCTGAGCGGCGGAGTCGACTCGTCGGTCGCGGCGGTTCTGATCCACAAGGCGATCGGCCGGAACCTGACCGGAATATTCGTGGACAACGGCCTGCTGCGCAAGGACGAGGCCGCAAAACTCAAGGGCACCCTCACGCGGCAACTCGACCTCAACATACGATTTGTGAGCGCCCGCACCCGGTTCGTGAAGGCCCTCAAAGGGGTCATCGATCCGGAAAAAAAGCGTAAAATCATCGGCCGGATCTTCATGGAAGTGTTCGAATCCGAGGCCGGCAAAATAAAAGACGCCCGATTTCTGGCCCAAGGCACCCTATACCCGGATGTGATCGAATCCGTCTCCGCTTTCGGCGGACCGACATCGGTCATCAAATCCCACCACAACGTCGGCGGGCTGCCGTCCCGGATGAAACTCAAATTGGTGGAACCGTTGCGCTATCTCTTCAAAGACGAGGTGCGCAAGCTCGGAAAAGCATTGGGGCTGCCCGACGAACTCGTCTGGCGCCAGCCTTTCCCAGGACCCGGACTGGCGATACGGGTGATCGGCGACATCACCGCGAGGCGTCTGAACGTGCTGCGCGAGGTCGATGATCTTCTGATTGAAGAAATTAAAAAAGCAGGCTATTATAAAAAATTGTGGCAGTCATTTGCCGTCCTGCTGCCGATCAAGAGTGTTGGCGTGATGGGAGATGCCCGCACCTATGAAGACATCGTTGCGATTCGGGCGGTCACCAGTCGGGATGCCATGACGGCCGATTGGGCCAAGCTGCCCCACACCTTCCTGGCCCGCGTTTCCAATCGGATCATCAACGAGGTCAAGGGCGTCAACCGGGTCGTCTATGACATCAGCTCCAAACCGCCCAGCACAATCGAGTGGGAATAAATAAAATGAGCAGAGAAGACGCGGATAATTTCAAATTTGGATCCGATCAAATAAACCCGGACGAGGTCCTGCGGGACGTGCCACCTGACAACCGCGTTGCCAGACTGAGCCGGAGAGTAACGATCCTGACGATCTTGCTCCCCTGTCTGATCGGCGCGGCGCTCTATTTTCTGTACAACGATCTGAAAAATCGGGTTGCCCAAAACCAAACATACGGTTCTCAGTCGGTAGAGGGCCTTGCCAAGACGCTGGACACCCGCTTGAAGGAGTTTTCCGACAAGCTCACCCAATTTGAGACAATGTTCTCCGAGCGGTTGGCCGGAACCGAAAAAAATGTCGAAACCCTGAAAACGCAGCTCGGCAAAACCGAAAGCAGCATGAAGAACACCGTGGGCAGTCTGAAGACGATCGAGGCCGCCAAGGTGGATAAAAAAGACCAGGAAAGCCTGGCCAACCAGGTGGCGGCTCTTTCGGCCCAGATAACCTCCCGCGACAACGACATGTCCGAGAGACTGTCGGACCTTACGGCCGTCACTCAAAAACAGGTCAACGACCTCCTCAAACTCCGGACCGATATAACGGCTCTGGCGGAGAGTAAGATCGACCGCAAAACCCTTCAACAGGAATTGGAAAACCAGCAACAGAAACTGTACGTGCTTTCCAGTGATCTGGATAAAAAGCTATTTGCCATCCAGAACGACCTCCGCAGGCTCGAAAAAGATCTCCAGCAGACGCGTCAGTCCTTTCGTCCCTCGTCCGGCCCGGCACCTGGAAGCAGCGGTGGGATCGTCGAAAAAAACCTGGACTAAATAATCCGCAGGATTTTTTGTGCGGGATTAGTTAAGGAAGCACTGGTTGGCCCTTGCCAGGCTGACCGAGGCAAAGCCGATCGTGAACGACAGGGTGGTCTCCATGTCGATGCGACGGCGTTCATCCAGGGCCTCATCCTTTGCCTTCCAGGCCTTTTTACCGATTTCAAATGATGAGTAGCACCTGTCAGCGGCGCTCATGAAACAACTGTTATAAGTGCCGGCCTTCTTGAGTTGATCGATTTTTTGCGCCGCAACGGTCAGCAGTTCCGCATATCTATCATACGCAACCCGGCTGCCGTAACCCTCCTGGACCTTTTTGAGCGCATTTAACACCGCTTCCTCTTCCGCTGTCGGCTGAGGCGGACCGGAGCGCGAAAAAGCGAGTGACACCGCGATCAGGAGAACCCCGGCAGCGGCAATGACGAATACCCTCTTCATAATTTTTACCATTGGTGACTCCGCAAAACGCTCCCCTTGTGCGGGCGTTTTTTAATCTCCACACAAGGCTGAGGCTTTTAAATGGCACTTTAGTTTTTTTCCGAAACGGCCGATATCAGCAGTGGGTTAGGCCATGAAAACAAAACTCCTCTTTTACACCGCGGTCGTCTTTTTCATTCTGGGTTTCAAAACCCAGGATGCGGCGTTGTACTTCTTTTTTGCCACACACCTGCTGACCTTGAGCCTGTGCGTCTATTTCTACTCGCGCGAAAACCGGTCGCAGTTAGATGATGAGACCACCTCCATCGAGGACGAGAGCGACTGAAGCGCCAACAGCTTCTGGGCCTGTTCATCGATTAGAATTGTATTCAATCGGCCATGGACGGACTAAACCCTTTTCGCATTAAAACGAGGCATCATAAGCTGTTGCCAACGATCTCCCGCCAGATGGCGTCACAGGGGCGAAAAGAAATACGGGCCGATTCAATTAAATCCTTTTTCAATTCGGCTCGATATTCGATCAACAACCGGTCGATCCGGTCCAGCAGGCTCCCGTTTTCAAGTGCCCCCAGCGTTTGCATCATTTTGAACTCATCTTCTGCCTGACGATAGAGAAACCGAATCTGCTCGAGACTGTCTTTAAAGAAGACAATTTTTTCATCGAGAGCACCGGTATATCCGGACACCATCTGGATCAGCTTCAAATTATACTGTACTCGAGGATTTCGAATCGCTTCCGCACATGAACCGTAACGATGGCGCTGGTGAACGTCCTCGATTTCCCCGGCGAATTCTCTTCCCCGGGCTGTAAGATCCGCCCGGACGGCAAGCGCCGTGCCGATGCAATCGGTGACCTCTTCCTGTAAATTTTTTAAGGCGTCGATTTTGTGTTTAAATTCATCAGAACCGACATCACCGGCGATACACGCCCCCGGACCGGTCCAGAGGAGCAGGCTCGCTTGGTAGACCATCATCCCGATAAGCCATAACTTGACGGATCGTATCATTCGATACCTCTACGGTAACGAGCTGGCACTGTCACCCAATAACCGTCGAATCCCCTCGGGCACGAAGAGCTTTCCACCCGATCTTTGCCATTGGGCAAGGTGTCTCAACGCCAAGGCTTCTGATTCCATCGACTCCGGCGACAACCCCATCAACTCGAGAGTCCGGCCCTTCCACCCGGTTAGGAAAATAGACGATTCGAAGCTCAGGTGCGTCACACCGTTCAGAGAGAGCCAGTCGCCTTTCCATTGAAACAGATATTCGGCCGTCTCGCGCGGCAAATCGGTCAAGCCGTTTAAACAGAACCAGCTCCCTTTCCATTTAAAAAGACGGCGGGCAGTCTCCGGCGACAGCTCTTTGATGCCGTTCAAAAAGAGGTCCGGTTCCTTCCAGCCCGCCAAACAGTCGGCCGCTTCAGCCGATAGCGCCGTGAGTTCACTTTTACGGTTGTATCGTCCCCGGCAAATTTCAAGCCAGATGGATTGGTTGTTCACCTGCAAACCGCCGCCGGAACCCTGCTGGGTGTCGGGAGGGGCGGGGAAGCGGTTCGATGCGAACTGCTTTTCTTGTTCGAGAAGGTTTTGCCAGATTTGCTCAACTGGCTGATAGGACGCTTTTTCCAGATCGACTTCCAGCACTTCCACGCTGTTACTGTAGCGGTCGAAAGCGGCTTCTTTTTCGGCCGCCAGTTTTTCCGGATCGATCTGGCTGCTTACCGGGAATATCAACGATTGGAGGACGTGCTTGCGTTTCAAAAACAACAGCTCTTCGCTTCCCTGCAGCAACCAGTCGGCCGGCTTGGCGAGACAGTCGATGTAGGCCTGACGGCGCCGGATCGTTTCGAGTTCAAGGGCAATTCGCTTGGTTTCAAGTGCCTGCTGAAGAGAATGGATGCCGCCGTATCTTTTTTCCATCAGGACGGCGGCCTCAACCCGGCGGATGCTCTTTCGATAGTGGTTCCGGAGATTCTCTATCTCATCCGCCTTACTGCGCATTTGGTCCCTCAACGCATCCATCTGATCCTGCTTTGCGTTGAGGCGCAGAAGGAGGCTGTCGGCCGGAGACTGAATGTTGGGCAGAACCTTTGGGACCGAATCGGCCGCAGCACGGCTGTCGCTTTCCGGCGAGGTCTTCAGGTGTGCGTTTGCGGCCTGCTGTTTTTTTGCAATCGATTTTGCCGGCGGCCGGTTTATGAGATACGAAAACCCGAATGCCGCCGAGAGAAGGATGAGGACGGCAAGACCGGTGCCCCAAAGTCCGACCCGGAAGAGATCGTTTGAACGTGTCGGTGCACCCGGTTCGGCGGATGCCGCCGCGTGAGGGGCCCCAGTTTCGGAATCCGTTTCGCCTTCAGCCGCTAAATCTTGGGTCTCTTGCGGTTCTGCGGTCTTCTGATCGGTCGTCGGGTCGGATCGAACCGTTTCTCCGGCATCCTCCCGGACCTCATCATCGGTAGAAATGAGGGCCACGACTTCTTCCCGGCTGAGTTCCTGCGTATCACTTTCAGTCTTGGCGAGCGCATCGGCTGTCTCATCAATTGGTGCTGCTTCAGGCTCGTCGACATAAATGAGCCCACCGGTGCCGTCACTGCTTTCAGTGGCAGCGGCAGCAGGGTCCGTATCCTCACGGGGGGTGTTGTCTGACTGATTGAGGGGTGTCGATCCCATCGGATTTGGCTCCATCTAATGACCGTTTTCTTCAGTATCTTTATCGGCATCCGGATCGATCTCTTGAGTTTACGGCGCGGCGACATATTCCGTTGCGTTGACAAAAACCGGAAAAATCGGCTGGAAATCAGTTTTTGTTTATGGCTGGATACAGTTAAATGTGCTGGAAATGGTTCGCATGCACGTGAGATCGAAGGTGGACCGGTTTTTGGCCGGTAAATGATCCTTATGGAAAAGACCTGCCGGACGCGGATCGTCAAGTCAGAGTGCAATCTCCCCGTTCAAGAGTTTCTCGACAAAGGGAACATCAGCCGGTGCAAAATCGAATCGGGCGAGCTGCCCGATCCTCACCCATTCGACGCGTGCGTGCTCACGGACGCGCAAGATGCCGTCTTCCCAAACCACTCGAAAAGCCAGCAGTTCGATCGTCTGATGGTCATACGGGTAGAGGCTCGCCCCCAGAAAAGCGCCTACCCGGGTATCGATGTCGAATTCCTCCTTTAATTCTCGTCTGAGACACTCTTCAGGAGTCTCGCCGCTTTCAATCTTACCACCCGGGAATTCCCACTTGCCGGCCAAATGATGTTCGGCTTTTCTCTGGGCAATCAAGACGCGGCCGTTGTTCGACATAATGGCCGCCGTGACCTTTACGATTTGCTGCAATGGCTGGATATCCTGTCATGATGAATAAAACGAAGGGAAAATAGCGGTAACAAAGTGGGGGTTTCCCCTGAATGACGTACCGGAAGATTCAAGCTGACGGAACGAGGAAAACATCCGGATTCGATCCAAAAATCGCTGTGCCCTTCCCTAGTCCAAATCCTCGTCCGTCTCGCTGAAAATCGCGACCCCCACGAGACAATGGCCGTTGTAATGCCCGGGGGTGCCTTTGGTGATGTGTCTAATTTTGGTTTTCAACTGTCGAACGATGTTGGCCTTGGATTCGTCCATGGCGTAGTATTTCAAATCCAGAACCTGACCCACTTTTAGATGCTCCAGGATCGGAGAGTCTGCCTTGACCAAGATGCACACACCGTTGTCCGAAACATCCCTGAGGTTGAATTGGTAGATGGGCAAGGGGATTCCCGGATTAATTTCAACGCTGTGGAATTGCCCGGCTTCAATTCTGGGTTCCGCTCTTTTCTCTGTGGGAGAACGATTTTCCTGTTCGGCCATTTCCTGCCTCTTCTCATTGGGGCCTATCCATAGGCGGAATAGCCGTTTTCAGATAGGTCCATTGAACGGATATCGACTGAAACAGTCAAAATTATGAAACCTTTCAACCTCTTTCCATTAAAAACTATACCATCATCTGCAAAATTTTGAAAGCGTCAAACGATGGTAGCCGGTATCCCCTCAAAAAAATAATTGCTAAAACGACTGTTCAAGGTTTAAGAAATTATCATGCAGATCGTGAAAGACAGTCCATATGGATGGGCGGCTGGTAAACCGGGATGGGTGTTGCTGCATGACAACGAGAAGCGCATTATGCAGTTGATGATGACGTCAATGAAGGCCATAGAACTGGAGGAGCTTGAAATCGAACTGATCGAAGGCGGTGAAAAAAAGAAATTCTATCGTCTCTACGTGGATAATCTGAGGCTGGCTTATGAGTTTCTTTTTATGGCAAGGATGACGGGATGGTGAGCGAAAAAACCGATGCCCGGTGCCAAAATTCGATTTCATCTATTCGATGACGACAAAGTACCGGTCTTTTTTCAGCCTGGTTTTCAGCTTTGCCTTCCGGCTGTGCTGGTCAATGCCGGAGTTCGACCCATTTTTGAGCGTTGGTTTTACTAAGGCAATCCCGAAAACGATTGCCGACAGTGCAAGGGAAACGATAAAAAGATAGGTGGCCATGTCATCACATCTCGTGCGAGTGGTCAGTCGTGTTGATTTGTGGTTCTCATCGTCCGTCAAATTCCGATTATGACAAAGAAAATCGGCATTCATCCATCAAAGCAAATAGCGCGCCAAAATTTATTTAACAGTGAATTCAATTATATTTCAGTGTCTTGCATTAGAAATGCAGGTGGCTTTGATGTGTTCTGATCGATGAGGTGGTGAACAATCCCCAAAGATTTGGGTGAAATACCCCAAAAGGTATTGGCCCCATGAAACTCAACGACATCCGCTCGAATCTCTTTTCTGACTCATTTGCGTCGATCTTCGCTCTTCTTCACCGGCAATCGGTCGCACGGACGCGGCCCGTCATCGTTCGATCGATCGAGAATTTGGTAGCGCTGAAACAAAAATTGAGTATTTATTGATGGGGGAGGTCGCCGATCTGCATTCACAGGCGGTCGGGAAAGCCGTTTTAAAAAGAAAGGAGGTGCTCAGGCCATGCTGAATCTCGAAAAAATCAAGATGGATTACTGTATCGACCAACTCAGGAGTGCCTACAAGCGCAATTACAGTAACATGGAACAGGAACTCGGAAACGTGATCGGATGGTCGTCGCATCTGGCCCTAGAAATCATCGCCAACTCCGATGCCCTGTATCACAATGTCGAGCACACAGTTATGGTGGTCCTGGCCGGGCAGACCATCCTGGAAGGAAAGCACCTGTCAGAAGGTGGCGTGACGCCCAGAGATTGGGCGAATTTTATCATCGCACTCCTGTGTCACGATATCGGCTATGTGAAAGGGATATGCAGGGATGACCGCGACAGTACAATCGCCACCGGCATTGACGGACAAAAAGTGACCATTAAGCCCGGTGGCACGGATGCGGCACTTGCCCCCTATCATGTCGACCGGAGCAAAATGTTCGTGCGCGAGCGGTTCGGCAAGGGGATGCTGACGGAGGGACTGGTCGATGCCGAGCTGATGGCCTCCTACATCGAAATGACCCGCTTCCCTGTTCCCGACAGCGAGATGTACAAGGATACGAAGGGATACCAAGGTCTTGTGCGGGCAGCCGACTTCATCGGCCAACTCGGCGACCCTTATCGCATCCAAAAGTGCACGGCTCTGTTCTACGAATTCGAGGAACTCGGCCTTAACGCACAACTCGGGTACAAATCGCCCGGAGACCTGCGTGAAAACAACGCCAAGTTTTACTGGGACCATGTGAATATTTACGTTCAGGAAGCCATGCGCTATCTGCGCGTCACTCAGGACGGAAAGCAGTGGATCGCCAACTTGCAGGCCAACGTGTTTGGAGCTGAGCACGGATGCAGCATGTGGCCGTTCACTTGTTCGGGAGCTTGACGGGTATAGCGGCTGGAAGCATCCAGGGTTCCCATTACTTTCAAGGTCACTCACAACCGCATCTAGTCGCCATCGGTTTTTCATCCGTCGGCGAGAGAATGTCTGTTTTTTTCATTGAACCTTGAGACCTGCGCTTTCTTCTACCCTGCGAGTGACCGATGAAGCGAATATTTAAACAGCTTAAATCAATTTTCTATATTAATCCCGCCTCTATCACATTTTCCGTTATCTTTATCGTCGCAACGCTCTTCCTGTCCGGCAACCCGATCCTCGATCTGATCGAACTGAAGACCTATGATCTTCGGTTCCGGTCACGCGGTCAATTGCAACCGTCAACGCCAGTGGTCATGGCGCTGATCGACGAGAAAAGTCTCGATGAGGAGGGGCGCTGGCCTTGGTCCCGTTCTAAAATTGCAACGCTCGTGAACCTTTTGTCTCAAGACGGTGCCAAGGTGATCGGTTTTGATATCGGATTCCTGGAGCCGGATGCCAATTCCCAATTGTCCATCATCCATCGTTTCAGTGAGGAGATCGGCGCACTTGACATCAAAAACCCGAAACTGGACGCCTTCATAAAGGAACATGAAACAAACGCCGACAACGATCTGATCCTGGCAACGGCCCTAAAAAATTCATCCGCAGCGGTTGTTCTTGGATATTTCTTCCACATGGGCAAGGACGAACTCGACTACCGGATCGAACCGAGCCAGATCGACCGACAAATCGATCGCATCAGCGCTTCGAAATACCCGCTTGTCATTTACAAAGACAAAGACCTTAATGTCGATCCGTTCATAAAGGCTTATGCCCCTGAGAGCAATCTCGAGATTTTCAGCAAAGCGGCCGCCTCTTCCGGTTATTACAGCGTCAGGAGCGACCAGGACGGCGTCGTGCGTTGGATGCCGCTTATCATCCAGTGCGGAGAGGATCTCTTCCCGCCGCTGTCGGTGCTGTG
>JBAVJU010000113.1:0-6205 GCA_049687935.1 Desulfobacterales bacterium | reverse complement strand
GGATTGGGCTGCATGGGAATGAGCCAGTCTTACGGTGTTCCCGATGAGCGCGAGTCGATGGCCACGATCCACCGCGCCATCGATCTGGGCGTCACATTTTTCGACACCGCCGAAGCTTATGGCCCTTACGCGAACGAAGAATTATTGGGCCGCGGCCTGAAGGGTCGACGTGACAAGGTGATTGTTGCAACCAAGTTCGGCTTCCGTTTCGAGAAAGGCAAGATCGTGGGCCTGGACAGCCGGCCGGAACACATCCGAGCCGTGGCGGAAGCCTCCCTGCTCCGGCTCGACACGGATGTCATCGACCTGTTCTACCAGCACCGCGTCGATCCCGCGGTTCCGATCGAGGAGGTCGTCGGCACGCTGGCGGATCTGGTGCGCGAGGGCAAGGTTCGTTTTATCGGCCTCTCCGAGGCGGGGGAGGACACGATCCGCCGCGCACACGCGGTCCACCCGGTTTCTGCGCTGCAGAGCGAGTATTCCCTCTGGGAGCGCAATCTGGAGCCCCGTCTCATACCGCTCCTGCGGGAGCTCGGCATCGGCCTGGTGCCGTTCAGTCCGCTCGGCCGCGGTTTCCTGACCGGGACGGTGAAACGCGCCGAAGAGTATCCGGAGGACGATTTCCGGCGGGGCGACCCGCGTTGGCAGGGCGCACACTTCGATGCCAACCTGCGGGCAACCGCCGTCGTTCGTGAAATGGCCGAACAGAAGGGTGCGACGTCCGGACAGATCGCATTGGCATGGCTGCTGCACAAGGGCAACGATATCGTCCCCATTCCGGGCACGAAACGACGCCGCTACCTCGAAGAAAATGTCCAGGCGGCTTCACTGGTGCTCGATGCCGACGAAATCGAACGGCTCGACGCGGCGCTGCCGCCGGGCGCCACGGCCGGCCCCCGCTACAACGAGTGTATGATGGCGTTTGTCGACCGCTGACCACGGCATCGCTCCTCTCCGACAAAAGAGGCCGACTTTAACTTGATAATTCCCTGTAGCTCGCTACAGGGCCACCACAGATAGCCTTTCCCTGAGGAGAGAGTTAGGGTGAGGGGATAAAATCAAACAGCTTTGATACCCTGAAGCTTGCTGCAGGGAGATTCATTGGACGGAAACGTTTTGAACGGCGGAAAGGGGGTGTCGCTTAAATCGTGTCAACGGCGGTCACAGCAACCCGCCCAAAAAAACTGGAGCCCAAATCGATGTTCTTCAACAGCGAAGAAAAAATATCCCCCCTTTTTTTGTTTATGGCCTGCCTGTTTGTTACCTGCCTGCTGATTTCCAATATTATCGCCGGCAAACTCGTTCAAATCAGAGGCGTCGTGTTGCCCGCAGCCGTTATCCTTTTCCCCCTGACCTATGTCTTCGGCGACATCCTGACGGAAGTTTACGGGTTCCGGCGGGCCCGCCTGGTCATCTGGATCGGCTTCATTGCCAACCTTCTCATGGCGGCCGTGTTCGTCGTGACGATCGCCCTGCCGCATCCCGCATTCTGGAATGAACAGAGCGCCTTCCGCACGGTGCTGGGTTTCACGCCCCGGCTGGTGGCGGCCTCACTCGTCGCTTATTGGGCGGGCGAATTTTCCAATTCGATCGTCCTGTCGAAAGTGAAAATTTTGACCAGGGGGCGCTGGCTCTGGTTCAGGACGATTGGATCGACCCTTGTCGGAGAGGGTCTCGACACCCTGCTGTTCATCACGATCGCCTTTGCCGGCGCGCTGCCGGCTGTTGTGCTGTTTGAAATGATGCTGGCCCAATACGTCTGGAAAGTCGGCTATGAAATCGCGGTGACCCCGCTGACGTACCTGTTGGTGGGTTGGCTGAAGAGAAAAGAGGGTCTGGATACATTTGATAAGGGAATCGACTACAACCCATTCAGGCTGGAGGTTACCGGAAATGAATCCCATTAAATTCGATGCTCTCGGTCAAAAAGTCACGGGTCCTTCCCGCAAGCTGGAGGTTTTTCCCAAGCCGGAAGGGGTGGAGAGGGTCATTTTGGAAAGCGACGAGGTTTCCAGCCTCTGCCCGGTGACCGGCCAGCCGGACTGGGAGACGGTCGTGATCGTATTCGCCCCCGACAAAACCTGCATCGAAAGCAAGAGCCTGAAGCTCTATTTGTGGACTTACCGTAACGAAGGGGTCTTTTGTGAGGCCTTGGCCGGCCGCATAGCCGGCGACATTTTCGATGCCTGCCAGCCCCACTGGTGCACGGTGACGGTCATCCAAAAGCCACGGGGAGGGATAAAAATAACGGCCACGGCCAAAGCGGGCGAGGAAACGGCCCAATCGGTCATTCCTTGACCGCTATTTCCGGGAAGATCGAAGCGTTAGGGCGGGCGGTGTCAGCATGAGACAGATGGTAGTGCTCCGATGAAAGCGGAAAGATGCCGGCTTTCCGGCGTCGCCTGCGGCCATTGACGTGCTTTTTCGTATTCATTGGATTGGAAAAGATGGCTTTCGTGAGGACTTCGAGTATCACCCGCCCGGTTGCACTTATTTGCCGGTCAGCCCGCGATGATGGAAAAAGAACCAGCTCAGCAGGACAGTGGCGGCAAAGAAAGCCAGCAACAGGGCTATCTGCGGAGAAACGCTTTGGGCGGTGCCGTTGCGGGCAAACACGTCGACCAGGGCGGTCAACCCCCAGGCCAGAGGCGAGAATTGGCTGATCTGCTGCATCAGTTTGGGCATGGCATAGACCGGTACCATAATGCCGCCGACGGCCGCTGCGATTACAACCGACACGGCGCCGAACATGGACGCCTGCTCGTAAGTCCGGGCAATCGTGCCCAAGAGAATGCCGTATCCCGCTGCAGCCAGAGCGGCGCTGGTGACGACCAGAGCGATGGCCAGAGGTGCGGACCCGATCTCCAGAACCGGCGCGCCCAAAAGCGGCAGCACGAATTTCCCCACTGCCAGAATGAGGGCAAACTGGACACCGCAGACCAGCACATAAGCGCAGATTTTACCGGCCAGTATCGTCAGATATGAAACCGGAAGGCTCATCAGACGCAGGAGAGTGCCTTCCTGTTTTTCCCTGATCAGGGAGCCGCCCATCGGCACCACGATAAAGAACATGCCGAAGAGGGCCCAGGCCGGAACGTTTTGCTGAACCGAAGAGGGGAGTTTTCCGGTACCTCCGCGTGCCGCCTGCAGAGACTCGATGCCCAGCAGCCGCTGGCGGCCCCACTCCGGGTTCATCACCGGCAAGGGCTTGTCAACAGAGGCTGCGCTCCGGGGGCCCAAGGCCTTTCGCAGAATCTGCGCCAACTGCCGCGGAAAAATGTCGGAGACGGCCCGGGCTTTCATCTCCAGTTCCAGGGTGAGTAAAATTCCGTGGAGGGCGTTGGTCACCGATGCCCGGAAGGTTCCCTGCACAAGGGGGTCGAAGAGAACCGTCACGCGCGGCATGTCGCTGTTTCCGCCCCCTGCGGCATCACCAGGGTCAAAGGCCGACATGATCTGCCGGTTGACCCGTTTTCGTACGGCGGCGGTGGCACCGGCGGGGATGACGACGGCAAACTGAAAATCGCCGTCTTCCACTGCGATCCGGGCGGTTTCTTCGTCCACCGGCTGTCCGCTCAACTCCTTTACAATCTCGATGGCGCCCGATTGCTGCAGCTGGTTCTCGATGACCTGTCCCAGCAGTTGGCGGTCCCGGTCGACAAACAGAACCCGGATGGCGGTCTCGCCCGTCACCTTGAGGATGTTTTCCTGCACCAGCGACACCACGATCACGAGCACGGCCGGCATGAGAAACAGGACCAGCAGGCCGGCTCTATCCCGGCTGAGAAGCAGCAGTTCCTTGAATATCGTGGCCGGCAGTCGTGTCATAGCGGATCAATCCCTCAGCTGTTTGCCGGTGAGCAGCAGAAAGAGTCCGCCCAGGTCGCTGCAGTCGGGGTACCGGGCGGTCAATTCCATCGGCGGACCTTGAACGATGATCTCTCCCTGATCGATGATCGCCACCCGCGAGCACAGCGACTGGGCCTCCTCCATGTAATGGGTGGTGTATATCATGCCGGTGCCGTGCTGTTTGAGTCCCTTCAGCATCTCCAGGATCATGTTGCGCGACTGGGCGTCGATGCCGACCGTCGGTTCGTCTAAAAACAGCAGTTCGGGTTTGTGCAGTATGCCGGCGGCGATGTTGGCGCGCCGCTTCATGCCGCCGGAAAAGGTAACCACCCGTTTGTCGGCACTGGCCTTCAGGCCGACGAGGTCAATGCATTCTTCGGTGCGCACTTTGAGCTCTTGGCCCCTCAAACCGGCCAGCCGGCCGAAAAAATGAAGATTTTCGCGACAGGTCAGACTCGGATAAAGGGCGATATCCTGAGGCACCAGGCCAAAATGCTTTTTTGCCTGATACGTCTGTTTGAATATGTCGATTCCGCAGATCGCCACCTCACCGCTGTCGGGGCGCATCAGGGTGCTCATGATGGAAATCGCCGTGGTTTTGCCGGCGCCATTGGGCCCCAACAGACCCAGGGCCTCACCCGTGTCGACTTGCAGGTCCATATCCCGTAGCGCCGGTGCGGCCTCACCCGGATAGGTTTTTCGCAGTTGTCTTACGACGAGCGGTCGCTCCGAATGCGTCTTCTTCACATGAAAGGCTTTCATTGAGGTTGATTTTTTGAGTCGGGGCATATAAAACAACGCCCTTTAAGTGCATGTATAACCTAAACTCCGCCAATATCGAAGCAGAAAAGTTTAATACGATAATAGAAACTTGAAATTTGATACTCGAAACTCGAAAACTCGCAACCGCAACCCTTACCATTAGTAGATGCCTCCTCCCGGATAACCGATGAAGATACTGCTCGTGAATCCGCCGAACAGCGGCAGAAGCATCCCCGAAGAAGCCTATGGCATTCGCAACATCAAGATGATCTTCAGGGGTGAGCCTCTATCTCTGGAGGTCATTGCCGGAAACCTGAACGGCCACGAGGTCTGCATCGCTGATTTGAAGGCCGATCCGAACGCTCTGGAGGATTGTTATACCGAGTTCCGGCCGGATGTGGTCGGCCTCACCGGGGTTACCTGTGAAGCCAATGCGGTGCTGCAGATTGCGGCGGACGTCAAGCGGCGTTCGGATCCGGTTGTCATCGTCGGCGGGCACCATGCCTCCTGTGATCCGGAATACTTCAACCGCGCAGAGATCGACTATATTGTCGCGGGCCTGGGGAAGCTGAGCTTTCGTGAACTGGTGAACGCGCTGGAGCGCGGCGACACGGGCGGCGATATCGCCGGTGTGGCCAAATCCGATCCGGGGCGGCCTCTCTCTTTTCGGCCGCGTCGCTACACGACGGCGGATCTGGTCGACGATGCGGCGCCGCGTTACGATCTGGTCGAACGGTACCGGGACACTTACGTGATGAGCGGTGTCGGCGGAAAAGCGGGATTCGTTGCCACGGCTTTCGGATGCACCCATCGCTGCCTTTTCTGCTCAATTCCCAACATGACCGGCGGCCGTTACCTGTCCCACGGAATCGAGGCCGTCCTGCGCGACATGCGCCTGTTGACGGATGTGCCCCTGATCCGTCTGGTGGACGCCAACACCTTCGGGGATGTCAAACTCGCCGAAATACTGGGGCACCGGATCATCGCGGCCGATCTCAAAAAGCAGATCGTGGCGGATGTGCGCGCGGATACGGTGGTTCGGCATCCGGAGCTCTTCAGAATCTGGCGGCAGGCCGGTCTGGCGGCAGCGGTCATCGGTTTTGAAGAGATCAGCGACGAGCGCCTCGCACAGCTGAACAAGCGTACCGAGGTGGCCACCAATGTCGCGGCCCTGGCGATTCTAAAGGACCTCGGCATCAGGGTCATCGGTGATTTCATCATCGCACCGGATTACGCGGAAGCGGATTTCGACCGTCTCGAACGGTTCGTCGAAACCCACGACATCGACCTGCCGCTTCCGGCCATCCTGACGCCGATTCCCGGAACGCCCCTCTACAAGAAATGGCAAGCCCAAATCACCATCCATGACCTGGAGTATTACACCTTCACCAATGCCGTGATACCGACGCGGATGGCGGAAAAGGAATTTTATAAGGCCTATTCAGCCCTTTTGGAAAAATTTATCGGGCATTTAAAACACTGAGGAGAAAGACCTGTAATGGACGTCTTTATCAACGACATCTCCGCATTTCTGCCCAACGATCCCGTCGACAACGATGACATCGAGGATGTTCTCGGCCGGATCAACAATATT
>JBAVJU010000112.1:0-5450 GCA_049687935.1 Desulfobacterales bacterium | reverse complement strand
GTATCAGCAAGCTCCATGCCAAAAGTTTGATAGACTCTCTTCGAATAAAAAGGATCTCGACTGTTAACCGGTTGTTGTACTTGGGAGGAGACGATGAAGGCAGATGACACCAGAACCCGTGTTCTCGAAATTCTAACCGCCATCGCACCGGAAGCCGATCCGGCCCGGATCGAGGGGGCCGTCCCCTTCCGGGAGCAATTCACGTTTGATTCCGTCGATTTTCTCAGTTTTGCAATCAACCTTCAGGAATCTTTCGGCATCAAAATTCCGGAAACCGATTACCCTCAGCTGTCAACCCTCGACGGCTGCCTCGAGTACATTGCAACGGTTGGACCCGTTGAGCCGGTTGAGCCCGTTGAGCCCGTTGAGCCGGTTTAGCCGGTTGAGCCGGTTGAGCCAGTTGAGATTGCTGAACCGGTTGGGACAGTTGACCGGTTGAAGAATTTTGGCCTCGGTGTCGGTTCGCACGGCATCACCATGCTGAATACGTCCAGCTCTGAAATCGATTTTTTTGAGAGCAGTGACCATTCCAATTTTAACCCGACAAGTTCGAACAACGGGCCAAACGGGCTCAACCAGCCCAACCGACTAAACGGACTCAACCGACCTCCAGTTCCAGTCCTACCCGCACCACGCCCGGGTCGTCCAGATCGCGTTTCTGCTTGAAGCCGAGAGCCTTGCAAACCTGCAGCATGGGACGGTTGTCATCCAGGACATCGCCATGGAGCCGGCGGATGCCGCGGCGACGGGCGTAATCAATGATACGGCGCATCAGCATGGGTCCCAGGCCCATACCGATCATGTCGCCGCGCAGGAGAATGGCGAACTCGGCGTCTTCATTGTCGGGGTCCGCCGTCACCCTGACCGAGCCGTAGAGCTCCGGTTTACCGGAAGGGTTCCTTCCGGCCAGCACCAATGCCATTTCGCGATCGTAGTCGATCTGTGTCAGGCGTGCGGCCTCAATGTGCGGCAGGATTTTTTTGGAATGGAGAAACCGGAAGCGGATAGCCTCGGCCGAAAGGCTGGAGAAAACATCTTGATAGGCCGGTTCGTCTTCCGGCCGCACTGGCCTCAGCAGCATTTTCCGGCCGCCCGGAAGCGTGATGGTTTCCTCGAGTTCCGTGGGATAGGCACAAATGGCCAGGCGACGGAGGGCAGCCGCCTGCGGTTTCTGGATGCGGCAAACCGCGTCGAGGACGATGACACCGCTGGGGCCGGCCAACAGAGGATTGATATCGATGGCAGCGATTTCAGACAGATCGCTGATGAGCTGCGCGAGTTTGACGAGCGTGAAGGCAACGGCCTCGTTATCGACCGCCGGGATGCCGCTAATGCCTGCCAGCAGCCGGAAGATCCGGGTACGGGTTATCGTTTCGTGTGCCAGCTTCATGTTCAGCGGCGGCAGGGCCAGGGCTTGATCCCCGATGACCTGTGCGGCCTTGCCCCCCTGTCCGAAATAGAGCAGAGGGCCGAACACCGCGTCCGCCAGCATTCCGAGACACAGCTCGTAATGCCCGGTGCGATCGATCAACGGCTGAAGGATGAATCCGTCCGGATGGATATCGGGTGTTTCGTCGCGCACCTGTTCGAGCATGGCCGCCGCGGTTTCCCGAACCAGTTCGGGATCGTCGTGGTCCAGTGCTTGAGATTCGCCCGCCGAAGCGGTCGGCAGCCTGGGTACACTGAGTTTGAGGATAACCGGACCGCCCAGCTCGGTCGTCACACGGGCGGCTGTTTCAGGATCGGCCGCAAAATGGGCCTCGGCTACCGGTACCCGGTAAGCCTTTAGCAGCGCCATGGTTTGGGCGGCTGTCAACCACTCCTGATTCTGATCCCGGGCTGCTTTAACCAGCTTGCGCGCCTCGTCCGTGTCGGGCCGGAAATCGCCCGGGATGCTCGGCGGGGTTTCCATCAGCAGTTCCTGGCCGTGACGGTAGCGATACATTTGCATGAACCCCCGTACCGCCTCGGCCGGTGTTTCGTAACTGGGAACCCCCTTTTCGATGAACAGTTGCCGTAACGCCTGAGTGGCACCGTCTCCCAGCCAGCAGGTCAGAACACCACAGCGATTCCATCGGCCGGCCTGAGCGGCAGCCGTCTGAATCACCGCTTCGGCAATCTCACGTCGCGAGGCCGCGGCACTCGGCGCATTGAGAACCAGCACGGCATCCACGCCGGTATCCTCGCTCAGGATCTCCAGGGCGGCCTTATAACGCACCGCCTGGGCATCCGGCCGGATGTCGACCGGATTCATCCGCGACCAGGTCGACGGCAGCACGGCGCTCAAACGCTCGATCGTGGCCGCGTCCAATCGCGCCAGGCGACCGCGCTTGTCGATCAGTGCATCCGCGGCCAGCAAGCCGAGCCCGCGGCCGTTGGTCAAAACGGCCAGGCGGTTGTCGTGGACCGGCTGCAGCAGCCCCAGGGTCGTCACGGCATCGAACAGGGCCTGCAGATCGTTGACCCGTAAAACGCCGGCCCTGGCAAAGGCCGCTTCATAGACCGCGTCCGTATCGAAAATGCCGGCCGCAGCGCCCGGGTCCGGTATCCTTTCACCGCTGTAGCGGCCGGCCTTGACCACGATGACCGGTTTGATGCGGGCGGCGGCCCGGGCGGCGGACATGAACTTGCGGGCCTGAGTGATGTGTTCCATGTAGAGAAGGATGGCACGGCAATGATGGTCGCCGGCAAGATAATCGAGCATATCGCCGAAGTCGACATCGATCATGTCCCCGAGGCACACGCAGTGCGAAAACCCGATACGGCGGTGGGTCGCCCAATCGAGCACCGAGGCCAGCACGGCGTTTGACTGGGTCACGAAGGCCAGCGCGCCGGGCAGCGGCTGGAGGTGGGTGAACCCGGCGTTGAGGCCGTGTCGCGGCGCCATGACACCGGTGCTGTTGGGACCGATGACCCGCAACAGGTGGGACCCGGCAGCCGTGAGGATCTCGGCCTGCAGCGCGCGTGAGGATTCCCGGTCGTATTCTACGAATCCGGTTGAAATGACGGCGGCCGCCCGGGTACCGAGTCGGCCCAGATCGGCAATGACGCCGGGCACCGCTGCCGGTGCCGAAGAGATGACCGCCAGATCGGGCGCTGCCGGCAGTGCATCGACGGCGGTGAAAGACGGGTACCCCTCGATGGCCCGGCCCTGCGAATTGACAAAAAAGATGTCACCATCGAAACCGCCCCCAATCACGTTACCGGCTGTCAGGGCACCGGCGGACAAAGGTTCGTCAATCTCGCCGACCAGCGCCACCGACCGGGGCTGAAACAGGGACTTAAGGTTGCGGATGGTCATGAAACCTCCTCTCAACTCAAGATTCAGTCACGCCGATTGTGGCGGTATTATTCGTTTCGCAGCAAGCGTCTGACGATCTTACCGGCCTTGTTTTTCGGCAGGTCGGCGGCAAACTCGATTTCCCGCGGGGCAATCGCCGGTCCCAGGCGGCTGCGCGCATGGCCGATCAAGGAACGCCGCAGCGGCTCACCTGCTTCCCGGCCGGGTTTCAGCGTAACGAAGGCTTTCACGCGGGCACCGATCAGCGGGTCGGGAGTTCCGATCACCGCCGCCTCACTGACAGCCGGGTGATCCATCAGAACGCTTTCCACTTCGAATGGGCTGACCAAGTGGCCGGCGGTCTTGATGATGTCATCGGCGCGGCCCACGAACCAGAAATAACCGTCCGGATCCCGCCGAACCAGATCGCCCGTCAGGTACCAACCGCCCGTGAAACACCGGGCATAGGCCTCCGGCGCCTGCAGATACTCCCGGAACAGCGACGGCCAACCGGACTTAAGCACCAGTTCACCCGCTTCTCCCGGTGCCGCCGACCCGATGACCGCCCCGTCCTCCGCCCGCCGGACCACCGCGGCCTCGATTCCGTGCAGCGGCCACCCCATCGATCCGGGACGAATCTGCGGGGCGGCGGCAGCTGAAATCATGATTCCGCCGGTCTCGGTTTGCCACCAGGTATCGACAACCGGCAGCCCCAAAGTGCGTTCGGCCCAGTGCACGGCCCCGGCGTGCAACGGTTCGCCGACGCTGCAGATCAGACGCAGCGCCCCCAAGTCGTATGTGTCGCGTGGGCTTATTGCGGCGTGCATCAGACGCCGAATGGCCGAGGGCGAGGTGTACCAGACGCTCACCTTTTCCTGCGCCAATATCCGGTACCAGCGCCTCACATCGAAGGCTTCCCGGTCGACAATGCTGGTAATCCCGTGCACCAGCGGTGTGATGATGCCGTAGGAGGTTCCGGTAATCCAGCCCGGATCGGCAGTACACCAGAAGACGTCCGTGCTGTGAAAATCGAAGACTTCTTTGCCGGTCTGGTCAAGATACCGTGCGGCATCATGGACGTGGACGGCACCCTTCGGCATTCCGGTCGTACCGCTGGTAAAGTGCAGAGAAGCCCGGTCTTCCGGATCGGTGAAGGCAATGGGAAAAAAGGCTGGCGCTGCGCTCATCAAACGCGAAAGTGGTGCGGTGTCCTTCCCCTGGACAGAGTCTTCATCCGCCAGCAGGACGTGGCGTAAATGCGGCAGCCGGTTCCGCAGGCCGGCCACATTCAACCGGTAGAGATGAGCGGTTGTGACCAGCACGACGGCCCGGCCGATCGCAAGACGATGAAAAACGGGTTCCGGACCAAAGTCTGAAAAGAGCGGGCAGAACACACAGCGCGTCCGCCAGGCACCGAGGGCGGTGACATAGAGCGTCGGCATCCGTCCGAGGTATGCCGCCACCACCTCGCCGGATTTTACCTCCAGTTCGGTCAGCACGGCGGCGAAGCGGCTGCTCTCTTCCTGCAGGTCGGCGTAGGTCAGCTCGATCCGATTTCCGTTGGCCGCCGGCCATCGCAGGGCCGCTCGGTCGGCCGACACTCCCCCCGCGTGTCGATCCACGGCCGCGTGGGTTATGTTCAGCCCGCAGTCTGCTGAAAAGTCGCTCATCTTTTTCCCGCTCCCGACCGATGCGTGACGCAACTGAGCTGACCGCTTGTCCATCCAGAAATGATAGATTCCGGCCCCGGCCAAGGCCGCAACGATTTTGCAACCACAAGCGCAGCCGTCATGCCTTGGCGTGATCGAGGGGTGCAAAGAACGAGCGCGCCGGGCCGGGCCGAAAGATGCCGCTTAAGGATCACCCGTCACAATTTTAGGCAAGGGGTGTGCCAGGCAGGCAGAGGAAGGGGATAATTTTAACGCATTGATATTTTATTATTTAATCACACAAGTGATTGAACGGTTGCCAGTCGGACCGGTTTTTAGTCAGATTATTTTACACGTTGTAAAAGGAAACAACAAAGAAGTGCCCATTCGATGCCGGTCGGCTCTGTTTTCAGCCGGCTATTTGAAGAAAATCGCCCCCACCCTTCCACAGACGTTGGGAAATGCCCGCTCTAAATCAAGTGCTGCGCAGTGGTCGCGACTGATCGGTGTTCCGGCTGCAG
>JBAVJU010000111.1:0-4665 GCA_049687935.1 Desulfobacterales bacterium | reverse complement strand
AGGCAGATTCCCAGAAATGGCCGGTTTGAACTAAGGTAGGCTTTCAGCGGTTCCACGAGGCCCTTGCGGTGAAGGATCTGCATCATGTTGCCGAAAGCGCCCACCCCCGGGAAGACCATTTTCTCGGCCGCAAGGATGTCGGCGCCCGATGAGACGATTTTGACGGTTTCGCCCAGGCTTTCAATGGCATTGATCACGCTTCTGACATTGCCGGCGCCGTAATCGAGCAATGTGATCATTATTTTAGGTACCCTTTAAGAGGTTCAGTCATCTATCCGGAGCAGGCAGTATCGGAAGAGCGACAAAAAGCGGCACTCCTTCAGGAGGTAGGGTCCTTTCGCGCGAGAAACGCTTCCTTCAACTTATCGAGCAGATCTTCCAGTTCGTAGGGTTTGGTGAGGTAATCAAACGCACCGCAGGCGATGCCTTCGCGAGCAGACTGTTCCGAACCGTGGCCGGTCAACATGACGACCGGCATATCCGGAGCCATTTTAATAAATATTTTCAGCACCTCGATGCCGTCCATGTCTTCCATTTTGAGATCCAGAATCGCCACATCAAACTCCTGGGCGCGAAGCGTCTGTATCGCTTCCGTACCGCTGTAAGCCAAGGCGACATCAAAACCCCTTTTGGTCAATCTTTTGGAGAGAACGGCTCCAAAAGCCCGTTCATCATCGACAAGCAACAGTCTGCGGCGGCCCTGATCGCTTTTTCCTCCTGGCATGCGTGTTCCCCCTATGGACGACGGGATGTGATTTCCTTGAGACGGGCTGCGACAATCTTGTTTTCATGAGACCGTTTCTTGGCGGCCGCCTCTTCGACCTTGGCCATCAGCAGATCCATTTCACAGGGTTTCATCAGGTAATCGAGCGCGCCCAGTTTCATGCCATCGATGGCCGTTTCGACCGTAGCATGCCCGGTCAGCATGATCACTTCCACCAGGGGGTGCCTCTTCTTGATTTCCTCAAGGGTTTCGACACCATCCATGCCGGGCATCTTGACATCCAGGATGACCACTTCGATTTTGGGATCCTTTGCGAGTGCCTCCAGAGCTTCCTGGCCGTTCAAAGCCGTTGTCACCTCCAGTTTGCGTTTGGTCAGACGCTTGGTCATGGTCTCCACGAAGGGTGCCTCGTCGTCGACTAAAAGTACGTTGGCTATGGTCATGTCTATTCTCCTTGTGCAGGGTCATCAATGAACTCTTTGATCGATGCTCAATATTTTTTTCAGGCGTTGTCGGCCTGGGTTGTGTCAAGGGCCTCCGCCAGGGGCGGCCGCGAGAGGGGAAAACGGAGGTGAAAGGTCGTGCCTTCCCCCAGGATACTGTCGACACTGATTTCACCGCCCATCTTGTTGATGATTCCGTAGCAGATGGACAGCCCCAACCCGGTGCCCTTTCCCACCGGTTTGGTGGTAAAAAACGGGTCGAATATTTTGGACAGATTCACCTTGGGGATACCGGGGCCGCTGTCCGCGATGTCGACAACCACCCCGTGGAATTTTTCCTCGCTCTCCAAGTGGGTCGTGATCTTCAGCTTGCCGCCGCCTTTTTCCATGGCGTCAAGAGCATTGTTGATCAGGTTCAGGAACACCTGCTGCAGTTCAATTTCGGATGCCTCGATCAGCGGCAGGTCTACCTTGAGATCGGTTTCAATCGCGACGCTGCTGAACTTGGCCCGTTGAGCCGAAAGTCTGACCATCTCTTCGATGAGCGCGTTCAGCTGGAGTTTTTTGACCTTGCCGTCGGTTTTGCGGGCGAAACTGAGCAGGTTGTGGGTGATGTCCTTGCACCGGTGTCCTTGAACCCGGATCTGTTTCAGGGCGCGTTGAAACTCCTCCAGGTTTTTGCCCTCCTTGAGATCTTCCTCTTCGAGCAGGTCCTCGATCCATCCGGCCTCCTCCACCATTATGGCCACCGGATTGTTGATTTCGTGGGCGATACCCGCCGCCAGTTCACCGATCGAGGCCAGTTTTCCGGTTTCGATCACCTGCTTGTCCATCATCTCCTTGTCACGGTCGGCCTGGGCCATCCGGCTGATCATGCGCCGGGACAGCAACAGCGCCATGGTGACGATGCCGATGCCCCCGATCATGATGATGACAAAGGCAATGTTTTGCGTGCGTCGCAGGTCCGAGAAGGCGTCGTAGGCCCGCTGCTGATAGACGAGCAGCCAGTCGCCGTTTTTCAAAAAAGCCGCGACATAGATGTTCATTTGTCCCGACGCGTCCATTTTTTCGACGATGTGAACCTTTGTTCCTTCTTCCTGCCGGATCCCAAGAAAATCGCGATAAGGCCCTTTCTGGGGCAGGTTTTCCGGGGTGGTCTGGGTCTGCAGTTCACCGTTGCGGTTGAGGATGAAGGCGAAACCGGTGGCGCCGATGCGAATCCGCTCCACCAGGTTGTTAAAGGCCACGAAATCGATGGTCGCTCTGATGATGGTCGG
Source organism: Desulfobacterales bacterium (assembly GCA_049687935.1). Taxonomy (GTDB): domain Bacteria; phylum Desulfobacterota; class Desulfobacteria; order Desulfobacterales; family SG8-13; genus JARFQH01. The sequence goes on along the minus strand of JBAVJU010000111.1, from coordinate 2,221 downwards.
ATTTCCGGCCCAATTTTCACGGACGGCGATGATAAAGTGCGGCAGGCCGCGCAGCCCCAGAAAAACATCGCTGATGAAATAGTCGCTGTTGCTGGCTTTTTTATACCAGTCGGCATCCGAATACTGCGCCTTGTCCAGCTTGAAGGGCCCCACATAGGCAATCTGAATTCCCTCGGCGTCGACCACGCCGAGATCCACAAATGCGGGTGAAAACACCTGTTGGAAGGCTTCCAGCCTGCTCTGCAAGGCGGTGATATCGTTGATCTGGTCGTCGAACAGGCTTTTGCCGAGGAAGCGGACGTCATTTAGCTTTTCATTTAGAAAGGTCTCGATGTTCTGCCGGTGCTTTTCGACCAGTTCACCGAGGTGAGCGTAGACCTTTTCTTTGTGTGACTTCTGAAACTCATACAGTATTACGCCGCTGACAAGAAGCATGGGTGTCAGCGACACCACCAGAACGAGCGTGATCATTTTCCGGGCCAGCGAGCGGTAGTACGGATTCTGCAAGCGATCCGGCCTGTGTCGGCTTTTCTCGTTTTCACCAGCGCTGTTGCTCAAGAATGTCTCTCCGTTCCTGCCCTATCAATAACCTCACGGACGGAAACCGTCAATGAGGATCGATCATAACGGTACCGCAGTTGTGTTAAATCCATCAGGCGGCTAGCGCGGCAGGATCACCGGCATCCCCATCAACGGCCAGAGAAAATACACTGCAAAACCCACAACCACCAATAGAAGAATGCTGGCCGGAATCCCGTATAAAAAGAACTCTCCCGGTGTAAACTGTTTCGAATCATAAGCAATCGCATTGGGTGCGGCCCCCACGAGCAGCAAAAAGGGCATGCCGGCCGTCACCAGGGCGGCGAACAGAATGACCTCGGCCGCCACCCCGAGGTAGGGGGCAATAACGAACGCCACGGGCAACGAAATGGCGATGGCGGCCACGTTCATGATGAAATTGGTCATGATCAAGACGAAAAACGCAATGCTCATCGTGAACACGAACCAGTTGGCCTCCTTGAACATGACCAGCCAGTTGACGGCCAGCCACTTGGCGGCCCCGGTCTCCCAGAGGCAGAAACCGATGCTCATCGCACCGGCAAAGAGCAGGATGATGTTCCAGGGAATGGCTTCCAGGTCGTCGATGTCCAGGATCCCGGTGAGAAAGAACATGATCGTCGAAATCAGAATGATGGCCGTCTTGTCGACCGGCTGCAGGGCCGGCACGAAAGAACGCAGGGCCATTGTCAGGATGCAGGCAAAGACGATGACGCTGGCGAGGATTTCGCTGCGTGACAGCGGGCCAAGCTCAGAATAGAGCAGTTTGGCCCTTTCTCTTAAACCGGGGATGGTTTCCTTTTCCGGTTTGAAAAAAACCATGAAAAATCCCCACAAGATAAAGGTCATCAGCCACCCGATCGGAAACATGTAGTAGGTCAACTGGAAGAACGAGATGTTCTTACCGATGATGTCGGTGTAGAAGCCAAGGGCTACGGCCCCCCGCGCTGCCCCCAGCAGGGTGACGATGCTGCCGGCTCCGGCCACGTAAGCCATGCCGATGAAGAGCCCCTTGCCGAACCTGGTGGGCTGGTCGCCTTCACCATACAGCGAATAAATGGCCAGCAGAAGGGGATAGATGGTGGCCGCCACCGCGGTGTGGGCCATGATGTGAGTGAGGGCGGCGGTGACAACGAAACAACCCAGATAGATCATGCTGGTGCGTTCGCCAACGATCGCCAGCATCTTGTAAGCCAGTCGACGGGTCAGACCGGTTTTCGTGAAGACCAGACCGATGACGATCGATGCGAAGATGAACATAACCGACGGGTCCATGAAGTCCTTGAAAGCCACCTTGGCGGGTCGGATCAGGAAAAGGGCCTGCAGCACGCCGATCGCCAGACTGGTGATGCCGATCGGCACGACTTCGAAAACCCACCAGGTGCCGGCCAGTAGAAAGACCGCCAGGGCGCCTTTTCCCTCTCTGGTCAGCTCAAAATGCTTGCCGAGTGGATCGATGGCATCCGGCCAGGGGGCGGAATAATATGTGACTGAAAAAAGGATGACTCCTGTAAAAAGGAAAATCAATTTTTTCCAGTTAACCTGAATCGGTATGCCGTTCACTCCATCGCTCATGCTCCGTCCCTCCTCAGTCAGGATGTGGTATCATCAGATTGAATTGTTGGCAGATCGATCTATTTGTTTGGCGTACACTCTTTGACGC
>JBAVJU010000110.1:0-4053 GCA_049687935.1 Desulfobacterales bacterium | reverse complement strand
TGGAGGGGTCGCGCCGGATGACCGCCTCTTCCAGACCCTTTGTCTTGAGATGGGCGCTGCGAGCGGAAAGTTTTTCGGCAGCGGCCTTTTTATGCTTCTCCACGTAATTCTTTGCCTTGAGGTTCATGCCATGCTCCTTTTTCATTTCATTTGATGCGCTTTTTTGTCATAAGAAATGGTTACGGATCAATGCGATTAGTGAAACCGAGAATAGATTTAGAATAAAACACAAGCGTCATGAATTCACCCCGCTGGGTCATTCACCCGATACTCATATTTCTCCTGTCCATAGCCGCGCTGGGTCTGTCGCTTTTTCTATATATTTACTGGTACATGGAAGCCAATATCGGTCTCAGGTCCGTCATCGAACGGTTTAATTTGGACCGCGACCAGGTGCTGGCGTCACAGACCTGGATGGTGATACTGGTCTTGTCGCTCCTGGTGGGTATCATTCTGATGGGAATTTTCGGCATCTTCGTCTATGGTCAGAAAATGCTTCAACTCTACCGACTCCAGAACAACTTCATCAACAGTTTTACCCACGAACTAAAAACCCCGGTCACCTCCCTGAAGCTGTTTCTGCAAACATTCTCAAAGCACGAGTTGGCGCGTGCCGATCAACTCAAATACATCCAGTTCATGATTTCGGATGTGGCCCGCCTGACTGAAAACATCAATCGAATCTTAAACCTGGCCAGAATAGAAAGCAAGAGCTATGCAAACGAATTCGTCGATACGGACCTGATAAACGCAATGAATTCGTTTATTCATAATTACAAACATCTATTCCAAAATGGCAACATCCGGATTCATCCACCGGAGGAGGAACTCCCCACCCTGCGGGTCAATTTGCCCCTGTTCGACATGATGCTGATGAACCTGTTGACAAATGCCGTGAAATATAACCATTCGCCGCAGCCCACTGTCGACATCGGTTTTGAGATCCACCCGCGCAAACTGATCATCCGTTTCGCAGACAATGGCATCGGCATCGAAAAGAAAGAGCTCCGCAAAATTTTTAGAAAATTTTACCAGGTCGGCCGGGCCGAGGATATGAGTGCCAAGGGCAGCGGATTGGGGTTGTATCTGGTCCAGAGCATTGCCCGTATTCATAAATGGAAAGTCGAGGCGCACAGCCAAGGCATCGGTAAGGGGTCGACATTTTCGCTCACCCTGCCGGTTTAGTAATAGAAATTTGAAACTCGAAACTCGGAACCTGGAACCCGAAGATAGAAAGTGGATTGAGCAGCCGTATGAACGAAAATGACAAGAAATGCATCCTGGTCATCGAGGATGACATCCACATCACCGAAGGATTGAAACTGAACTTGTCGCTGCAGGGATACAGGGTCGTCAGTGCCGGTGATGGACCCTCCGGACTGCAGAAGTGGAAGGAAGTCAGACCGGATCTGATCGTGCTCGACATCATGCTGCCGGTCATCGACGGGCTGTCCGTTTTGCGGGCCATCAGGCTGGAGGACGAACGCCTGCCGATCCTGATTCTGTCTGCCAAAGCCGCTTCGGACGACATTATCAAGGGTCTCTCCTGGGGTGTTGACGACTACCTGACCAAGCCGTTCAACCTGGAAGAGTTCCTGTTGCGGGTGGATCGACTCATCAAGCGCGCCGCCTGGAACCGAGAAAATGCGCAACCCGGCGCGACGACCGATACCGTCTACCGATTCGGAGGGAACACGATCGATTTCGAGACCAGCACCGCCACCTCCCGGCTGGGCAGCATTGTTCTGACCGAGCAGGAGGCCAAACTTCTCAAACTGTTTATCGCAAATCGCGGAAAACCCCTGTCGCGCGCCATCCTCCTCGAGGTCGGATGGGGGTATACCCGCAACATCACGAGTCGAACCGTCGACAATTTCATCGTGCGCCTGCGCAGGTATTTCGAGGAAAATCCTCGTGAACCACGGTATTTCAGAAGTTTGCGCTCGGTCGGGTACGTCTTCGATCCCGACCCGCCCCGTTAGCAGAAGGGAGAGGCAGGACCGGCCGTGAGGCCGACAACCGGATGGCCCATTTTATAATTTCTCCCGACCGCAATTTATTGAAGGGCGCCCATATCCGATCAACCCGATTTCCCGTTGACGTTCCGACAGTTATTGAGCACAAACCTTTTTGTAAAACATTTGTAAAACACTCCATCCGCCTTGTCATTCTTACCGCTTCCTTTTAACATATGACTTCCGGTATAAAATCGACGGTCGTCTTCGCTGACATCCGAGCCATTTTAAACCGGTGCAATCGAAACAAAAACGTAAACCAAGGTAAACCACATGAAACTAAATGAGTTGAGGATCGGAAACCTCATCAGTCGGCTTCCCATCGTCCAGGGTGGCATGGGCGTCGGCATATCGATGGCGGGTCTGGCTTCCGCGGTCGCCAATGAGGGCGGCATCGGTGTCATCTCTGCCGCCGTTCCGGGTATTCACGAGCCTGATTTTGCAACAAACAGCGCCCAGGCCAACATCAGGGCCTTGAGAAACGAAATCAGGAAAGCGCGTAAAATGACCGACGGCGTCCTTGGCGTCAATGTGATGGTGGCGCTGACCGATTTCAACGCCATGGTGCGGACATCCATCGAAGAGGGCATCGACATCATCTTTTCAGGTGCCGGACTGCCCCTGGACCTGCCGGGTTACCTCGTTGAAAAAGCCAAAACGAAACTGGTGCCGATCGTGTCGTCGGCACGGGCAGCGAAAATCATCTGCCAGAAATGGCTGTCCCGCTTCAACTATCTGCCGGATGCGATGGTGGTGGAAGGCCCCAAGGCCGGTGGGCATATCGGCTTCAAGACCGAACAGATCGACGACCCGGATTTCACCCTCGACCATCTGGTCACGGAGGTCATCGACGCGCTCAAGCCCTTTGAATCCGACCACAAAAAGATACCGGTCATCGCAGCCGGCGGCGTGTTCAGTGGCGAGGACATTCACTATTTTCTCAAGTTAGGGGCCGCCGGCGTCCAGATGGGGACCCGTTTTGTGGCCACGCACGAATGCGATGCCGACGATGCTTTCAAACAGGCCTACCTCGACTCCAAAGAGGAGGATATGGTGGTCATTAAAAGTCCGGTCGGATTGCCGGGCAGGGTCATCCGCAATGACTTTACCGATGCCGTGAACCAGGGTAAAAAGAAACCCTTCAAATGCCCTTTTCATTGCATCAAGACCTGCGATTCAAGCAAGAGTCCTTTCTGTATCGCCCTGGCGCTGGGCAATGCCCGCAAAGGCAAACTCAAGCATGGCTTTGCCTTTGCCGGAAAAAACGCCTACCGGGTCGAAAAGGTCGTGTCGGTAAAGGAACTGATGGCCACTCTGATAGAAGAGTTCAACCGGCTGGCGATGGAAAGTGACGTGCAGCGGGAGGGAGTATACGAGCGTTGCCATGCAAACATCGGACCGGGAAACCGTGTATCGCAAAAATGTGAAGATTCTGCTTGGCTTTTTTAATAAAAAGATTATTATGGAACCAATCAATAAAGGTCTGTCCTTAATTGGCAGGCCGGTTTCGCACTGAAGGTAAGATCCATTTGTCACAGTGGCACCTGCAGTTGGGGACCATGGGAAATTTTAAAGAAAGGAGGGTGTCACTATGGCGAGTGGAACTGTGAAGTGGTTCAACGAAAAAAAAGGTTATGGTTTTATTGAATCCGAAGACGGAACGGATGTGTTCGTTCATCATTCGGGTATCAATGCCACCGGTTTTAAGACGCTTCATGAAGGCGACCGTGTAACCTTTGACATTGAAAAGGGTCAAAAGGGTCCGGCGGCCGTCAATGTCACCGTGGTTTAGCTGACCGTTTTCCGGTTTGCAAAGGGCACTCTCGTGCAGAACGAGGCGTGCCCTTTTTTTACTTAGTGGCCATTTAATATTCGTGGGTGGGCACTATTTAGCACGAAAATAGAATCAGACCCGCAAATAGAAACTGGAAACTGGAAACTCAGAACCCAACGCGAGCGGTTGCTTAAGGGCTATGAGCGTTTAGTCGATATAATCGATGATATCCTTTAACTGACAAAACTGACCTAACCGACTCAA
>JBAVJU010000109.1:0-13684 GCA_049687935.1 Desulfobacterales bacterium | reverse complement strand
CCCCTTTGTGCGGGACATCGTGTATCCGATCAAAAACCTCAAGCCGGAGATCGTCAAGTTCACTTCCCTGATGACCGAGAGCGAGTACGCCCACTTCGGGGAATTCGGCGTGTCCCGGGCAGTGGTGCACGAGATGAAAATCGGCTACAACGGCCGTTATCTGGTTTATCCCTATGTGCTCGAGGACGGCAACTGCTACGCAGCGCGGTGCATTTTGCCCGGCCGCCCGGAGGACAACTTCTGGTACGGCGACGAAAATTTTTTCAAAGGCGACTTTCAGATCTTCGACACCCCTGAAATCGAGCGCTGTCAGGGCGGAGCGCTTTTCATCGTGGAGGGTGAAGACAACCTGCTGACCCTCAAAGAACTCGGCTATCCCGGCATTGCCGTTCCCACCGCAGCCGATCTCGAGCATATCAGTGCCGTTCACCTGGCCGACATCAAGCAGGTGTTCATTGCGGTCGCCAACGCGCCCGAGGCCCAGCTGGCGGCCCGCGAGGCCGCGACCCGCATCGGTTTCAAGGTGAGAATCCTGAAGTGGCCGGCGCATGTCAGACGTGGCTACACCCTCTGCGACCTGGCGCGGGACAAGGGGCAGGCGTTCCGCTCGGCTGTTGCGGGGCTGATTCAGTCTGCCAAGGCTTTTTCGCCTTTTTCGGGACCCGAAAAGGAACACCGAAAGTTTTTCGAACGGGTCGAACAGAAATGGGACGGTCGAGCCGAGGGGCTGCGTTCCGGATTTGACAAACTGGACCGCGCCCTGAGCGGGAGCCAGGGGATCAACATCATGGGCGGGCCGCCGAAAGCCGGCAAGTCCTGTTTTTACATGCAGGTGTCAACTGAAATGGCCCGCCGCAAGACGCCGGTGATTTACTACGACTTCGAGAACGGCCGCCAGAAAATCTACTCCCGAACCCTCAGCCGTTTGGTTCGGCTCGCTGAACAAGATATTCGCCGGCGTTCCGATGATGAAAAGGTGCGGCGGCAGATCGACGGCATCCGGCAGGAATTCAGGGGGCTCCTGCAGTACTTCAGGGTCGTGACCGATCGCAGGCTGAATCCGGACATCATGCGCCGTCAGGTCGACTTCCTGCAGCACGAGACCCGCACCGACAACACCGTCGTGGTGATCGACAGCCTTCACAAACTGCCCTTTAAAGACCTCTCCGACCGACGCACCGGCATCGATTCATGGCTGCGTCACATGGAAGCCATCCGCGACGAGCAGAACGTCTCTTTCTTCGTCATTTCCGAGCTCTCGCGGGGAGAAGGCGGTCAGTACTCCCAAAAACCGGATCTCGGCGCCTTCAAGGAGTCGGGCGACATCGAATACAGCGCCGACAACGCCATGATTCTGCTGCCCGACTGGAATCCGGTCGATCCGATTTCATCGAAAGAGCGGGTGAGCTCGCTGTGGCTGGTGGCCAGCCGGGAAAACAGTCCGGGCAAGATCGCCAGCTACCGACTGGCGTTTCCTTACTGGGGGTTTGTGGAACTCTAAATCCATGCTGCATTCTAGCCCGGAAGTCAACCACGGTCGATCGAACTCCCTGGTCCCGACCGTTTGTATCCGCCTGGTCTGCCTGGCGCTCGGGTTGCTGGCGGCCGGATGCACGCAGTCGGTTGTGCACCGGCCGGGCGCCGAAATTCCTCAGGCCGTCGAAAAAACGACCGAACAGCGCGCCTATGCGGCCATGGAAAGCGGTGAGTATCTCGCCGGGATCCGTCTCTACGAGCAGGTGCTCCGCAAGGACCCGGGTAATTCCGAGGCCCTTTACATGCTCGGCTATGCCTACGGTCAATTGGGGGAGATCGAGAGCGAAATCGCTTATTACCGAGCCGCGGTCCAGGCGGGCTACCGGACCGAGCAGATTTTTCACAACCTGGGTAAAGCCTGTCTGGCGATTAATCGGCCGGAAGAGGCCATCGCGGCTTTCGACAGCGGACTGGCGTTAAATCCGCTTAGCGCCGACAACCATTTCGGCCTCGGGATGGCCTATCAGAAAAAATCCGAATACGATGCGGCCCGAAAGGAATTTGTGACCGCCATCCGGATGGCACCGGATGTTTTGGAATTCCGGGAGTACCTCGGCCTGTTTTACGAAGAAGCCGGTCATCTGGATCAGGCCGAAGAACAGTTCAGAGAGATCCTCGAACGCGATCCGCAGTATGAAGGCGCACGCGAGCATCTGGAGCATCTCGTGCGGCAAAAAGATCTGACGGAAGGGCGCACCGGCACCGGCGGCCAATAACCGGAGACCGTCATCCTGTCGGTCGAGACGCGATTAAGTGTCCGGAATTCCCTATTTTCCCCGCAACACATCGATCATCGAGAAGACCCTGCCCTTTATCCCTTGCTGCAGTTTGGCCTGCAGGTAGGCAATGGCATCCAGGGTGCCGCGGGCGTAAATCTCGCGGCCGTTGACGTTGTGGCTGAATTCAAACCGCACGGTCCCGTCGGAAGATGTCAGGGTGTAGGTGTGCCAACCGTGCCCGGTCAGAAATTCTTCCGGAATGCCCCAGACGTTTTTCTGTCTTTCCGGGTCCCGCTCCTTGAGGATATCGGCTTCGACAAAGGGAACGCCCAGGTCGTTGAAGTATGTCACCATGGCCTTTGCGGTCCCGCTCGTATCGGCTTTGCCTTTCTGGTGGCTTTCTCTGATCTCGAGGCGGTAGCCCTCGAAGAGGCCGGGAAATGTTCGCGCGGCTTGCGCCACCATCGCTTGAAATCCGACGATCTGTTTGGCCATATTGGGGGCAATGACGGCCGCTGTCGGCGATTGCCGGACGGCCTCTTCCAGCCGGTCGCGATTTCCTCCGGTGGTGCCCATGACAAACGGCAGCTCGTTGCGGCAGTAAAAGTCGCCATTGGGATTGACGGCCGACGGGTGGGTGTAGTCGACACTGATGAAATCGGGACACACCGCCTTGACCTTCGATAGCGCGGCATCGCGGTCTTCCGGCCTTACGAGACGGACAGCGGTACCCTCAACGCGCGTTTCGGCCTCTGAAATTTCGGGTCCGGTAAACGAAAAAGGGACCAACTCGAAACGGCCGTCGCTCAAGACGTGCCGCACCATGGTGCCCGCCATGTGGCCCGGAAGGCCGTTGACCATCACTTTAATCGAATCCATCGGGGATGCCTCCTTTGCGGCGTTTGGGTATTATTTGTGACGGAAACCGTCGACCACCTCGGATGTGATGGCGTTCAGCTGCGGAAACTCGTTTTCGCCGTCGCGGTTCAACCGCTGGTGCAGACCTCGAACGGCAGTCGGTATATAGGCTTCAAATTGGGTTTTACCCCTGACTTTGCTGAGGTGGCCGAATGCGCCCAGGATTTGAAGATTGCGGGTCAGGCAGCAGTAATGATAGCCCTTGCGGAACCGATGGGGATCGACGGGTCTTGTCGCCTCGATCCGGTGCAGACAATACGCCAGCAGCTGATCCTGAACGATCAGTGGCAGATCGACATAGGGGTCGATCAGCAGCGATGCCAGATCGTACTGGATCGGTCCCAGGCGGCCGCCCTGGAAATCGATGATGACGCCGGTTCCGTTTCTGATCATGATGTTGCGGGACTGAAAGTCGCGGTGCATGAATCCGTTGACGCCGAAAGCCAGGGCACGATCGGCCAACCGGGCGAACTCTTCGGCCAGATCGGCAAATGAGACCCTGCGGCCCAGGTAAGTTGTCAAAAAGGCCTCCACGAAATAGCGGCACTCTCTTTCGAGGATGAGCTCGCGACTGTAGGACGGCGTCTGGTAGGCCCAGGCCGGATCGAAGTTCTCGGCGCCGGTGAAGGCCATTTGGACCAACTGCCGGATGATCGGCCGATAGCGGGCGGCCAGTTCCTCGCTGCGCGAAGTGCGCCGGACCGTTTCCTGCAGGTGTTCGTCGCCGATGTCTTCAAGGTAGACCAGTCCGGCAAACCGATCGGAGAGGTAAATTTGCGGCACGTCGATGCCGGCCGCCCGCAGGTGGCGGCCGATGGCCACAAAGGCGTCGACTTCGGCAGTCCGTGTGTCGGTGCGAATGCCGTGGTCCGCCAGGATCACGGAAGACGGTCCGTATGTCAGCCGGTACCAGAGTCGATCGGAACCGTCACCGGCCAGCAGTTCGCGCTCGATCGGGCCTGAAGGAGGGTCCGGAAAAACCTGCGCGAACGCTCGGGGCGTCATCCTATCGTAGACTGCCTGGCGGTAGCGTTCGGGAGTGCCGATGTCGGTCCAGTCGTGTCCGGCCGCAATGAATGCCTTGACCCCCTGTCCTCCGGCAATCAGGGTGCGATAGGTATCGATGCTGCTGTAAAAAGTATCCGGCGGGATGAGGTCGAGAACCTCGGGGTCGAGAACCTGGATGCCCGTGAAGGCCAGCAGTCGACCGTTCGGGGGGTGTGCGCCTGCGCCTGGTTTGCCGAAGCCCGTCACGAAGTCGTCCGAATCGACCGCGACCGTGTTGAACTCAGGTGCGTCGTGCAGAACCAATGTCACCGGTTGCGGGTGCTGCCGGTGGAATCGATACACCGCATCCAAATCGATGTCGGTCACGATGTCGCTGTTGACGACCATAAAGGGCTGATCGTCCCAGAAATCCGCCACGTTCTTCACCGCACCGCCGGTACCGCGGATCACCGCTTCGAAGCGTGTTTGCACCGGTATCGTATACCCGCTTCGGGCCACGAACGCCTCGATCTGATCATGCAGGTGGTGGGTGTTGACGACGATGGCGCGGCAGCCGGCCGCAACGAGCTGCCGGATCATCAGATCCAGAATCGGCTGATCGGCGATCGTGAACAACGCTTTCGGTTTGAAACCGGTGTAGGGAAGCAGCCGGGTGCCGAAACCGGCGGCAAGGATCATGGCTTTCATCGCATGTTCGCTCGATGCGTCGCCGCAACCAGTTCGAGTCATTTTTTACGCCGCCGGGGTGAACGCCTTATTGCAGGCGGCTGAGGTAACGGTTGATGGCGACGGCGAAAGTTTCGGTTTTCTCGATATCTTCCGAGCTTTTAATTCCCTGACTGATAAAAAAATCGGCCGCGTTTTCATAGGTCACCTTGGAAAGTGATTCGCGGCGCCCGATTTCCTTGCGTTTGTACATCCGCCGGCCCCTGGCTTCGATCTTTTTCAGCCGATCCTTGGCGTTCAGGCCATCCGGCGGTGCCCACATGAAGTGATTCAACACGATCAGATAGGATTCGAAATAAGTTGTCAGAAATGCGGCAAAGAGTTTCAGCTTCCTGAAACCGGCAGACGTGATGTTGTAAGTGTCCGGCAGTGTCTGATGGGGAATGAGGACCGCATCATCGATGAAAACCTTGAGCGTTTTGCGGACCACGTATTCCGGATTCAGATCGACGTCGTAGGCGAACTCATTCTTGAACAGGTGCTGGAGGAACCGGTATCCGTTGTGAATGTCGGCCGCGGCGAACTGAAAGGCGTCCAGGTGCAGGATCTCCAGAGCGGTAAAAGCCGCCGGAATGAAAAAAGCAACGCAGTTGTTCTTATAATACTCCAGGCTCGTGCGCTGGCTTTCATTGACCGTATATTCGGTTTCCGCGGCCACGTCTTCTTTCGATTTGGCGATCGACTCGATGAATTTTCTCTGGACATAAGACTCCAGGGCATTGTTGATCGCATACTCCTGATCGAGCAAAAGGGTGTCGGCCAATTGAGCTGACTGAGTGTTGAGATAGCGCATGTAAAGGTCGACGACCGACTTGAGATGGGCCTGGGTAAACCGGGGCTTGGGGGTGTTGAGAATGGCGCAGGCGCAAAGACCATGGGCGGTGACCACGGTCTCCTTGTTGATGGCGTTGACGACCCGAAACCCAAGGTTACGGCAGAAGGTGTTTTTCTCTTTGGGGCCGATCTCATGGATATTCAAGCCCTGGTCCCGCAGCAACTGGCTGAGGGACAGCGGCTCATGGAAACGGAGGTAAATTTTACCATAGCGCTTCTTCAGGAACCGGCGGGCACTGATGACCTGTCGAAAACTTTCCGGTTCCTTCTGCCCGCCGCTGAGTTCGTTGATGTAGGCGCTTTCCTCCAGCACGCGGTCATAACCGATAAAGATCGGCACGAAGATCATGTCTTCGCAGGCGCCGTTTCTGAAGGCCTCGAACAGCATGGACAGAAACCCCAGTTTCGGTAAAATCATCTTGCCGGTTCGGCTCCGGGTTCCCTCGATGAAGAATTCGATATTGAACCCTTCTTCGAGCAGTTTGTGCAGGTATTCTGAAAAAACCCTCGAATAGAGAACGGCACCACGGAAACTGCGCCGGATGAAAAAAGCCCCGCCTCTTCGAAACATCGGCCCGATCGGCCAGAACGACAGATTTTTACCGGCCGCCACATGCGGGCAGGGCATGTTGTTGTGATACAGAACATAGGACAGGATCAGGTAATCGATGTGGCTCTTGTGGCAGGGGACCAGAACGAGTGGGCCGTTGCGTGAGGCTGATTTGACGTACTTGAGGCCATCGCTGTTGTAGGAGACGCCGTCGAACATGGTGTCGATGATGGAGCCGACCACAACCGAGGCAATTTTGATCATATTGGTGCTGTATTTGGCGGCGATTTCACTGAGATTGGCCGCCGCTTCCTTGCGAAGTTTGTGAATCGGGGTCTGACGCGAATCAGCGAGTTTGGTCAAAAACTCCTGGAACCGTTCTGCCGTCAGAATGTTCTCTTTGAGTTCTTCCGGGCTCTTGAGAACCGGACCGGTGATGGTCTGACGATGCCGATTGATCTGCCTCAGCAGGAAGCGCCGCAGATACAGAGACTGATATACGGTATTTTTTTCGTGGACTTCGGTTTTGTAGAGAAACGCCATCAGATTGACCGGCGTCGATATTTCCGTGAAAACCTTGCCCGGGTTTCTGAAAAGTGTTACCAGGCGGCGGATGGTGCCCGGTTTGCCTTCCGGGCCGAACATCATGTCGATCAGGGTCGGATTGGAGCGATACGGATTCTTGCTGAAAAACATCAGCAGCGGGACGAGATAAATAGGCCGGTCGGTCTTTTTTTGAAACTCGACCAGGTATTCGAGCGGATCAATCTTGGATCCGAGAAAGCGTTGATAAAATTCGCCCTTATCCACCAGCGACAGAAACCCGGTCTTTCCGTTGAGCAGTTCTTTTTGAATATAGCCGCTCTTGTAGGGGCTCTGGAAGGACAGTTTGCGGACAAAATAACTGAGGTGGGCCAGAAAGATTTTGAGAAGACGCGTGAGAGGCTGCCAGAACAGCGTGCGGTAGTCGAGACCGATTTCCGGGACGGGAAAGCCTCGCCGGGAAAAGGTGGTATGGTAATAGAGGTATTCGAACTTGTTCTTGTTCTTGTTGATGTAGACGATGATGGCGTTTTTCGGGATCTGGTCGATCACAGCGGTCAAATCTGCGCTGAGCGCTATGCCGGAATAGAACATCTTCAACAACACCGTTCTCAGCCGGCCGAGTTTTTGCGGCAGAAAACAGCTGTAATGATCCATCGTGCTGCCGAGCAGCCTGCTGAACCATCCGAGATGTGTGCCAGAAGTATCCATATAACTAGTTACAATTAAAAATAAAATTTACTACCAAAATGATACCTTATTTGCAATCTTTTATTTGATTTCGGTGCCCATGGCAACGAAGCGCAGGACGGCCCCGCAAAAATGATACCCTCCCTGTTTGAGACGTCAAAGAGACTTGTCTTGACCACCAAACTGTGGTAATGACCGCAGAGTTTTGTCGTTTGCAGCGGCAGGCCGTTTAGACTTTTGTGCAATTACGGCCCGTTACCATTCGATTGGCGGGAAGTGCCGTTTCTTGTCGAAAATTTTTATTTGACCTACGATGTAAGCGGTATTAGAGTAGCCGCTCAAAAATAGAAACAATACCTGGTGTGAACACACAAAAAAAAGAGGAGGGTTTTTATGAAAACGTTAATCGGTGGGGCGGTTGCGGCGGCACTGGGACTGGTCGGACTGGGGATTTGGTGGAGCGAATTTTTGATGGTCTTGGCCGGCATCATTCCGATTATGCTTCTGCTTGGCGGCGGGCTGGCCATCTATCTTGGTTTTGATGAACTCAAGGATACCTGGAAAAAAGACGAGCCGGCCTTCGAGTCCTCATCGGTAAAGGACGACGAGGTTGAGAAATATAAAAAGGAAATCGACGAACTCAAAGATGAGATCAAGGGCTTGAAAAAGGCTTAGCCGGCTTATCCGACCGACAGAGCTCTGCCGCCACGGCGGGGCTCTTTTTTTGTAAGCGTTCACAGGGCACCGCATCTGCTTTGTTGTCGGGCACTTGAAGTACGAAAGGACGTCTGCGTGCCCGACGCCTTGCCTCTACGGCACGCTGTAAACGCTTACAATTAGGTGGTTTGAAGCGCATCGGACTTTGCAACCCTGTCGGTGACTTTTTTTAGTTCTTCAGGTCTTATTAAGGTGGGCATCCCCGGCCGCTGGACACGATGGCGGTGCGGGCCAACAGATCGGCGCGCTCGTTTTGCTCGTGCCCGGAATGGCCGCGAACCTTTATGAGTGTCACGTCCTTCAGCGCCGATAGCATCTCACGGATTGCCTCGACGAGTTCCTTGTTTTTCTGAGCCTTCCATCCGAACGTCAGGACACCTTGCGCGTAACGGCTGTCGGTGTAGATTCTGACCGGCAGGTTTTTGCGCTTAAGTTCCATGAGAGCGGTGCGGATCGCTTCGAGTTCGGCCACGTTGTTGGTGGTGTTGCCGATGAATTTCGAGATTTCCTTCGTCTTTTCCCCGTATTGCAATACGACCCCGATACCGGCTGGGCCGGGGTTCCCCGAGGAGGCACCGTCGGTGTAAATGTGAAGGGTGTTCGGGGCTGCCGGCGGTACGGCCTTCTCCGTTTTTGCCGGCGCTCCGGACTGCCGGCGAGCGCGGGCGGGTCTCGCTTCGGCAGGCGCATCGATCTGCCCGAGGTTGGCGGGATTGACCCAGTATTCGTAATCCTGATTCAGCTGGTCCTTGATCAGGACTTTACCGTTTTTCTCAAGCGGTCGGCCGTCGGGGTCCATGGCCTGCCAGACCTTGTTGTTTTTAAAGCGCATGCGGCGCCATTTGAGTTGGTCGGCGTCGGCTCTGCTCATGGACTCAGTCATAGAGATGGATGCCACGGCTAAGGGTGACGAACCTGGCGAGGGCCTCGCGCCAGGACATGGAGATGTCATCGATCGGATCGAGGCGCTCGACCCTTTCCCGGACCGTGCGGTCACCAATGATCAGATCGATGGGCAATCGCTCGAATTCGTATTCATAGGGCGGCGGCTTCCACTGAAAATCCTGTCGATGATGCCGGATCACCGCCTGCAGGAGTTTGAGCGTTGTGGCATAAGGACGATAGCGCTGCGGATCGGTGACGTGAATCTGGAACCCGTGGCAGGGATGTCCGGACCATTTGTTGGCCGTCGGCTCGAAAGTGACCGGTCGCAGGATGACGCCCGGCAGTTCCGGCGCGGCGACGGCGGCGGCGAGCAACCGCGGCTCGATGAAGGGCGCCCCGAAGAGTTCGAACGGTTGGGTGGTGCCGCGCCCTTCGGAAACATTGGTCCCCTCCCAGAGCACCTGTCCGGAATAGACCATCGCGGAAACCGGTGTCGGGAGGTTGGGAGAGGGGGGCACCCAGGGCAACCCCGTGTCCGCGTAGGTCATTGCTCGCCGCCAGTTCTGCATCGGCATCACTTCCAGATCACAGCCTATGCCGAAGTGCCGGTTGAACAGCAGCGCTATCTCCCCGATGGTCAACCCGTGGCGCATGGGGATCGGATACCGTCCGACGAAGGAGGTGCAGTCGGTGGCGACGCAGTTGCCCTCGACGGCCTGCCCGTTGACCGGATTGGGCCGATCGAGAACCAGCACCTTTTTGGAATACGCCCTTGCGGCTTCCATGCAATAGGAAAGGGTATAGATGAACGTGTAGACGCGCGTACCGGCGTCCTGCAAATCGACGAGCAGCACATCGATCGGTGCGAACATATCCCGGGTCGGTACCCGGGTGCTGCTGTAGAGACTGAAAACGGGGATGCCAAGAATCGGGTCGATGCTGTCGGCCGATTCGACCATGTTGTCCTGTTTTTCGGCCTGAAAACCGTGCTGAGGCGCATAGAGCGCCGTTAGCCGACCCGGGAACCGGCGGGCGATCAAATCGCGGGCGTGGCGATAGTGCCGGTCGACAGAGGCCGGATTGCAGAGCAGACCGAGCCGGCAACCCCCGAGCCAGGCCGGAGGATTCTGACAGAGATTTTCGAGTCCGGTCGTGACGCTTTTCATGTATCGAGCGGTGAGTGCCTGACCTCGCAGGGCGTGCGCCTGTGGGCGGCATCGATTATTTGCGCAATGGCATTATGGTCAGGTGTCCAGCCCAATGAGTCTCCGGTCGCCGGCTCGGCGGCAGCGGAGCCGGTCAAATTCGGATGAAACATACCATTTTTCACGTCTGAGTCAAGGACCTGCAGGTGTGGGCAGACGTTTTCGATGAAAATCTTGACAAGGATGAGAATTAAAATTACAAAACATGATTGCGTCTTTTGACGGCGTTTCGGAGGACCAGCGTTCCTTCGGGGGCCTGGGGTTGAGAGAATAATGGAGATCCAGCTGGAGGGCGTTGTCGTCATTGTCGGCAATTACGGCAGCGGAAAAACCGAAATTGCCATCAATCTGGCCGTCGACCGCAAGCGCAGCGGTATGGATGTGCGGCTGGCGGATTTGGATCTGGTCAACCCCTATTTCCGAACCCGTGAATCCCGCAAGGCCCTCGCCCGGTTGGGCATCGAGGTCATTCTGCCGCCCGAAGAGTATCTGCACGCGGACTTGCCGATTTTAAGCCCTTTGATCGCCGGTGTGATCCGTCGTCCCGGCCAACTGGCGCTGATCGATGCCGGGGGTGATCCGGCGGGTGCCAGGGTGTTGTCGGCGCTGGCGGACGCGTTCGACGGGCGCTCGTATCACATGCTGCAGGTGGTCAACCCGCTGCGGCCGGAGACGAGCAGCGTCGCCGGCTGCCTCCACATGAAGCGAGAAATTGAGACATCCGCCCGCATGGGGATTACCGGCTGGATCGGCAACGCCAACCTGATTGACGAGACCACACCGCAGGACATCCTGCGGGGCTATGAGTTTATGCGGCAAGTGTCGGCCGAGAGCGGTCTGCCATTGATGTTTATCACCGCTGCGGACGGGCTGTTGCCGCAGATGACCCCAGAGCGTTTTGGCTGTCCGGTGCTGACCATCGCGCGGCAGCTGGTTCCGCCCTGGAAAAATGCGGCGGCGATATCATGAGGAGAAATTCAAACATGACATATCTACACGTGATCGACAAAGACAGGTGTAAAGGGTGCGGGCTGTGTGTCACGGTGTGTCCGAAAAAGGTGCTGGAGATAAGCGATCAGGTCAACGCCAAGGGGTATTTTCCCGCCTTTCGCGCCCGTCCGGAGGATTGTATCTATTGTGCCATGTGCTGCACGATGTGTCCGGATGTGGCCATTACCATCAGCGAGGAGGCCGAAGCGCCGACCGGGTCTAAATGATTGGAGAACCCGAATGATTGGAGAAATTCGATGAGCAAGGTGTTGATGAAAGGAAACGAGGCGATCGGTGAAGCGGCTATCCGGGCCGGTTGTTTGAACTACTTCGCCTATCCGATCACCCCGCAGTCCGAAGTGGCCGAATATCTGTCGCGGCGGTTGCCGGAGATGGGAGGCGTTTTCTTGCAGGGAGAAAGCGAAGTCGCCGTCTCATACATGATTTTCGGTGCCGCCGCAGCCGGCGAACGGGTTTTCACCACCTCGTCGAGCCCGGGCATCAGCCTGATGAGCGAAGCCATCAGCTATATGGCCGGCGCCCAGTGCCCGGCCGTGTTCGTTAACATCATGCGCGGCGGACCGGGACTCGGAGGCATCCTGCCCTCGCAGGCCGATTACCTCCAGGCCACCAAGGGGATCGGTCACGGGGACTGCCGGTTGCTGGTGCTGGCGCCGGCCAGCGTCCAGGAGGCCGTGGAGATGGTGATGACGGCCTTTCCGCTGGCAGAGAAGTACCGGAATCCGGTCATGATTCTCGGCGACGGGCTGATCGGCCAGATGATGGAACCGGTCGAATTCCCAGACCACTTGAAGACGGAACCGTCTAACAAAAACGATTGGGCCGTCAACGGCATGGAGACCCGCAAAAGCGACCGGCGCAACCTCATCCGTTCCCTGTACCTGGATCCCGAGAAGCTCAACGAGAACAACCTGATCCTGAAAGCCAAATACGACCGGATGAAAAAAGAGGAAATCCGTTTCGAGGCTTACAACACCGACGGCGATTACGGCGTTCTCATCGTCAGTTACGGCACCATGAGCCGCGTGTGCCGCACCGCGATCGATCAGCTGAAGGACCGCGGGATCGACGTCGGGATGATCCGTCCGCAGACCGTATTTCCCTTCCCGGATACGGCGGTCGAAAAGGCGGCGGCCAAAAAAAGCTGCCGGGTGGTGGCCAGCATCGAAATGAGCATGGGCCAGATGGTGGAAGATGTCGAGCGCGCGGTGAAAGGCCAGCGGCCGGTTCAATGGTATGGAAAATGCGGCGGTGATGTGCCGACGCCGGAAGAGGTGATGGCGTTTGTGACGTCATTGGCGGCCTGACCGATTATTTTTATTGTTGACGAGAAACGGCGCTCCTCTCGCAACCCAATCGCAACAATGGAGCAATTCAAATGGGCAAGACATTTCAGAAGCCGCTGGCTCTGTCCGATCAAGTAACCCACTATTGCCCGGGCTGCACCCACGGCGTCATCCACCGTTTGGTGGCCGAGGTCATCGACGAGTTGGGAATTCAGCGCCGGACGGTGGGAATTGCACCGGTCGGGTGTGCGGTGCTGATGTACAACTACTTTACCTTCGATTTCCTGGAAGCCGCCCACGGACGCGCGCCGGCGCAGGCGACCGGCATGAAGCGCGTGCGGCCCGATCTGGTGGTGTTCACCTATCAGGGGGACGGTGACCTGGCGAGCATCGGCATGGGGGAAATCATTCATGCGGCCAACCGCGGCGAGAAAATAACGGTCATCTTCGTCAACAACGCCGTCTACGGCATGACCGGCGGCCAGATGGCCCCGACCACGATGCCGAATCAACGGACCACCACCTCGCCCTTCGGCCGCCGGGTGGAGGAGGTCGGCATGCCGATCAAGATGGCCGAACTCCTGGCCGCTTTGCAGACACCCGCTTACATTGCGCGCCAGACCGTCATCAAGCCGAAGTTCATCAGCAAGGCCAAGAAATCGATCAAAAAGGCCTTCGAATATCAACTGGCGGGGCAATGCTTCAGCTTTGTCGAAGTGGTGAGCACCTGTCCCACCAACTGGGGGCTTACCCCCGTCGAGGCTGTTCGGTGGGCCGAGGAGACCATGCTGCCCTATTATCAGTTGGGTGAATTGAAAACGCCCGAGTGAATCAACGCACCGCTTGAGGTATCGAAGGGCCATTTTTTTAAAATCGCGGGCTGCGGACCGATATGACCGAGCGGAAGATGTGGAGGCGTCATGCAAAGTGAAGTGATGTTTGCCGGTTTCGGCGGCCAGGGAATCCTGCTGAGTGCCAAGATTCTGGCCCATGCCGCCATGGAGGAAGGGCGCGAGGTCGCGTGGGTGCCTTCCTATGGTCCTGAAATGCGGGGCG
>JBAVJU010000108.1:0-3593 GCA_049687935.1 Desulfobacterales bacterium | reverse complement strand
ACCGATGCGAAAGACGATGCGGTAGGCTTTTTTGAGTTCTCCGAGGGTCTTTTGCGAAAAGCCGTGACGCTTGAGTCCTACCTGATTGAGTCCGTGCAACCGGGCCCTTTCACCGGATGCGATCACGTAGGGAGGTATATCCTTGGGAACACCCGTTTTGCCGCCGATGAAGGCATATTCGCCGACTTTGGTAAATTGATGGATCGCCGAAAGCCCCCCGATGGTGCAGTAATCACCGATGGTGATGTGACCGGCCAGGGTCGCATTGTTGGCCATGACCACCCGGCGGCCTATTTTGCAATCGTGGGCCACGTGGGTGTAATTCATCAGCAGGCATTCTTCGCCGACCTCGGTTACTCCCCCCCCGCGGGTCGTCCCCCGGTGAATGGTGACGAACTCGCGGATGATCGATCCGCGCCCGATTTTCACGTAGCTGACTTCTCCCCCAAACTTCAAGTCCTGGGGAATGGCGCCGATGGCGGCAAATTGGAAGATACGACAGTTTGGCCCGATGGTCACGTACGGTTCTATCACCACGTGGGCACCGATGCTTGTCCCGGACCCGACACGGACCCTGTCTCCGATGATGGAATACGCCCCGATTTCCACATTTGAATCGACCTCGGCTTTCGGGCTGACGATAGCGGTTGGATGAATCATCTCTTCTCCCCCAGGGTGGCCATCAGTTCGGCCTCGGCAACCCGCTTGCCGTTGACAGTTGCCTCGGCCGCCATCTTGGTGACATTTTTGCGCATTTTAAGAAGCCTCGCTTCGATGATCAGCTGGTCACCTGGAACAACCGGCTTCCGGAAACGCACCTTGTCCATACCCATGAAATAAAAGATGTATCCTGCTTGGGCCGGCGGCCGGGAGGCGATATAGAAAACCCCGCCGGTCTGGGCCATGGCTTCGACGATCAGAACGCCCGGCATCACCGGCATCTCCGGGAAGTGGCCCTGGAAAAAGGGCTCGTTGATGGTCACGTTTTTAAGGGCGACGATCTTTTCACCCGGAACCAGTTCGATGACGCGATCGATGAGCAGAAAGGGGTAACGGTGGGGCAGCATTTCAAGAATTTTTTGAATATCGAAAACGCTTTGCATCTTCTTCCCCTCCGGGGCCTGTGACGAAAGGTTGTTGCCAGGAACGAATCGCCGATGCGTAAATCAACCGGCGATCCGCCGAAGACCGGCTGTCACTCGGCCTCTCCGGACAGGCGCGCCACCTCTTTTTCAAGGGCGGCGAGCCGTTTTTTCAGCTCGGGCAATTCCGGTAACACCCGCTGCATGCGGAGCCACTGCCGGTGAGGCATGCCCGGAAGCCCGGCGGATAATATCTGGCCCGGTTCGACTGACTTGCCGATGCCGGTCATGGGACCGATGATGCAGTTGTCGCCGAGAGAAAGATGGCCGGCGATTCCGGCCTTGGCCGCCAGGATGACGTGCCGACCGATGGTCGTGCTCCCGGCGATGCCGACCTGGGCGACGATCAGGGTGTTTTCACCGACCGTCACGTTGTGAGCGATTTGAACGAGGTTGTCGGTTTTGACCCCTTTCTGGATCCAGGTCCTGCCGAAGGTTGCGCGGTCGATCGTGTTCACGGCCCCGATTTCGACGTCGTCATCGATCTGAACGATACCCAGATGCGGAACCTTCACGTGCTTCCCGCCTTCGGGCGCAAAGCCGTACCCATCGCTGCCGATGACCGTGCCGGCCTGGATAATGACCCGATTTCCGATTCGGCAGCGGTCCAGGATGGTGACGTTGGGATATACGATCGTATCATCGCCGACAGCCACTTCATCGCCGAGAACCACACCGGGGTAAAGGACAACCCGATCGCCGATGCGAACGTCGTTCCCAATGGATACCATCGCGGCAACGGCGATGTCTTCACCACCGCAGAACCTTTCACCGATCACGGCTCGTTCACTGATTCCCTTGAATGAAACCACCCGGGGGTGAAAAAGAGCGATAATCCGGGCAAAGGCCGCCTTGGGGTTGGCCACCTGCAGCAGGTTCGACGTCTCATCATCGATTTCCTCCGGCACGATCACGGCACCGGCGGTGCATTGGTGCAGGCGTTTGATGAATTTGGGTCCGTCGGCGAAGGAAATGTCGGCAGCGGCGGCCGTCTCGAAAGGGGCTACCCCGCGGATGATCTTATCGCTATCGCCTTTGACATGCCCGCCGACATGTTCGGCGAGGCGCTTGAGTGGGATCTCCATTGCATCGTCCTTTTCAGCCACCAGGGTGTCCGCCCAGCGATGACATCCGTGCGGCGCTAGTTTTTCTTGGAGGCTTCGGTTTTGCCTTGACTATATTTCGCATTGTACTTCTGGATCAATTTATCGGTTATGTCGATGGCAGTCGGGTTATAAAGAACGGCTGGTTTGTTGACGATCAGAAGATAACCCTCCTCTTTGCCGACTTCTGTGACCAAGTCCAGGACGTCTTTTTGAATGCGGTCGGTCAGTTTCTGCTCCAGTTCCTTGAGATCGCCGCTGTATTTCTTTCCGAGCTGTTGAAGATCCAACTGCTTGATTTGCATTTCCCTCTGCGAATCTTCACGTTTTTCCTGGCTCATTACCATGGCATTGCGCTCGAATTGCTTTTTCAACTCTTCGAATTCAGCGCCCCTCTTCTTCATGTCTTCTTCCATCCGTTTATAATTCTCCTTGATTTGAGCCCGCGCGGCCTGGCCGGCACTGGACGTTTCCAGCACACGCTGGCCATCGACGACACCGATTTTGGCAACGTCGGCGCTCCAACCGGTCCCGCTGAACATCATCAAAACAGCCAAAGCCGAAAAGAAAACCTTGTATCGTTGCATCTTGCTCCCCCTTTAATCCCTATTCTAAGAGTCTTGGCAGCAGATCACCGCCACGGCCGGTCCGGTAGACACCTTCAGACCGATAGGTTCCTTGATCTAAAGACGTCCGCAACGGGCCGATCGACTGGCCATAATATTTTTTGACCAATGAGTTTATCCCTATCTTGCCTATGAATCAAGCAGCGTTTGCTGACGCTTCAGAAGGCGCCGCCAATATTGAATTCAAAAGCACCCGTGCTTTCGCCCTCCTTCTTGTCCAGTTTGAACCCGTATGCCAGACCGATGGCGCCCATGGGTGAATTCCAGAGCACCCCTAAGCCGACGCTTTTACGCAGAGAATCGGAATCGAAATTTTGAGGTTCGGCACCGGGCTGACTCGAGGTAATGGCACCGATGTCAAAAAAGACGAACCCGTCCAGACCGTAGCTCGGCAGCAGCGGGTGAATCAATTCCAGATTGGCAAAAGCGAATTTGTCACCCCCGATCGGCTCCCCCCTTAAATCCTTGGGCTGGATTTCGTCCCGGTCAAAGCCGATGATCGAATCGAAGCCCCCCATATAAAAAAGTTCATAGTCCGGGAGCACCCCGGCGGAATTTTCAGTCACGTAACCGCCCTTGACTCTCGCGTGCCCGATGAACTTCCAGACAATGGGAACATACCAGGACAGCTGACCGACATACTTGTTAAAGCCGACATCACCGCCCAGCCCCGCGTATTCGACACTGAAGCGATGGTCTGCGCCGCTGGTGGGCGAAAATAT
>JBAVJU010000107.1:0-3041 GCA_049687935.1 Desulfobacterales bacterium | reverse complement strand
CCCGGCAATTTCGGTATTCGGCTTCAAATTATGCATCGTCAGGCCGAGATCAACTGCCGCCATTAGATTTGTTTCAAAAGGTTGTGGCTCCGGCAGCTCCCGTGCAGCCTTTTAAACCGCAAAGATGTTGACGTCGGTTTCTATAAATTTATACAAAATGCCCCAGAAGGATTTTCATGAAATTTTCAAGTTAAAGAGAGGGGGAAGGGATATGACCAGTGAGTCTTTTTCGAAATCGACTGTGCCGTTTCGCCCAGTATGGCCGGTGTCGGCATTCGCCCGGTTCATAAAACGGTTCTACCGTATTCCACTCTTTTTAGTTGCGGCGGTCGTCATCACCGGCTGCACGGCAATTCTGCCAAAAGTCCCGCCGCTTGGTTCGGAAGGCACCTCTTTACCCGGCAAAGTGGTCTGGCACGATCTCGTAACCCCCGACATGGACAAGGCCAAGAATTTTTACGCCGGCCTGTTTGACTGGAGTTTCGAGGAACTATCGGATGGGTACGCCCTCGCGCGTCACAACGGTCGTCTCGTGGCCGGCGTCGCCAAACTCGATCGGTCCGGGCGATCAAGCAACTGGTTGCCGTTGGTGTCGGTCCCGAATATGGACCGGTTGCTGACGGAGGCGACCGTCGCGGGCGGCAAAATCATTCTGAAACCCTTCGATCTGCCGAGCCGGGGACGTGTCGCCGTTCTCAGGGATCCGCAGGGGGCGGCTTTCGGCGTGGTGCAAAGCAGTCATGGCGATCCGGCGGACCGCAAGGCGGATGTCAACGAGTGGTTGTGGAATGAGGTCTGGACCGACGATGTCCCTTCGGCGGTCACCTTCTACCAAACGGTCGGGGGGTACCGTTTGGCCGAGAAAACCGTCGGCGATATTCAATACCGCTTCCTGGAACGGGACGGACAGCCGCGCGTCGGTTTACTCGACAAACCAAGCCCTCACATTGGTAATACCTGGGTGGCCTACATTCGGGTCGCCGATGTCGACGCGACGGTCAACAAGGCCAAAGCCTTGGGGGGAAATGTGTTGATGGCGCCCACCGTAACGGTGCGCAACGGGACGGTGGCTGTTATCGCGGACCCCAACGGGGCCGGTTTTGTCGTGCAGGAGTGGAACAAATGAAAACAAATGCCATAAACTCAAGGCTGTCTTTGAGTGATATTCACAAGATGGCGGCGAAAGGAGCAACATAATGAAAAAATGGTTATGGGGTTTCATCATCGCGACTCTCATACTGGGAGTACTGGTCGCTTGTTCCCCCTACGCGGGTCTGGATATTGGGATACCGTTCAAAGTCGGTCCGGTTTACATCAACCCGAGCATCGGCGTCGGTGGGTATTTATAATTGGAAGAGATCGTCGACATCGGCAGCACGGAATTCCGTCGCGGGAATCTCAAACGGCGGCTGCTGCGCATCGTGGTGCCGATTGCCTGTGTGGCGCTCATGATGGCGTCTATCCTCGGCATCGCGTTGTACAGCTACTCGAACAATCGCAGGGATGCTCTGGCACTTTCGGAGGACGTGCTGGCGTCACTGGACCGCCGGATTGCGACCGAAGTGCGGACATTTCTCTCCCCGGCGTCCGATTTGGTCAAAATTGTCGACCGCACCCTGGTTGCGTCGTTTTCAGGGGGCAACCGGAGGGATCTGGCCGAGCCCCTGGCCACGCAGATGCTCAAAAGCATTCCCCAGCTGGCCATTTTCAGTTTCGCAGACACCGGCGGCAATTACATGATGCTGAAGAAGATGCCCGATCGGTCGATTCACACCAAGATCATCGAAAGGGGAGAAACCGGCATCAAGGTGACCTGGATTCGAAGGGACCCTGACGGTCGAGAAATCGGAAGGGAATACCCGACGGACGATACGTACGACCCTCGCACACGACCGTGGTACATCGGGGCCGTCGGCACGCCGGGGGTATTCTGGACCGACGTCTACATCTTTTTCACCGACCAGAAACCGGGCATTACCGCTGCGAAAGCTTTCCGCAACGAAAAAGGGGAGCTGCTTGGCGTCGTCGGCCTGGACATCGAGTTGACCAGTTTGAGTGCCTTTCTGGGGTCGCTTCAGATCGGCCGCAGCGGCCGGGCCATGATCATCGACGAAACCGGCCGCCTGGTGGCCTACCCGGAAATGGGTCGCATGATGAAGCAGATGGGAGGGGAACTGGTCGCCCTGCGGTTGAACGAATTGGGTGACCCGGTCCTGGATCGCGTATTCAATCGATTTCTGATAGAAAAGGACGGCCGCCGCGAACTGATCGTTCAGGGCCATACCTATATCAACACTGTCTCCTCCCTGCAGTCGGCGGTCGACAAGAAGTGGTCGATCCTGATTGTCGTCCCATCGGAAGATTTCGTTGGGTTTGTATCCCGCAACAACCGCAAAGCCTTGCTTATGTCCATCGGGGTGGTCATCCTGGCGTCCTTGCTGGCCGGTTTGCTGATTTGGCAAGGTTTGCAGGCCGACCGCAATGCCCGTCTGCTCTTGGCACGGCGTCAAGAGATGGAAACCCAGAGCCGGGCATTTTCAGACCTGGCCGCCAAACCGGCCATATTCGACCCGGCCGACATCGAAGCCCTTGAATATTTAACCCGAATCACCGCCGAAGCGATCGGTGTTCGGCGGGTCAGTGTCTGGCAGTGGCAGTTAGACGGACGGCAGTTGACTTGCAGCGACTGTTATGACCGGGAAAGCGGCGGCCACACCCGCGGGGCCGTTCTGTTTCAAGAAGATTTGCCGCAACTCTTCGAAGCCCTGCTCGAGGGGTCTGCCATACAAACCGAATCGGCGGCGGATGATCCGCGCACGGCCGAACTTCATCGTGTCTACTTGCACCCCTTGGGTTGCAACGCCCTTCTGTCGACTCCGATTTCAGACCAAGAACAGATCCGCGGCGCTCTCTGGTTCGAGCAGGCGATCAGCGCTCGCGGGTGGCCTCCGGAAGACATTGCCTTTGCGCGGGCCGTTGCGGGCCTTTTAACGCTTCGCCTGAGCGCCGCTCAGATACAAGCGGAATGCGCACCGGTTTTT
>JBAVJU010000106.1:0-5662 GCA_049687935.1 Desulfobacterales bacterium | reverse complement strand
CCATAGCCCCTCCCACGATCACCGTATCGACATGCTGCAGCATGTTGTGAAGGGCCGCGAGTTTGGAGGAAACCTTGGCCCCTCCGACCACGGCTGCCAGGGGGCGGCGGGGGTCTGCCATCGCTTTCTTTATATAGTTGATTTCTTTTTCCAGCAGAAAACCGGCACCCGAAATCGGGGCGAATTTGGTTATGGCAACAACCGACGCATTGGCGCGGTGGGATACCGCAAAGGCATCGTTGATGTAGACATCGCACAAAGCGGCCAGCGACTGGGCAAAAGCATCGTCGTTCTCCTGCTCTTGTGAATGAAACCGCAAATTTTCCAGCAACACCACGTCACCGGGCTGCATTCCGGATACCAGATGAGCGACCGCCTCTCCGACGCAGTCCTCCGCCATCTTGACATCCGCGTCGAGCAGGTCGCCGAGACGTCCGGCAACCGGCGACAGGCTGAATTCCGGTGCGGGCTTCCCCTTCGGACGTCCTAAATGGCTGGCAAGAATCAGCTTGGCACCTCTTTCGCGCGCATAAGCAATGGTGGGCAACGCTGCCCTGATTCGCGAGTCATCGGTAATGAGTTGCTGCTGATCCAGGGGAACGTTGAAATCGACCCGGATAAACACCCGCTTGCCACTGATGTCGATGTCTCTAATCGTTTTCATGTTTCTCTCCTTGTCCGCTGGCTGTCTTTTTCTGTTGCTGCATCCGTCGATGCAAATCTTTTTTCTTAGACCAGCGCTCCAGAAAACCGATCGCGCCGGAAGCATAAGCCCGTTCCAGTTTTTCTTCGTGAACTTTCAAGCCTTCGGATTTCTTCATGGCCGCCCTGAGACACTGGGTCTTGTACAAGCAGGGCAGGCACGATTCAGGCGTTTGCCGGAGCCCGTCTGCGCCGAGGGGAAAAACCTTGTCCAGCTTCGAGAAGCAGTAAGGATAATCGCTTTTACGATGCTTTGGCTCCGTGTTCGACATCTTTATCCATCCTTTGCATGTCTCACACACATTCACAGCAGGGGGGGTGCATGTCAGGCCTTTTTATTGCAGCGGTTCAGGTGTCGATCCGGTCGAATTCCCGGTTGATGCGGGCAATGTGACCCTGGTCGGCGAAACTGAAGTAGCGGTTGTTTCCGATGATAAGGTGCTCGTGTACTGTGATGTTGGTCACGCGACAGGCAAAGATCAATCGTCGGGTGATGGCGATGTCGTCCGCCGATGGCTGCGGGTCGCCCGAGGGATGGTTGTGCGCAAAGATCAGAGCCGCCGCCTGATTCTTCAGAGCCGCCCGAACGACTTCGCGCGGATAAACCGAGCTGGCGGTCAAAGTCCCCTTAAAAAGCGTTTCGGTGGCGATCACACGGTTTTTGGCATCGAGATAGATGGCCCTGAAGTGTTCCCGCTGCTTGTCCCGCATGCTGTGATAGAGAAAATCGAACAGATCCCGAGAGTTGTTCAAGGGATTTTTGTTTTCGATTTTCCGGGCCAGGTAGCGGTCGGCAACGGCCTTGACCAGCTTGATCCCAAAAAGGTTTATGGGCCCGATGCCGTCGACCTCGCAGAGGTCCTCGGGAGCGGCTTCCAGCACCCCCTGAAGGCTCCGGAATCTGGCCAGGGCGTTTTTAGCCGCATCCTTGCAATCCTTGCGGGGTGTTGCCAGGGTCAGCAGCAGCTCGATCACCTCGTAATCGTGAAACCCCTTCAACCCGGAGGACAAAAACTTCTCCCGCAGTCTCTTGCGGTGGCCTGCGCCTTTGTGTATTTGAGTGGCCGGCAATGGTGATTTCCCTTTAGCCTCTATCGATCAATGACCCTTTTCCGCACTCTCGTCATTCTTCATCCAGCTCGTATTTGAGCTCACGGGTCATCAGGCGTTGAAGCGCGACCGCGGGCGCGAGATCATCATATAAAATATGATACGTCGCGTGGCAGATGGGCATCTCGACGCCGAGTTTCCGCGAAAGGTTATAGACGGATTGGGAGGTTTTCACACCTTCGGCCACCATGCGCATTTCGGCCAGAATGTCTTTGAGTTTCATGCCGCGCCCTATTTTCTGACCGAGGGTATGATTGCGGCTGAGCGTGCCGGTGCAGGTCAATATGAGATCGCCGATGCCGGCCAACCCCGTGAAAGTGCGCGGTTTGGCGCCGAGTGCCACACCCAGTCGCCGAATCTCCGTCTGACCGCGAGTGATGAGGGCCGCTCTCGTGTTCAGCCCAAGACCGAGCCCGTCGATGACCCCGGTGGCGATGGCAATGACGTTTTTCACCGCACCGCCCAGTTCCACTCCCAGCACATCGTCGTTGGTGTAAACCCTGAAAGAGGACGTTGCAAATACATGCTGAGCCAAGGCGGCGACGGCGAGATCCTTTGCGGCGGCCGTCACGGCGGTGGGAAAGCCCATGGCGACTTCGCGTGCAAAACTGGGACCTGAGAGCACCGCCAGCTGTTCTTGCGGAACATGCGGCAGGGTCTGACTCAATACGCCGGTCATGGTCAGATGAGTGGCGTTCTCGATTCCCTTGGAGGCGGTTACGACGATGGCCTCCCGGGGGATATGCTCCCGCATCTGCACGGTCGTCTCCCGCATCACATGAGACGGCACCACCACGAGCACCAAGTCTTTGCCGCCGCTGGCAACGGCCATGTCGGCCGTGGGTTTTACGGTGGATTCCAGTAGAATTCCCGGAAGAAATACCTTGTTTTCCCGCTCCTGCTCGATTTGGGCAACAACCTCGCTTTCATACGCCCACAGGTCGATGTCGTAGCCTTTAGCGGCCAGCAGGTTGGCCAGGGCCGTGCCCCAGCTGCCGGCGCCCACAACACCGATCTTCAGGTTATCGACTGCTTTTTCTGACGGTTTCACGCGTGTCCACCTCACCTCGGAAGGAGTCCGCCTTCGGGCCGTTAATCCTCTTCTATCCGTGCCGCGCCCACCACCGCTTCGCCTTCCTCGATATCGATCAGCTTGACGCCCTGGGTGTTGCGGCTGATGACCGAAACACCGTTTACCGGAATCCGGATCAACTTGCCGGCGTCGGTCATCAGCATCACGTTGTCATCTTCTTCGACCAGCAGCAGCGCCACGACTTTTCCGTTGCGCTCGCTGGTCTTGATTGTGATCACTCCCTTGCCGCCGCGCTTTTGAATGGGGTATTCGTCCACCGAGGTCCGTTTGCCGTAACCGTTCTCGGTCAAGGTGAACAGGGTCTGGCCGTGGCTAAGAACCGCCATCCCGACGATGCAGTCGCCCTTGGCGAGACGCATGCCCCTGACCCCCTGCGAGGTGCGACCCGAGGGCCGCACGTCGGCTTCGTGAAACCGGATCGATTTACCCATGGCCGATACCAGAAACACATTATAGGTCCCGTCGGTCAACCGCGCCTCGATCAGCTCGTCTCCGGTGATCAGGGTAATCGCGATAATGCCGCCTGACCGGGGCCGACTGAATGCCATGAGGTCGCTTTTCTTGACGAGCCCGTTTCGGGTTGTCATCAGGATGTGGTGACCGGGTTCGAAAGCCGCCACGGCCATCACCGTGGTCAACTTTTCATCCGGTGCCAGATTGAGCAGATTGATGACGGCTTTACCACGGCTCGTGCGCCCGGCCTGAGGTATGTCGTACACCTTGCGCCAATAAACCTTGCCCTGATTGGTAAAAAAGAGAAACGTGTGATGCGTCGAAGCCACAAAGAGGTGCTCGACAAAATCTTCTTCCTTGGTCCCCATGGCGGTCTTGCCCTTGCCGCCGCGGCGCTGAATGCGGTAGAGCGTGATCGGGTTGCGTTTGATGTAACCGTCTTTGGAGATAGTGACCACCATGTCCTCTTCGACAATCATGTCCTCGATGTTGATTTCCGTGGTGTCGTGAACGATTTCCGTACGGCGGACATCCGCGAACTCTTTCTGGATTTCGGCTATTTCCTCCTTGATGATGTCCAGAACCAGTCGCTCGTTGCCCAGGATCTCTCTGAAACGGGCGATGTCCTTGAGAACGGCTTCGTATTCTTCGATGATCTTTTCGCGCTCGAGCCCGGTCAGCCGCTGCAGGCGCATGTCGAGGATCGCCTTGGCCTGAATGATCGTCAAGTCGAACCGGTCCATCAACCGCGTGCGGGCTTCATCCGGCGAGCGTGAGTTTCTGATCAGGGCCACCACCTCGTCCAGGTTGTCGAGCGCCACCTTTAACCCTTGCAGGATGTGGGCTCGCTCCTCTGCCTTGCGCAGGTCGAAGCGCGTCCGCCGCACGATAATTTCTTTGCGGTGGTAGATGAACTGCTCGAGGGTTTCCTTCAACGTCAGCAACTCGGGGCGCCCCTGGACCACGGCCAGAAAAATAACCCCGAAGCTGCTTTCGAGACGCGTGTGTTTGTAGAGCTGGTTGATGATAACCCCGGCGACCTGGTCTCTCTTCAATCCCAACGCAATGCGCATTCCCTCACGATCCGACTCGTCCCGGACATAGCGCACCCCTTCGATCTGTTTGTTCTTGACGAGATCGGCAATCTGTTCGATCAGCCTGGCCTTGTTGACCTGGTACGGCAGCTCGGTGATGACGATCGTCTCGGACTGGGTGCGCTGGTCTTTTTCGACAATCAGCCGCCCCCGCATCCGGACGATGCCTCGACCGGTGCAGTAAGCGTCCTCGATGCCCTTGGTGCCGTAAATAATGCCGCCGGTCGGAAAATCCGGACCCGGAATGAGCTTGATCAAGTCGTGCCATTCGAGCTGCGGATTATCGATCAGGGCCTTCGTGGCCTCGCAGACCTCGTTGAGATTGTGCGGCGGAACGTTTGTGGCCATCCCGACCGCTATTCCCGACGACCCGTTGATCAACAGCGATGGAATCCTGGCCGGCATCACCGACGGTTCGGTCAGCGATTCGTCATAGTTGGGTACGAAATCGACGGTTTCCTTGTCCAGGTCGGCCAACATTTCGTGCGCCAGGCGCGTCATCCGTATCTCGGTGTACCGCATGGCAGCCGGCGGATCACCGTCGACCGATCCGAAGTTACCCTGGCCGTCGACCATCGGGTACCGCAGCGAAAAATCCTGAGCCATGCGCACAATGGTGTCATAGACCGCCGTGTCGCCGTGAGGGTGGTATTTACCGATGACGTCGCCGACGATACGCGCCGATTTCTTGTAGGCCTTGTTCCAGTCGTTTCTGAGCTCCCGCATGGCGAAAAGCACGCGGCGGTGGACCGGCTTGAGACCGTCTCGCACGTCAGGCAGGGCCCGTCCGATGATAACGCTCATGGCATAATCGAGGTAGGATTTACGCATCTCGCTTTCGATACTGACCATGGACGACTTCTCAGTTGGGATCATTTACTCACCTTGTTCTGTCGGTTTAGCCCGTTGGCCCGTTGAGCCGGTTGGCCCGTTTGCCCGTTAGCCGGTTTTGTCGGTTTAGCCCGTTGAGCCGGTTGGTTAAGTCGATCGGGTCAGGATTCAAAAACCGCTCAACCGGCCTAACGGGCCAAACCGGCTCAACGGACTCTTATATCACGTTTTAGACGGCTCGACCAGATTCTGATAACTGGTGTGATGGATGTCCGTAAATAGACCAGAAACACCCGCAGGATCAATTTGCCGGTATGGAGACCGTGCCGGCTTTCGTCCATGCATCGACCTCGATTTTTTTAGCGTCCTGACCTTACTG